>JBBQBV010000006.1:0-52746 GCA_038318085.1 Solirubrobacterales bacterium
CGGACGCCGTCGAGCTGCTCGGCCTGCTCGAGCTCAAGCGCACGGCGGCTGCGCAGCTCGCGCGCTCGCCGCGGCTGCGGGTGCCTGCGCGCCAGGAGCGCGAGCACGTCTCCGAGCTCGAGGCGGCCATCCAGGCGCGTAACGGCCTGCTGCCCGGTCCGGACGAGGGCCCCGTGGGCGCCCGTCGCCTCACGGCCGCGATCGAGGTGGAGCAGCGGGTCCTGGCCGCGCTGCTGCACGCCCTGGCGCGCGTGCGCGACCGCGACCTGCGCCTGCTGCTCGGCGCCATGTTCGCCACCGACGCCGAGCACCTCGCCTTCATCCGCGGACTCGCCGGCGATCCGCCGGTCCCGCATGCGTTCGTGATGGGCGTCGCATGACCGCCGCCGTCACCCGCCGGCGGGCGCTGGCCATCGCGGCGGCCGCGCCGCTGGCCCTGCGCATGGCCACGCCGGCCGCGGCCGGCGTGGGCGCGGACGCCGCGGTCATCTCCGAGCTGCTGCGCGCCGAGCTGGTGATGCAGAGGAGCTACGAGCTCAGCTCCGATCGCGGCCCCGGCCGGGTCCGCGCGCTGGCGCGGCACTTCCGGGCCCACGAGGTCGAGCACACCGCCGCGCTCGCGCAGGCGCTCGAGGCCCTCGGCGCGCGCGGGGTATCGCCGCCGCGATCCCTCGCCGACGTCGACGAGGCCGCGCAGTCGCTGGGGATCACCTCGCGGTTGGGGCAGGCTCGCTCGGCGCGCGACCGGCTCCTCTTCCTGCTCGGGCTCGAGGAGACGGTCGTGGGCCTGATGCACTCCGCCCTCGGTCGCCTCGGCGACGACAAGCTCCTGCAGACCACCACCACCATCCTCGGCTGCCAGGCGCAGCACCTCGTGGTCCTGCGCCTGACGCTGGGGCGGGCGCCGCTGCCGAGCGCTCTTGACACTGGACGCTCCTGACACCGTCTACTCTGGGGTCATGCCCAACATCGGCGTTCCGGAGCTGCTCATCGTGCTCGTCATCGCCCTGATCGTGCTCGGGCCGAAGAAGCTGCCGGAGGTGGGCCGCTCGCTCGGCAGAGGCATGCGCGAGTTCAAGGACTCGATCTCCGGCATGACGGAGACCGACGACGACGACGACACGCCGGCGCTCACCGCCCCGAGCCCGAGCCCGAGCCCGAGCCCGACGACGACGGCGAGCAGCACCCCCTCCAGCACCACCAGTCCCGCCGAGCAGCAGTCGACGCCCTCCTGAGCACGCTGCGCATCGATCGCCGGCTCCGCGACGAGTTGATCGCCCATGCGCTCGAGGATGCTCCGGACGAGTGCTGCGGGATGATCGCCGCGCGCGAGGGCGAGGCGGTCGCGGTGCACCGGATGCGCAACGTCGCCGTCAACCCGCCACGCGCGTACGAGATGGACGGCATGGAGCAGTACCGCGTCCAGACCGCGATCGAGGACGCAGGCCTCGACCTCGGCGCGATCTACCACTCCCACACCAAGACGGCGCCCAAGCCCTCCGAGACCGACGTCAACCTCGCCTTCTATCCCGACTCGCTGTACGTGATCGTCGGCGTTCAGGACCGCGAGGCGCCCGAGGTACGCGCGTTTGAGATCGTCGACGAGCAGGTCTTCGAGGCCGAGCTCGAGGTGCTCTGATGGCCGCGCTCGTGTGCCCGGGGTGCGGACACACGAGCGACGCGGAGGCGGAGCGCTTCTGCCCGCGGTGCGGCATGCCGTTCACGCTCGCTCCCGTGCCCGTCGCCCCGATGACCGAGCGCCAACAGCGCGCTCGCAAGGTCTCCCCGCAGTACGGCGAGGGCCGCCTCGTGAAGGTCGGCTGGGCGCGCAACCAGGCCGAGGCCGAGCTGCTCTCCGGGATGCTGCTCGAGGAGGGCATCCCGAGCGTCGCCCGGCGCTCCGGCGGCTTCGACGTCCCGGACTTCCTCGCCGCGGGCCCGCGGGACATCCTCGTCGCCGCCTCGGGTGTCGACGTTGCCCGCGACCTGCTCGGCTCGGGCACCGACGTGCGCCCCGAGGCCGAGCGGATGCCCCGCGAGCCGCCGGCGCCTTGGATCCGGGCGCTGGCGCTCGTGATGGTGCTCGTCACCGTGGCGCTCGTGGCGGCGGGGGTCGTCAGCGCGCTCGTGTCGTAGGCCGAGGGTCGCGGGGCGTCTACCGCTGGCTGGGTGGGGGCGCCGCGGGCAGGGTGGCTGCCCAAATGTGCCCAGGAGACACATTTCAGCAGCCACCACAGTCCGGCCCCCGCCTCTACCAGCCGCAGTTCACTTCACGCGCCCATCGCGGCGCGGCGGCTGGCGGCCCTCGGCCATCCGGGCCAGGTGCGCGTGCCACGTGCCCTCCGTGTGGCGCAGGGCGCGCCCGTGGAACGCGTGCTCCAGCGCCCGGCGGGGGGAGTCGGCGCCGCGGCCGCCGCGGGCCAGCGCGACGCCGGCGGCGTCGCCCTCCTCGCGGCAGAGGAGGTCGAAGACGGACCCTCCGAGCAGCGGCGCGTCGGCGCGGGAGGGCGGGAAGGTCGGTGGCGAGCCCTCGCGCAGGCGGCGGGCGACGAGCGGACGGGCGTAGGCGACCTGGCCGGAGAAGTACTGGGCGGCACCCTCGAGCAGCCACGCCCAGCGGCCGTAGCGCGAGAGGAAGCCGACGCCCCTCGGCGCCTTGAAGCGCGCGTTGCTCTCGGCCACCACGCGCCGGGCCAGCAGGGCGGTGGGTGCGAGCATCAGCATCTCCAGCGAGCCCTCGACGTTGGAGGCGCGCCGGGCCAGGACGCGCGGGGCGAGCACGTGCAGGTCGCGCTCCCCCGCCCAGCCGACGACGTAGCGGCGGCCCGCCTGCGTGGTCATCCGCCGCTGGAGCGGCAGCAGCGGCGCGGCGGCGTCGAGCTGGGCCTCGGTCCCGTGCAGCACCACCGCGAGCTCGCCGACGCTGACCGCGAAGAGCCGCTCGAGCCGCGTACGGGCACCCTCCAGGGCACGCAGGATCTGCTCGGCGTCCGCCGCGTCGCGCTCGTCATGGCGGGCGACGAAGGTGTCGGACTCCGTCTGGAGCCAGGTCACAGAGCGCCGCTACCCGGCGGCGGACTCGCGCTCGTAGGCGAGCTCCGTGCGGATGCCCATGGCCCCGATGATGGCATCGGCCTCGGTCAGCGACCTGGCGCCGGCCACCGCCGCCGCCAGCCGCGCCGGACCGGCGAGGGCGACGGCGGGGTCATAGAAGAAGGCGAGCGCGCCGACGGGGGACAGCTCGACCCGCCGATGGCCTCCGCGGATCGCCGTCTCGCCGATGGCGCCGCGCGCGCAGTGCACGGCCATGGCGCTCGCCTCCGTGGGAACCGCCTGGATCGCGGCCTCCAGGCGCCCGGCGCCCTCTGGGGTGAGGCCCCAGGCGCCGAGCAGGCCGCCCGCGCGGGCCAGCTCGGCGAGGCGCTCGAGCACCTCGGCCGGGCGCAGCTCGCCGTCGCAGCCCGCGCCGAAGACGACCCCGACCGACCGCGTGGCCATGAAGCGCGAGGCGGCGAGCATGACCGAGTCGCACAGCGGGCTCGCCAGGCCGGCCTCGTCGCCGTGGGCGAGGACGTCACCGCCGACGTCGACGAGGGCCACGAGGTCGCAGCCGAGCGCCTCCGCGGCGGCGTCGAGGGTGGTGGCGACCGCGCGTGGACCGCCATGCGGGTCCACGAGCACGACGGACTCGCCGATCACGCGCGCCAGGTTGGACTCCGCGAAGAGAAAGCCGCCCGGCCCGCGGGTGTCCTGCGTCGCCAGGACCGCGCCCGCCACGAGCGGCTCGGCGCCCTCGATCTCCGCCAGCCGGCGGGGCCCTGGGAGCGGATCGATCGGCCGGCGCTCCCAGGTCACGCCGCCCGTGCGGCCGGCGAGCCCCGCGGCCCGGGCGAGGTCGGAGATCGCGAGCGCGCCGACGCAGTCGCCGCCTCCGCCGATGCCCACCGCGAGCAGCGACCGCGCCTGGCCGAAGAACGGAAGGAGCGTAGGGGTCAGGCGAAGGCCGGCACGGCGACCGGCGTGCCGTTGGCGTCGGCGACGCGGCCGATCTCCTCGGAGGCCCGCTCGAACTCCTCGTCGGAGAGCACGGGGGTGCCCTCGAACGGCAGGTCGCGGGTGATCTCCAAGAACGAGCGGCAGCCGCCGAAGTCGTCGCGCACCTTGACGGTGACCGGACGCGGGATCCGGTAGGTCCGCAGCAGCACGACGTTGAGCGGGTGGCGGCGCTTCCAGGACAGCCGCTTCTCGGCGTAGTCCGTGGTCCAGACGTAGTACGGGGACAGCGCCTCGATCGCTCGGCGGTCGGTGACCGTCCAGGCGCCGGCGACCTCGGCCCAGGCGCGGATGCGCACGCGATCTGGCTGCGCGATGCCGCCGTCGGCGGTCAGGGCCCAGGCAGGCGCCTCGCCGTCGGCCCACACCCCCTCCTCGAGGGCGCGCCGGAGCTCCGGCTGGTGGGACTCGCGCACGAGGTCGTTGCGCTGGTGATCGAACGTCGGATACAGAAAGAACCGATGGTGCTCGAGCTCGAACTGCTTTGTGGGCTCGTGCACTCCACCCTTGCGCAGGGTGACGAGCTGCTCGCCTTCGGCGAGTGCGCGCACGGTGACAGCCCATTCCTTGAAGGCGATTGGCATAGAGAAGGGGGGTAGGCGTGTGGCCTGCAAGAAACGCTCCGCCGGTCACCCGACCAGGACTCCGGAGCGAGGGTCACATACTAAGCACAAGCTCCTGAAATACAAAACTTCCCTGCGTATCGGCGGTTTTCTGAGAATGACGCTGTGTCAGTAGAGGGGCGGAGCCGCGCCGGCATCAGAGATCGACGCCGGCGAAGGCCTCGAGCACCTCCGCAACGGCAGCGAAGTCGGCGCCGCCGAGGCCCCGGCCCATGGCCGCGACGTACTGGTCGCGGGCCGCGGCGGCGGCGGGAAACGGGACGCCGGCGGCCTGGCTCTCCTCGAGGCAGAGCCGGACGTCCTTGAGCATGTGCTCGAGCTTGAAGAGCGTCGTGTAGTCGTGCTCGCGCATCGGCCCCGCCTTGAGCGCGAGCATGGCCGAAGCGCCCGAGCCGGCGCCCATGACCTGCACGAGAGCGTCCAGGTCGACGCCCGCGGCCTTGCCGACGATCAGCGCCTGGGCGACGACCGACGCGTTGATCGCCGCGGTCGAGTTGTTGATCAGCTTGACCATCTCGCCCTGGCCGAGGGCGCCGACGTGGACGACCAGTGCCCCCATGGCCTCCAGCAGGGGCCGCACGCGCTCGACGTCCTCGGCGGCCCCTCCGGCCATGATCGTCAGCGTGCCGTCGGCCGCCTTCGGCGCCGAGCCGGTCACGGGCGCGTCGACCATCCGCACGCCGCGCTCGGCCAGTCGCTCGCCGATCGCCCGGGTCTGCGACGGCGCGATCGTCGACATGTCCACGAACACCGCCCCGTCGCGGGCGCCGTGCACGGCCCCGTCGGGCTCGGCGAGCAGCACCGAGGCGACCTGGTCGCCGTCGACGACCATCGAGATCACGACGTTGGCCGACGCGGCGGCCTCGCGCGGCGTGGCCGCGACGTTCGCCCCGTGCTCGGCGGCCCAGTCGTCGGCCTTGGAGCGGGTCCGGTTGTAGACCGTGAGGTCGTGGCCGGCCCTGACCAGGTGGACGGCCTGCCGGGATCCCATGATCCCGAGGCCGAGGAAGGCGACGTCGGTCACCGCTCGAGTATGAGGTCCAGTACGCGCTCGGGCCGCTCCTCGGGCAGGAAGTGCCCGGTGTTCTCGACGACGAGGGTACGGAGGTTCGGGACGTGCGCCTCGGCGCCCGCCAGCCGCGCGGGCGTGACGACAGGGTCCAGCGCGCCCGTCGCCGCGACGACCGGGATCTCGACGCGCCGGTTGGCGTAGCGGCCGCCGGCCATCGCCGGCAGCTCGCGGGTCAGGAAGGTGCGGTACAGCGCGGAGGCGGCGCGGGCGTGGTCGGCGCGGGTGAACGCCGCGGCGTACAGGCGCAGGTCCTCGTCGCTGAAGCGGTGGTCGGGGCCGGAGCCCTCCCGCAGGAGCGCGCGCACCGCCGCAGGCGCCCGGCGCAGCAGGGCCGGCCCGAGCCCGGGCGTGGCGATCGGCAGCTGGTAGCTGGTCTTCAGCGTGCTCTTGAGGTCGCGGTCCGGCTTGAACCAGGGGTGCACGATGCTCAGGGGGACGAGGCGCTCGAGGCGCTCGGGCGCGCGCACGGCCGTCAGCCAGCCGACGAAGCCGCCCCAGTCATGGCCGACCAGCACGCACCTGTCGATCTCCAGCACGTCCAGCAGGCGCACGACATCGTCCGCCAGGCCCATCTTGGAGTAGTTGCCGGGCGGGGCGTCGCTCCAGCCGAAGCCGCGCAGGTCCGGAACATAGACGCGGTGCGCGCTGGCGAGCTCGGGGATGATCCGGCGCCATGCCCACCAGTGCTGCGGCCAGCCGTGCAGCAGGACGATCGGCGGCGCGTCGGGCTCGCCGGCGGTCGCGACGTGCCAGCGGGCGCGGTCGACCCGCACGTCGATGTGGACGACGCCGCTCAGCGGCGGTGGCGAGGAGGGGAACATCGCGCGGAAAGCTACCCGTCCGGCTCGCCGTGGCCGCCGCCGCCCGGAGTCTCCAGGCGCAGGCGCGACCCCGCCCGCAGGGTCGCCCTGGCCTTCGGCGGGAGCTCCTCGTCGTCGAGCAGGTTGCGGCCGCGCGCGCCGGGCCGGCCGCCGGCGGCGCCCGGCGGCGCGTGGCGGCGGCGTTCGGTGAGTAGCGAGAGCTCCATGTCCTCCAGGGCCTCGTACTCGCGCACCACCCCGTCGCCTCCGCGGTGCGCGCCGTCGCCGCCCGACCCGCGCCGCACCGCGTACTCGGTCACCCGCAGCGGGAACTCCAGCTCGAGCGCCTCCACCGGCGTGTTGAGCGTGTTGGACATCGCCACGTGCACCGCGCTCGGCCCGTCGGCGTCCGGGCAGGCGCCCTGGCCGCCGCCGAGGGTCTCGTAGTAGGTGAAGGCGTCGGTGCCGAGGACGACGTTGTTCATCGTCCCCTGCCCGAGCGCGCGGCCGAAGGCCGCGAGGACGAGGTCGGCGACGCGGCTCGAGGTCTCCACGTTGCCCGCCACGACGGCGGCGGGGGCGCGGGCGTTGAGCAGGCTGCCCTCCGGCGCGACGACCCGCAGCGGGCGCGTCGCGCCCGCGCTGGGCGGGATGTCGGGATCGGTCAGGACGCGCACCGCGAACAGGCAGGCGGAGACGGTGACCGCCAGCGGGCAGTTGAGGTTGCCCGCGTGCTGGTCGGCGCTGCCGCTGAAGTCGAGCACCAGCTCGTCGCCCTCGACCGTGGCGGCGAGGCGCAGCTCGAGGTCCCCCTCCGCCGCCTCGAGGACGTCGCGCGCCTCGCGCGTCCCGTCGCCGAGCTCGGCCAGGCACGCGCGCATGCGCCGCTCGGCGTAGTCCTGGACCTCGTCCGTGGCGGCGCGCAGCTCGGCGGCGCCGACCTTCTCGGCGAGCTCTGCGAGCCGGCGGGCGCCGGCGCGGTTGGCGGCGAGCTGCGCGCGCAGGTCGGCGCGGCGCTGGGGCGGGTTGCGCATCTGGTCGGCGAGCTCGTCGATCGCGGCGTCGTCGAGCGGGCCCGGGGCGATCACGACCCCCTCGTCTGCGAGGGTCTTCGAGTCCGCTGGCATCGACCCGGGCGTCGGCCCGCCGACGTCCGCGTGATGCGCGCGCGAGGCGGCGAAGCCCAGCAACGCGTCGCCGTCGGTGACCGGCGTGACCACCGTGATGTCGGGCAGATGGGTCCCGCCGGCGTAGGGGTCGTTGACCACCCAGGGCCGGTCGTCGCCGTCCGCGCGCTCGGCGGCGATCGCCGCGACGGCCGCGGGCATCGCGCCGAGGTGCACGGGGATGTGCTCGGCCTGCATGACCATCGCCGCGTCGGCGTCGAAGAGCGCGCAGGAGCAGTCGCGGCGCTCCTTGATGTTGGCGGAGTGCGCCGCGCGGACGAGCACGGCGCCCATCTCCTCGCAGGCGGCGCGCAGCGCGCCGCTGATGACCCGCAGCGCTACCGCGTCCATGTCAGCCTGATCGTCCCGGCGGTCTCGGTCTCGCCCGCCCAGCCGGGCGGCACGACGAGCGTCGCCTCGGGCAGCTCCACGATCGCCGGGCCCTCGATGCGGTCCCCGGGCGCCGGCTCGCCGCGCAGCACCGCGGCCTCGAGCTCCCTTCCGCCGAAGATCGCCCGGCGTGTGGAGCGCTCGGCGCCGCGGCCCTCCGCGCCGGCCGCGTCGGGGTCGATCTCCGGACCCGGCAGCGCGGCCGTCACCCGCACGGTGACGAGCTCGACCTCGCCGTCCGGGTCGCGGTAGCCGTAGGCCTGCTCGTGCGCGTCGGCGAACGCCTCGCGCAGCTCGGCCGGGCCGGGCTCGGAGAGCTCGACGGTCAGCTCGAAGGCCTGCCCGCGATAGCGCAGCTCGAAGACCGTGCGCAGCTCGGCGCCGTCGCCCAGGTCCGCGCGTGCGCGCTCGGCCAGCTCGGCGACCGCGCCGGAGACCGCGTCGGCGGTGAGCGCCGAGCCCGCGAGCAGGACGCTGCGCTGCACGTCGCGGCGGCGCTCGGAGACGACGAGGCCGAGCGCGGCGAGCACCCCGGACGCGCGCGGGCAGAGGATCGTGGTCATCCCGAGCTCGGCGGCGATCGCCGCGGCATGCAGCGGCCCGGCGCCCCCGAACGGCAGCAGCGCGAGATCGCGCGGGTCGACGCCGCGCTCCACCGTCATGACCCGCAGCGCGCGCACCATCTCGGCGTTGGCGACGTCGAGGATGCCCTGCGCGCACTCGCGCAGGTCGAGGCCGAGGCGCTCTCCGAGGGCGCCGACGGCCCGCTCGGCGGCTCCGGCGTCCAGGGTCAGCGACCCCGCCAGCGGCGAGCCGGCGTCGAGGTAGCCGAGCACGAGGTTTGAGTCGGTGACCGTCGGCTCCTCGCCGCCGTGGCCGTAGGCGGCGGGCCCGGGTCGGGCGCCGGCGGAGCGCGGCCCGACGCGCAGCGCGTCCCCCGCGTCCGCCCAGGCGACGGAGCCGCCGCCTGCCCCGACCGTGTGCAGGTCGAGCATCGGCAGCGCGATCGGCCGGTCCCCGACGGGGCGGCCGCTGGTCTCCCGCACCCGGCCGCCCTCGATCACGCAGACGTCACAGGAGGTGCCGCCCATGTCGAAGCACAGCGCGCCCCGCTCGCCCGCGCCGCCCGCGGACCACGCCGCCCCCGCGGCCCCCCCGGCCGGCCCGCTCAGGACCGTCGTGGCGGCGTGGGCGCCGGCGTGCTCGACGTCGGCCAGCCCGCCCGAGGACTGCATCACGTCCGGGCGCGGGAGCCCGGCGTCCTCGGCCCGGGAGACGAGCCGGCGCAGGTAGTCGGCAAGCAGCGGCGAGAGGGCGGCGTCGACCTCCGTCGTGGCGGCACGCTCGTATTCGCGGAACGTCCCGACCGCCTCGCTGGAGAGCGACACGTGGACCCCCGGCAGCGCGCGGGCCAGGGCGTCGCCGAGCGCGCGCTCGTGCTCGGGGTGGCGGTAGGCGTGCAGCAGGCAGACGGCGACGGCCTCGGGCTCCAGCGCGCGTAGGCGCTCGACGACGTCGCCGGCCGCCTCCTCGGTGAGCGCCTCGAGCACGCCGTCGGGGCCCATGCGCTCCGCCGCGCCGACGCGGCGCTCGGGCGGGACCAGCGGCGCGGGATGCGCCGCGCACAGGCGGTACAGGTCGGCGCGCGCCTGGCGGCCGAGCTCGACGAGGTCCTCGAACCCGGCGGTGGCGACGAAGGCCGTGCGCGCCCCGCGTCCCTCGAGCAGCGCGTTCGTGGCGACCGTTGTCCCGTGGGAGAAGCCCTCGACATCCGCGGCCCGCGCCTGCGCGCGCTCGAGCGCGGTGCGCACGGCCGCCAGCACGCCCTCGGACTGGTCCTCGGGCGTGGTCGGCGCCTTGGCGGTGACCAGCCGCCCGCCGACGGCCAGCACGGCGTCTGTGAACGTCCCTCCGACATCGACTCCGAGGAGCACCTCGGAGAACGCTAGCTACGCGGCGACCGCCAGCTGCCGCGCGCGCTCCTCGGCCTCCGTGAGGTGCTGGTGTGACGGGCAGTAGCCGTTGTGCGGCAGAGGCATGCGCTGGCAGGGGCGGCCCTTGCGCGTCGTGGCGCGGCACTCGAGCCGGTTGCCCAGCGCGTCAAACCCCGTCGCCGGCTGCGAGGACAGCCATTCGCTGCACAGGCCGAGGTAGACGTCGATCACCTGGAAGGCGCGCTGCTGGGCCGACATCGGGAAGAAGACGCGGATGTCTGCGAACAGCGTCTTGGACGGCTTCGCGAAGTAGTGCCGGTCCGTGGCGAGCCGGTGGACGGCGGCCTCGCAGGCCTTCAGGACGTGCTCGTGGTTGGACGTGCCGTCGGGACAGACCGGCTCGTCGAGGATCTCGTGCGCGAGATCGCGGTAGATGGCGCGGCTGAAGCGGTACATCTCCTTGGCTTCCCTCCCACTCGCATGGCCGGCGCTTCTTGCGCCGCTACTGCCAGGAAACGAGCCGAGGCGTCAAAGCTTGCGGTGCCAGGACGGAATGCCGCCCGTCCAGTCTGCCGTCGGACGCCGGGAACTCACTACGGGCGTGCCCGCCCCGCGTCTCCTCGCGCGCCAGGGCGCACGCGGCGACGAGCCGCGCGAGCGGGTGCGGGTCTGCGAGCAGCTCCTGCAGATCTCCGGCGCTGCGCTCCAGGCCGGCCAGCCGCCACAGCGCCTCGCGCGTCGCGCGCGCCGGCGCCGGCGGCGCTTGGCCCGCCGGCGTCCCGATCTGGCTCGGAGCGGGTTCGCCCAGGCCCGCCAGCGCCGCCCGGCGGCCGAACACGAAGCACTCCGACAGCGAGTTGGAGGCGAGGCGGTTGGCCCCGTGCAGGCCGGTGCAGGCGACCTCGCCCACCGCGAACAGGCCGGGCGTCGCCGTACGGCCCTCGAGGTCGGTCACGACGCCGCCCATCGCGTAGTGGCTGGCCGGCGCGACGGGGACAAGCTCGATCGCGGGGTCGACGCCCGCCGAGCGCAGCGCCTCGACGATGTTGGGGAAGCGCTGCGGGTCGATGGCGCGCATGTCGAGCCCGACGTGGGGCGCGCCGGTCTCGCGCAGCAGGCGGAAGATCGCGCGCGCGACGGCGTCGCGCGGCGCGAGCTCGTCGACGAAGCGCTCGCCGCCGGGGCCCAGCAGGGTCGCGCCCTCGCCGCGGACGGCCTCGGAGATGAGAAAGCCCTCGCGGCCGGGGACTCCCGCGACGGCGGTGGGATGAAACTGGACGAACTCGAGGTCGGCGAGCTCCGCGCCCGCGGAGCGGGCCAGCAGCAGCCCGGAGCCCCACGAGCCGGGCGGGTTGGTGGTGCGCGACCACAGGGCCGCGCCGCCGCCAGCGCATAGCACGACGGCGCGGGCGCTCAGCGCGGTGCCGTCGTCGAGCGCCGCGCCGGTGCAGCGCCCGCCGCCGTCGAGCGCCAGGCCGGTGACGCGGGCGCCCTCGCGGACCTCGATCAGCGGCTCGGCCACCGCGCGGGCGGCGAGCGTGCGCAGGATCCGCCGGCCCGTGGCGCTGCCCCCGGCGTGCACGACCCGGCGCACGGAGTGGCCGCCCTCGAGGCCGAGCTGCGGCCGGCCGCCGGCGTCGTCGTCGAAGCGGACCCCGAGCTCGACGAGGTCGGCGAAGCGCGCGGGGGCCTCGGCGCAGAGCACCTCGGCCGCGCTGCGGCGCACGAGGCCGCGGCCGGCGGCGAGCGTGTCCTCGAGGTGCTGTCCGGGAGAGTCCTCGGGGGCGAGCGCCGCGGCGAGGCCGCCCTGCGCCCAGTAGGACGCGGTCTCGGCCAGCGGCAGGGCGCTCACGAGCACGACGCGGGCGCCCTCGCGGGCAGCGCACAGCGCCGTGTAGAGCCCGGCCGCCCCGGCGCTGACGACGATCAGCTCGGGCGCGGGCATCGGGGTACCGTATCCGCGTGCCCCGCCCGCTCTGGCTCTCGCACCCGGCGTCCCTGGCCCACGTCATCCGCGGGCATCCCGAGCGCCCCGAGCGGCTGGTCGGCCTGGAGGCCGCGCTGGAGGCCAACGGCTGGTTCGGCTGGGAGCGCGCGCTGTCGCCCGAGGCGACACGCGAGCAGCTCGCCGCCGTGCACACCGAGGGCCTGATCGACCGCGTGCATCGGCTGTGCGAGTCCGGCGGCGGGCAGATCGACTCCGACACCGCCTGCGTGCCGGCGACCTGGCCGGCGGCGCTGCACTCCGCGGGCGGTGCGGTCGCGCTCGTCGACGCACTCACCTCCGGCGCCGCGCCGTTCGGCTTCTCGGCGCACCGCCCGCCCGGTCACCACGCCGAGCCGGGCCGCGCGATGGGCTTCTGCCTTTTTGACTCGATCGCCGTCGGCGCCGCCCACGCCCTGACCACCGGCGCCGCGCGGCGGGTGCTGATCTTCGACTGGGACGTCCACCACGGCAACGGGACCAACGCCATTTTCCATTCCTCGCGCGACGTGCTCTTCGTCTCGGTGCACCAGTCGCCGCTGTATCCGGGGACGGGCGCGGCGTCGGACCTCGGCAGCGGGGCCGGGGAGGGCTACACGGTCAATCTGCCGGTCCCGCCGGGCACCGGCGACGAGGCGTACCTGTCGCTCACCGAGCACGTCGTGGCGCCGCTCGTGCGCGCCTTCGAGCCGCAGCTCGTGCTCGTCTCCGCCGGCTTCGACGCGCACGTTGCAGATCCGCTCGCCGAGTGCCTCGTCACCGAGGCGGGCTTCGCCGGCATGACCGGCTCGCTGCGGCGCGCATGCGCCGAGGAGGGCGTCCCGCTCGGCTTCGTGCTCGAGGGCGGCTACGCCGTCGACGCGCTCGCCGGCTCGGTCTGCGCGCTGCTGGGCGCGCTCGGCGGCGACCCCCCGCCGTCCCCGGACGATCTCGCGCTGCACCCGCTTGCCGCGGCGGCCGTCACGCGCCTGGGCGACTGGTGGCCGGGGCTGGCCTCGGCTATTTCGGCTTGACCTGCTTGGCGTAGGCGCCGGGCGCGCCGGACTGCGCGGCGGTGGCGGCGGCCAGCGCGGCCTTCAGCGTGCCGAACTGCCCGGAGAAGACCACCCAGTAGCCCTTGCGCAGGCTCGAGTAGTCGTCGGAGTGCAGGATCCCGATGCCTGGAACGGTGGAGAGGCTCTTGGCCTTTGCCACGGCCTCCGGGCGCGTCGTGCCGGAGAAGAGGATCACCGTGTAGGCGGTCCTGCCCGCCGGCCAGGAGGCGAAGCCGCCGGCTCCCCGGCTCGGCCTGGGAGAGGGGGTGGTCGAGCCCGGCGGGATCGACGGAAGAGGAGTCGGGATGGTCGAACCCGGCGGGGTCGACGGGCGGGGGGTGGGCACCCTGGGTCCTGATGGCCCCGACAGGCCGGAGGGTCCCGACGGACCGGACGGCCCGGTCGGGCTGGCGAGCCCCGTCGGCCCGGTGGGGCCGGTCGGCGCGGGCGCCGCGGCAGGCGCCTCGGCGACCTGCTCCGCGTCGCCGGAGAGCTGCACGAAGGCGAAGACGAGCGCGACGGCGGCGATCACCAGCACGGCGGCGACGATCGCCACGGGCGTGCGCCAGCCGGGGGCGCCGGCGACCACGGACGTCACCGCGGTGCCGCAGTTCAGACACCAGTCCTGACCCGGGCTCACGGGCGCGCCGCAGCGCGGGCATCCGGGCAGGCCGGGCGGCCCCGGTCCCGGTCCCGGCGGCGGGGGCGGCGGCATGTCGGCCGTGCTCATATGGGCGGCTGCACCCGGGTGGGCGCCTCGGAGGGTGCAGGAGGCGGCGTGCCGTCCGTCGAGGGTGGCGCGCCGTGCGCCGGCGGAGCGGTCGGCGGCGGCGGCGGCGGGGCAGCGATCTCCTCGCTGTGTCCCTCGACCCACGTGTGCGACGGCGCGCTGACGACCCCGAGGGCGGGCAGATCCGCCGGCCGCGCAGCGGGCGCCGGGCGCCGGGCGCCGGGGGCGACCGGGGTGCCGCATGCCCAGCAGAAGCGGGCGTCGCTGCCGTAGATCTCGCCGCAGCTCGAGCAGGCTCCGCCGATGCCCGGCTCCCGGACGACGAGGCCGCGGTGGTCGTCGAGCAGGCCCTCGAGCTCGCGCAGCTCGGCGTCCGCGGTCGCCATGCGGCCGAGCTTCTCGGTCACGAGGCGCCGGTGGGCGTCCGAGCCGGGCTGCCCCGAGCGGTGGACCTCGAAGACGAGGCCGCCGAGGTCGCGCAGCAGAAGCTCGCGGACCCCGCGCAGGTGACGCAGGCGTCGGCGCAGGCGGCCGCGGCGCTGGGTGGTGGGGCGGTCCCCGACCAGCTTGTCGAGATCGGTGCCGGCGGGCACGGGCGGATGCGCTCCGGCGTAGGGAGCCTCGGGCTGGGGCGTGGTCGCACCCGCTTCGTCACCCGCGGATCTCGCAGGTCGCTTGGCTCGGAACAGTCGGTTCATGATCGGACGGCTGGCGTCTGGAACGGGCGAGTGTAGGCCCGGGTTGTGCAGATCAGGCGATTTCGCGCCACGCGGCGACCACCCGGTTCGCCATGCGGTCCGCGGAGAACAGCTCGGCTCGCGCGCGCCCCTGGACCCGCGGATCGGGGTCGGCCAGGATGGGCTCGAGCGCGCTGCGCCAGGGTCCCGGGTCCCAGGACAGGCAGTGGCTTCCGGCGATGCCCTCGAGCGCGACGGGATGGATCCCGACGGGCGTCCCGAGCGCCGGGACGCCGCACGCCAGCGCCTCGATCACCGACAGCCCGAATCCCTCGTCGAGCGACGGCACCAGCACCGCGTTGGACGCGTTGATCCAGTACGGCACCTCTTCGGGCGCGACGTTGCCGAGCGTCAGCAGGGGCACGTCGCCGGCGGCCTCCACGGCGCGCGGAAAGCCCTTGAGCCGCCGTCTCGGATCGTGCGGGAAGAGCAGGTAGGGGCCGGCGGCGTCCAGGCCGAGGCGGGCGCGCGCCTCGGCGCGCGGGATGGAGGCGAAGCGGCGGGTGTCGACACCGACGGGCAGGACGGCGACGCGCCGGGTCGTCCCTGCCCCGGGCACGTTGGCGCTGAAGGCGCGCGAGACCGCGGCGGGGAGGACGAACGGCAGGACGGTGCGGGTGATCAGCCTCGAGCGCGGATGGAAGAGATCGTTGCCGTGCACGGTGACGAGCACCGGGCCGAGCCGGGCCAGAAGCGCCGGCCAGGCCGTCAGGCCGAAGTGCGCGTGGACGACGTCGAAGCGCCGGCCGCCGAAGCGGCGGCGGAGGTCGCGCACTGCCTCCGGATAGGCGCGGAGGCCGGGCGGGAAGGCGTGCAGCTCGACCTCCACGTCGTCCCGGCGGCGCAGCGCCTCGACCTGGTCGCGCACGAAGGACCCGAGCGCGGGGCGCTCGGGCGTCGGGTACATGTTGGTGACGACGAGGGCGCGCACTTCTGGCACATCTTCGTCACGAAATCGGCACGGCGGCGTCTAGAGCCGTCACGCGATCCTCCCAAGACTCGTGGTTCACCGGCTCCGCCACCTCGGCGGAGCACACCGCGAAGGACGGAGGACACCATGGGATACGAGGTGATGGGCCGCATCCACGGGGCACTGCTGGGCTTGCGGCGCGAGGGCGGGCAGGGGACCGTCGAGTACGTCGGCCTGATCCTGCTGCTGGCGGTCGTACTGGCCGGGGTGGTCAAGGCCGCCGGCGGCTTCTCGGACAACAAGAGCATCGCCAAGACCGTGATCAACAAGCTCCAGTCGGCGATCACGAAGGTCGGCGGGGGCTAGACGGGGGCGGCCGCGGCGCCTGCGACACTGGGCGCCATGGCGGACGCCGCGACAACCGCACAACGCCGCCGTCCCATCGGGGTCTTCGACTCCGGGGTCGGCGGGCTCACCGTGCTCCACGAGCTGCTGGTGAACCT
This sequence comes from Solirubrobacterales bacterium, assembly GCA_038318085.1. GTDB lineage: Bacteria > Actinomycetota > Thermoleophilia > Solirubrobacterales > Solirubrobacteraceae > DATLGB01. Next base: position 15,937 of record JBBQBV010000006.1, read on the forward strand.
GCCCCACGAGGACTTCCTGTACCTCGGGGACAGCGCCCGCTTCCCATACGGCACCCGGCAGCCCGAGGAGCTGCAGGGCTTCGCCGTGCACGTCGCGGGCGAGCTCGTGGCGCGCGGGGCGAAGCTGATCGTGGTCGCGTGCAACTCGGCGACCGCCGCCGCGGCGGAGCTGCTCGAGGCGCGCTTCGGGGGCGAGAGCGGGATCGACGTCATCCCGGTGATCGCACCCGAGTCCCAGGAGGCGGCGGTCAAGACGCGCACGGGCCGCGTCGGGCTGCTGGCGACGCCGGCCACGGTGGCCTCGGGCGCCTACGCGCTGGCGCTGCACAGCGCCGACCCGCACCTGCGGCTCACGAGCGTCGCGTGCCCGGAGCTCACGCCGATGATCCAGGCGGGCCTGACCTTCGACGACGAGATGGTGCGCACCGTGCGCGACTACTGCGAGCCGCTGCGCGAGGCCCGGGTGGACATCGTGATCCTGGGCTGCACGCACTATCCGCTCATCCGCCCCATGATCCAGCGCATGCTCGGCCGGGACGTCACCCTTATCACCCCGGGCGCGGCGATCGCCCGCCGCGTCGAGTGCGCCCTCGTCGCGCGCGACCTGGACTCCAGGGCGCAGGACGAGGGCCACTACCGCTTTCTGTGCACCGGCGACGTCGACGAGTTCCGCGCGCTCGGCACCCGCTTCTTGCAGCTGCCGCTCGGGCCGGTCGAGCACGTCGACGTCCACGAGGCCGAGACCGTCCTGCTCGACCTTCCCGCGCCGGCCGGCCTGCGCTGATGCCCGAGCGCTCCTACGGCCGCGCGGCGGACGAGCTGCGCCCGGTGACGATCGAGCCCGGCTTCGTGCGCACCGCCACCGGCTCGGCGCTGATCTCCTGCGGCGAGACGCGCGTGATCTGCACGGCCTCGGTGCAGGAGTCGGTGCCCAGGTGGATGCAGGGCCGCGGCCGGGGCTGGGTCACCGCCGAATACGGGATGCTCCCCGCCTCCACGGGCGACCGCAAGCAGCGCGACATCTCCAAGGGCAAGGCCGACGGGCGCTCGGTCGAGATCCAGCGGCTGATCGGCCGCGCGCTGCGCGGGATCGTCGACTTCGAGCGGCTCGGCGAGCGCACGGTCTACATCGACTGCGACGTCCTGCAGGCCGACGGCGGCACCCGGTGTGCATCGATCACCGGCGGCTACGTGGCACTCGACCTGGCCCTGCGATCGCTGGTCGCGGGCGGCAAGCTCGACGCGGTCCCGCTCACCGGCGGCATCGCGGCCGTCTCCTGCGGCATGGTCGGCGGCGTCGCACTGCTCGACCTCGACTACCCGGAGGACTCTTCGGCCGAGGTCGACGCCAACGTGGTCATGACCGGCGACGGCGGGCTGGTCGAGGTCCAGGCGACCGCCGAGCGCACGCCACTCTCTCGCGCGCATCTCGACGACCTGCTGGCGCTGGCCGAGAGGGGCATCGAGGCGCTGCGCGAGGCCCAGGCCGCCGCCGTCTCGGGCTGAGGGCCCGCGCGTGCCGGCGATCTGCCTCGTCCTCGGGACGCACAACGAGCACAAGTGGCGCGAGCTCGCCCGCCTGCTGGGCGGCGAGGTCGACGTGCGCCCGCTGCCCGCCGGTGTCACGTCACCACCGGAGACGGGGGAGACCTTCGCCGAGAACGCGCTGATCAAGGCCCGCGCCGCCGCCGCGGCTACGGAGCGGGCGGCGATCGCCGACGACTCGGGCATCGGCGCGGAGATCCTGGACGGGCGCCCGGGCGTGCACTCGGCACGCTACGCGGGCGACTGCGCCACCGACAAGGCCAACCTCGACAAGCTGCGCGACGAGGTCCCGGCCGGCTCGCGGCTGCGCTACAGCTGCGTCGTCGCCCACGTCGCCGCCGACGGGGTCCAGACGCTCTTCGAGGGCGTGTGTGACGGCACGATGGTCGCCGACGCGCGCGGCGCGGGCGGCTTCGGCTACGACCCGATCTTCGTCCCCGACGGCGACACGCGGACGATGGCGGAGCTCTCCGACGCCGAGAAGGACGCCATCTCCCACCGCGGCATCGCGGCGCGCAAGCTTCTGGCCTGGCTGGCGGGCGCAGGCGCGGACAGTAGGCAGTGAGAGGAGCCCGCCGGCCGGTTCGTTCCACACCTCCGGACGGGTCACCCCGGGGAACGTCGTGGTCGGATGTCGACTCCGTCGTTCCAAGGTGTACGACCGAAGAAGCGTCGTGGTCGACAGCCAGCCTGAACGTTCCACGGTGTGCCGCTTGCGGCCGTGCGGAACGACGCGGGTCCCCGCCACCTCAGCGCAGGTTGATCGCCGCGCTGAGCCCTACGGCGGCAAGCACCCCGGCGTAGCCGTAGTACTGGTCGACGAGGAGGACGAGGGCGGCGATGACACAGATCACCACGGTGATGAGCCAGGCGATCCGGGAGAGGTCCACAGGCGTATCGTGCCCGACGCCCATGACGGCTGCGCTCACCCCGGAGCTGGCGATCGCGTACGTGCGCGAGTTGTCGGCTGACGTCCGCGCCGTCGTCGTCCTCGATGCCGGTGGGGAGAGATTGGCCGGGGCGCGGGCGCTGCACGGGCCGGCACGCGAGGTGATCTCCGCGCTGGGAGCGGCCACGGAGGCTGCGATCCGGGTTCCGGAAGGGGTCGTCGTCGCCGTGCGCAGCGCCGAGCGGGCGCTCGTGGCTGTCTCCGGGCCGCTCGCGCTGCTCGGCCCGACCCTCCTGGATGCCCGTATCGCTCTGGATTCCGCGGCACAGGGCCAAATCGCCACATCGCGGTCGGCGGCCCTCCAAGCGGCTGCGAAACGGGCGATCTCGGCTGCCAGCGGCGCAAACTGACCTCTGTTTGCGCGAACAAGCGTCCGCAATTTGCGGACGGCACCTGGATTTGGCCCTGCAGCGATGTCCGGCGACCTTGTTAGCGTCGAGCAGACCCACTACCCGTCCAGCGGGAACAAGGAGAGTCTCCGATGTCGAAGTCAGAGTTCGTTGACAAGGTCGCTACCGAGGCCGGCCTGTCCAAGAAGGATGCCGGCGCGGCTGTGGATGCCGTCCTCGGCACGATCGAGAGCGAGCTGCAGAGCGGCGGCGAGGTCACGTTCACGGGCTTCGGCAAGTTCCACGTGGCCTCGAGGGGTGCTCGCGAGGGTCGCAACCCCCGCACGGGCGCGACGATGAAGATCGCGGCCACCAAGGTCCCGCGCTTCACGGCCGGGTCCGGGCTCAAGAAGGCCGTCAAGTAGCCCCTCGCACGACTGCTCACCCGGGCGCCGGCCGGCACGTCGCCGCCGGCGCCCGTGGTGTCCGCATGACGCTCTCCAACTTCGGAGACCGCCTCGCTCACGCGGTGGCGCAGCGCGAGTCCCAGATCGTCTGCGGTCTGGATCCGGACCCCGCGACGCTGTGGCCGGGCGCCGCCGACGTCGCCGCCCACTGCCGGACCGTGATCGACGCGGTCGCTGGCGCCGTCGTCGCCGTCAAGGCGCAGCTCGCCTGCTTCGAGCGCCTCGGCGCGCCGGGGTGGGACGCCCTCGCCGCGACCGTCGCCCACGCGCGCGAACGCGGGCTGCTCGTGCTGCTCGACGGCAAGCGCGGCGACGTTCCCGTGACCGCAGGGGTCTACGCCGAGTCGCTCGTCGGCGCGCTGGGAAGCGACGCGTTCACCGCCAACCCGCTGCTCGGCCGCGACGCGCTCGAGCCGCTGGTCGACCGCGCCCGCAGCTCCGGCGCCGGGGCCTTCCTGCTCGTACGGACCTCCAACCCGGGCGCCGCCGACGTGATGGACCTCGAGCTCGCCGGCGGGGGCAGAGTGTGGGAGCGCCTCGCGGTGCTCGCCGACGCGCTCGGCGAGGCCGGGGAGGCCGGTCTGAAGGACGTCGGCGCCGTGGCGGGCGCGACCCAGCCCGAGCATCTGGAGCGCATGCGCGAGCTGATGCCCCGCTCGCCGTTCCTGCTGCCCGGCGTGGGCGCCCAGGGTGGCGACGTCGCCGCCCTGGCCCCGGCCTTCGCACCGGGAAGGGCTGGCGGGCTCGTGGCCGCCTCGCGCTCGATCGTCGACGCCTACCAACAGGCCGGCGGCACCCCCGCAGACGCGGCTCTTCGCGAGGCCGAGCGGCTGCGTGCGCTGGCGTGGTCGCTGGGATGAGCCACCGGGTCCACGGGCCGGCGGCGACTATGATCGCTGGCCGTGAACGGTCGCAGCCCCGCCCGGCTGCTGGCGCCCCCGGCGCCGGCCGCGGCCGTCGTCGTCCGCTTCACCGTCGTCATCGCAGGGGGCGGCGCCGACCCGTCGAGCCCCATCCGAGCCGGGCGATTGCGGCCGTGACGCGCGCCCGGACCCGTCCCATCCTGCCGTTGCTGGCCGTCCTCGCCACGCTCGCGGGCCCCGTGGGCGCCGGCGCCGCGGAGCCGAGCGTCGCCTCGCCGGAAGCGATCGTCGTCGAGGCCGCGTCGGGCGACGTCGCCTACGCAAAAAACGCCGACGCGCGGCGACCGATCGCGTCGACCACGAAGCTCATGACCGCACTGCTGACGCTCGAACGCGGCGGCCTCAAGGACATCGTGACCGCTCCGCGCTACCGGGCCGCGCCCGCCGAGTCGGTGATCCACCTGGTCGAGGGCGAGCGGATCACCGAGGCGGACCTCATGCGCGGCCTGCTCGTCGCCTCCGCCAACGACGCCGCCGTCGCCCTCGCGACCGATGTCGGCGGCTCCGTGCCCTCGTTCGTGCGCATGATGAACCGCCGCGCGCAGGAGCTCGGCCTCCACAACACCCACTACGAGAACCCGATCGGGCTCGACTCGTCGACCAACTTCTCCAGCGCGCGCGACCTGGCGACCCTGACGCGCGCGCTGCGCAAGTTCCGCTTCTTCCGCCACACGGTCAACACGAACCAGCTGACCCTGAGGTCGGGCGCGCACCCGCGGACGCTGACCAACCGCAACACCCTGCTGGGCGACTATGGCTGGGTCGACGGGGTCAAGACGGGCCACACGAGCCTGGCCGGCGACGTGCTCGTCGCCTCGGGCACCAAGCGCGGCATGCACCTGATCTCCGTCGTCATCGGCGCGGCCGGGCGGAGCGCTCGCAACGTGCAGTCCGTCGACCTCCTCAACTACGGGTTCACCAAGTACCGGCTCACGCGCGCCGTCGTGCGGGGGGACACCGTCGCCACCGTGCCCATCCGCCACCGGGCGGGAGCCGACCTGCCGCTGGTCGCCGCCCGCACGGTCCACAAGGTGCTGCGCAAGGACGAGCACTTCACCTACCTCAAGTCCTATCCGAGCATCATCGACGGCCCGGTGCGCTTCGGCGACAAGCTCGGCAAGCTGGTCGTGCAACTGCACGGCAGGCCGGTCGCCTCCGTGCCCCTGCTGGCCAACCTCGCCGTCCCCAAGGCGGGTCTCGGCCGGCAGGCCCAGGATCTCCTCACCCGGCCGTGGACGCTCGTCGTGCTGGCCGTCGTGCTGCTGCTCGTGGCCGCGCTCGCCCGGCGCCGGCCGAGCGCGGGGCGCGGATCCTCCGAGGAGGCCGCGGTGTGATCATCACCGTCACGCTCAACGCGGCGATCGACAAGACGCTGGCCGTGCCGAACTTCCAGCCGGGCCGGCGGCACCGGACGGTCGAGCAGACGACGATGCCGGGCGGCAAGGGCGTCAACATCGCCCGGGTCCTCAAGGCGCTCGGCCAGCCTGTGATCGCCACGGGGCTCGCCGGGGGGCCGACGGGCACGCGCATCGTCGAGCAGCTGACCGAGATGTCCGTGCTGTCGGACTTCGTGCGCATCCGCGAGGAGTCGCGCACCAACACCGCGCTGATCGACCCCACCACCGGCGAGCAGACCGAGATCAACGAGCGCGGCCCCCACGTCTCAGAGCAGGAGATCGAGCTCTTCGCCGACAAGCTGCTGTATCTGGCCAAGGGGGCCAGCCTGTGCGTCTTCGCCGGCTCGCTGCCGCGCGGGGTGGACGTCGACATCTACGGGCGCCTGATCCGCGAGGTGCGCCGCCTGGGCGTGCTGACCATCGTCGACACCGACGGCGACCCACTGCACCGCGCGGTGCGCGCCGAGCCGGACGTCATCTCGCCGAACACCCTCGAGGCCGAGGAGCTCGTCGGGCACGAGTTCAACGACGACGAGGACGTGCTGTTCGCGGTGCGCGAGATGGTCGAGCTGGGCGCGCGCGAGGCGATCATGACGGTGCCCGACGGCTGCGTGGCGCAGGTGCTGGCCGAGGAGGCCTCGCAGCCGCCGCGGCACTTCCGGGCGACGATCCCGGCCATCGAGGCGACCGCCACGGTGGGCTCGGGCGACGCCTTTCTGGCCGGCTACGTCGCTGCGCGCTACTCCGACCGCTCCGCGCCGGACTGCCTGGCCTTCGGCGTGGCCTGCGGGGCGGAGTCCACGCAGCACCTCGGTGCCGGCGTGGTGGACCCGGCGCAGGTCGAGAAGCTGCTCGGCGAGGTCGACGTCACTCCGCTGGCCCCCGCCGAGATCTCCTGAGCCTTTCCCCGCACGTTGCGGGCAGGGTTGCCCAGAACTCGCTGCTACCGTCGACTACCCGCGGTCTGCGGGGTTCTCACGTCCGCTCCGACACCTAGGATCCCGCCATGGAAGTAGAGATCGGCCGAGGCAAGAAGGCGCGACGCGCCTACGGGTTTGACGACATCGCGATCGTCCCGTCCCGCCGCACGCGGGACCCGGACGACGTGGACATCTCCTGGACCCTGGGTCCGTACCGGTTCGAGCTGCCGCTGCTCGCGTCGGCGATGGACGGCGTCGTCTCTGCGGAGACCGCGATCGGGGTCGGGCGGCTCGGCGGGCTCGCCGTGCTCAACCTCGAGGGCATCTTCACGCGCTACGAGGACGCGGACGACATGCTCGCCCGCATCGCGCAGCTGTCCAAGGACGAGGCCACGCGGGCGATGCAGGAGATCTACCGGGAGCCGGTCAAGCCGGAGCTGATCGCCCAGCGCATCCAGGAGATCAAGGCCTCTGGCGTCGTGACCGCCGCGTCGCTGACTCCGCAGAAGGTCCGCGGCTACTACGAGCTGGCGCTGGACGCCGGCCTCGACGTGCTGGTCATCCAGGGCACCGTCGTCTCCGCCGAGCACGTCTCCGCGGATCCCACGCGCCCGCCGCTGAACCTCAAGGAGTTCATCGCCGAGCTGCCGGTGCCCGTCGTGGTCGGCGGCTGTGCGAGCTACCACACCGGCCTGCACCTGATGCGCACCGGCGCCGCCGGCGTGCTCGTGGGCGTCGGCCCGGGCGCGGCGTGCACCACGCGCGGCGTGCTCGGCATCGGGGTGCCGCAGGCGACGGCGATCGCCGACGTCGCGGGGGCGCGCTCGCAGAACATGCTCGAGACCGGTGAGTACGTCCGCGTGATCGCCGACGGCGGCATGCGCAACGGCGGCGACATCGCGAAGGCGATCGCCTGCGGCGCCGACGCCGTGATGATCGGCTCGCCGCTGGCGCGCGCCCACGAGGCGCCCGGCCACGGCTACCACTGGGGCATGGCCACGTTCCATCCGACGCTCCCGCGGGGCGCGCGCGTGCAGACCGTCCAGAACGGCACGCTCGAGGAGATCCTCACCGGCCCGGCGCACGAGAACGACGGCACGTTCAACCTCATGGGAGCTCTGCGGACCGCGATGGCCACCTGCGGCTACCGTGACATCGCCGAGTTCAACCGGGCCGAGCTGAACATCGCGCCGGCACTGCAGTCCGAGGGCAAGCAACTCCAGCGCGACCAGCAGGTCGGCATGTCCAACCGCGCCGTCTCGCGCCCGGCTCCAGAGCGCGTCCCGGCATGACACGGCTCCGCGAACGTCGACTGGCAAGGACGCAGCCCCGAAGGTGTGCCTCGGGCACATCGAGGGGTGCGAAGGGCGTAGCCCGGTGGCGAGCGGAGCGAGACCGGATCGCCAGGCGGTGGAGCGCGGAGTCGTGAGCGACGTCGTCTCCCTGGGGCCGGATTCGGGCGTCGCGGCCCCGCAGGCGGTTTCCGAGCTCGAGCTCGAGCGCCGCGTCGCCCACGACGAGGTCGTGGTGCTCGACTACGGCGGGCAGTACTCGCAGCTGATCGCCCGCCGCGTGCGCGAGTGCGGCGTCTTCAGCGAGCTGCTGCCGCACCACGTCGGCGTCGATGAGGTCCGCCGGCGCCGGCCCAAGGGCCTGATCCTCTCCGGCGGTCCCGCGTCGGTGTACGCGAGCGGCGCGCCGCAGCTGGATCCCGCCCTGCTCGAGCTCGGGATCCCCGTGCTGGGCATCTGCTACGGCATGCAGGCGATCGTCCTGCAACTGGGCGGCAAGGTCGTGGGTGCCGAGGTCGGCGAGTTCGGGCGCTCGCGGCTGACCGTGCGCCAGGCGGGCCGGCTGCTCGCCGGCACGCCGGAGGACCAGGCGTGCTGGATGTCGCATCGCGACACGGTCTTCGAGCCGCCCCCGGGCTTCACGGCGCTGGCGAGCTCGACGGAGTCCCCTGTCGCGGCGATCGAGAACGTCGAGCGCGGCATCTACGGCATCCAGTTCCATCCCGAGGTCGCGCACACGCCCTACGGGCAGCACGTCCTCGAGACCTTCCTCTCAGACATCTGCGGCTGCGCGCGGACCTGGAGCGCGGAGTCGATCATCGACGAGCAGATCGCCCGCATCCGTGCCCAGGTCGGCGACGGCCAGGTCATCTGCGGCCTGTCGGGCGGCGTGGACTCGAGCGTCGCGGCACTGCTCGTGCACCGCGCGATCGGCGATCAGCTCACGTGCGTGTTCGTCGACCATGGGCTGATGCGCCACAACGAGGGCGAGCAGGTCATCGGCGCCTTCCGCGACGTCTTCAAGGTGCCGCTCGTGGCCGTCGATGCCGAGGACCGCTTCCTGCGGCGCCTCGCCGGCCGGTCGGACCCGGAGGCCAAGCGCAAGGCGATCGGCGCCGAGTTCATCCGCGTCTTCGAGGAGGAGGCGCTCAAGCTCGGCGACGTGAGGTTCCTCGTGCAGGGCACGCTGTACTCCGACGTGATCGAGTCCGGCGGTGGCACGGGCGCCGCGACGATCAAGTCCCACCACAACGTCGGCGGCCTGCCCGACGACCTCGAGTTCGACCTCGTGGAGCCGCTGCGGGCGCTGTTCAAGGACGAGGTCCGGGCGGTCGGCGCCGAGCTCGGGCTGCCCGAGCGCCTGGTCTGGCGCCAGCCCTTCCCGGGCCCCGGCCTGGCGATCCGCATCGTCGGCGGCGAGGCCACCAAGGAGCGCCTGGACACCCTGCGCACCTGTGACGCCATCCTGCAGGACGAGATCCGCAAGGCTGGCCTGTACCGCGAGCTGTGGCAGTCCTTCTGCGTGCTGCCCGACATCCGCACGGTCGGGGTGCAGGGCGACGAGCGCACGTACGGCTACCTCATCGCGCTGCGCGCGGTCACCTCCGACGACGCCATGACGGCCGACTGGGCGCGGCTGCCCTACGACCTGCTCGAGCAGATCGCCTCGCGCATGATCAACGAGGTCCGCGAGGTCAACCGGGTGGTTCTCGACATCACGTCGAAGCCCCCCGGGACGATCGAATGGGAGTAGACGGGGTCCCGCTGCAGCCGGCGACGGTCGAGAACCTGTGGGCGCAGGCCAGGGAGCTGACCGCGCGGGCCCTCCGGGAGGCCGACCACGCGGCGCTGCGGCGGGCGCTCGTGCTCTGCGCGATCGCCGGCTCGGGCAGCGACAGCGCCGCCTTCCGCGACCTCCTGGCCGACATCCACGCGGCCTCGATCAAGCTCGCCTTCGCCGACCCGCAACCGCTCTTTGACGCGGCCGCCGCCCTCGTGGCCGACGACGACTACAAGGCGCGCGAGGCGATCGTGCTCGCGCCGGCCCGCGCGCCGGCGCGGCCGCCCGGGGCGGGCACGCCCTACGGTGTGCTGCGCCCGCGCAGCGGGCAGTAGCCGGCCATGAACCAGCGACGGCTCTCCATCTACCTCAACGACCGGCTCTCGATCCTGACGGCCGGCAGCGAGCTCGCCGCGCGGACGCGCTCGAGCAACGAGGGGACCGCCTACGAGGCGCTGCTGGGCCGAATAGTCGCCGACCTCGAGCTCGACAAGGAGCTGCTGGACGCCCTGATGGCCGCCCACGACGTCCGCCCGGACCGCCTCAAGACCAGCCTGGCCTGGCTGGGCGAGCGGCTCGGACGGCTGAAGCCCAACGGCTCGGTGATCAGCTACTCGCCGCTCTCGCGCGTCGTCGAGCTCGAGGGCCTCGCGGTCGTCGTCACGCTGCTGGGCGGCAGCTGGACGGCGCTCGAGCCGCTGCTGCCCGGCCACGCGGCCGAGCTGCAGCGGGCGATCGAGCGCGCCCGGCGCACCCTCGGCGAGCTCGAGGCCGCCCGTCCGGGTGCCGTCGCCGCGGGGCTCGCGGAGTAGGCGGCCGCAGGGACGGCGGCCCAGGTCGTATCGGACGCAGAGGCGCCGGATCGCCGCGGCGAAGCCCCTATAGTCTTGCGCCGCCCGGGAAGTCCCCGTGGCTTCCCCACGCCATGAAGACGTACGTCGCCACACCGAACGATCGCGAGCGCAACTGGGTTCTCGTCGACGCCAACGGCCTCAACCTGGGCCGGCTGTCGACCCAGCTCGCTGACCTGTTGCGCGGCAAGCGCAAGCCGACGTACACGCCCCACTGCGACGTCGGCGACTTCGTCGTGGTGATCAACGCCGAGAAGATCTCGGTCACCGGCAACAAGCGCGAGGAGAAGCGCTACTACCGCCATTCCGGCTACCCGGGCGGGATCAAGAGCCGCACGCTCGCAGAGATGCTCGAGCGCCGTCCCGAAGAGGTCATCCGCCTCGCCGTCAAGGGCATGCTCCCCAGAAACCGCCTGGCCCGCAAGCAGATCACCAAGCTGAAGATCTACGCCGGGCCCGAACACCCCCACGCCGCCCAGCAGCCCCAACCCCTCGAGATCAAGACCACTTAATGCCGCAGCCCAAGAAGCCGTCCGACGAGGGCGACGAGCCCGAAGCCCCCGCCCCAGAGGCCGTCGCCCCAGAGGCCGTCCCCGAGGCGCCCGAGCCCGAGGCGCCCGCCGAGCCCGTAGAGCCCGCTGTCGAGGAGCCCGAGCCCGAGGCGCCCGCCGAGCCCGTAGAGCCCGCCGCCGAGGCGCCCGCAGAGCCCGTCGCCGCGACGCCGGCCGAGCCCGCTGCCGAGGCGCCCGCCGAGCGCGACGAGGAGGACGACGAGCCCGCCGTCCCCAGGGTCAAGCCGGAGATCCCCGGCATGGACCTCGAGCCCGACATCATCCTCGAAGGTGGCGAGCAGGACGAGTACTCCGAGGACGGCGAGGACGGCACGTCGAGCGAGGAGGACGACGATCGCTTCTCGCAGCCGATCGCCGACGCTGCGATCGATCTCGGCGCCGACGCGCGCTACCGGGCGACCGGCAAGCGCAAGACGGCCGTCGCCCGTGTGATCCTCAAGCCGGGCACGGGCGCCTATCTGATCAACGGCCGCACCCTGGACATGTACTTCCCGCGCGCCACCCTGCAGCGCACGATCCGCCAGCCGCTGGAGACCGTGGGCTACCAGGAGCGCATGGACGTGGTCGCGTCGATGCACGGCGGCGGCGTCTCCTCGCAGGCGGGCGCGCTGCGTCACGGCGTCTCGCGCGCGCTGCTGGAGGCCGACCCCAATCTGCGCGGAGAGCTCAAGCGCCGCGGCTTTTTGACGCGCGACGCGCGCGCCAAGGAGCGCAAGAAGGCCGGCCTCAAGAAGGCCCGCAAGCGGCCGCAGTTCAGCAAGCGCTGAGCCTGGATCCACTGATCCCGGCGGCGTCACGACCCCGCAAGCTCTTCGGAACGGACGGGGTCCGCGGCGTCGCGGGAGAGTTCCTCACCGCCGACCTCACGCGTGCGCTCGCCCGCGCCGCCACGGCGCGGATCGGCGGGTCCCCGCGCATCCTCGTCATCCGCGACACGCGCGAGTCGGGCGCGATGCTCGAGGCCGCCGTCGCTGCCGGGATCGCGGCGGCCGGTGGGGAGGCGCTGCTGGGGGGCGTCCTGCCCACGCCGGCCGCGCCGCTGCTGATCGCCCGCTACGGCTTCGACGCGGGGGTGGTCATCTCCGCCTCGCACAACCCGTACCGCGACAACGGCATCAAGTTCTTCGGCGGCGACGGCTTCAAGCTCTCCGATGGCGTCGAGGCCGAGATCGAGGCCGCCCTGGAGCCGCTGTGTGCCGCCGGAGCGCCGAGCGGCCGCGTGACGGTCCTGCACGGCGCGCTCGAGGACTACCTGCGCGGCCTGCACGAGCGCTTCGAGGCGCTCGACCTGACCGATCGCCGCCTCGTCCTGGACTGCGCCAACGGAGCGGCCTCACAGGCCGCCCCGGAGATCTTCCGGCGCCTCGGCGCCGACGTCACCGTTCTCGCGCACCAGCCGGACGGGCGCAACATCAACGACGGGTGCGGCTCCACGCATCTCGATCCGCTCGTGGCGGTGATGCGCGAGGGAGAGCACGAGGCGGGCTTTGCCTTCGACGGGGATGCTGACCGCGTCCTTGCCGTGGACCGCACTGGCACGGTCGTCGACGGCGACGAGCTGATCGCCCTCGCCGCCCTGCACCTGCGCGGGCACGGTCGCCTGCGCGGCGGTGGCGTGGCCGTGACGGTGATGACCAATTACGGCTTCCACACCGCCATGCGCGAGCACGGCGTGCAGGTCGCCACGACGCCGGTGGGCGACCGTCACGTGCTCCACGCCCTGCGCGAGCGCGGTTGGGCGCTCGGCGGCGAGCAGTCCGGTCACATCATCGACCTGGGCTTCGTCTCCAGCGGGGACGGCACCGCCGCGGCCCTGCTGGCGCTCGAGGCGCTCGGCGGCGCCGAGCTCGGCGCGCGCGACGCGATGCACAAGCTCCCGCAGAGGCTGGTCAACGTGCGGGTCCCGGACCGCGACGCGTTCGCCGCCGCCACCGCGGTCCACGCGCTGATCGCCGCGGAGGATCTGGCTCTGCGGGACCGCGGACGGGTGCTCGTGCGCCCCTCCGGCACCGAGCCGCTGGTGCGCGTGATGGTCGAGGCCCCGACCGCCGAGGAGGCAGACGCCGCCTGCGCGCGCATCGTCGCGGCGGTGGATGCCGCACTAAGCTGAGCCGTCCGACCAGGAGGGCTCCACATGTGCGGCATCGTTGGATACGTCGGCCACCGGCCGGCCCAGGACATTCTCCTGGCAGGGCTCGAGAAGCTGGAGTACCGCGGCTACGACTCAGCCGGGATCTCGCTGCCCGACGACGGCCGGCTGCGCTCGGTGCGCGCCGTGGGCAATCTCAGCTTCCTGCGCGCCGCCGTCGACGCGGCCGACGGCGTGGACCCCGACGGCTCTGTCGCCGTGGCGACCAAGCCGGCCACGACGGGCATCGGTCACACCCGCTGGGCCACGCACGGCCGCGTCACCGAGGAAAACGCCCACCCGCACTACGACACCGACAACCGCGTCCACGTGGTCGTCAACGGCATCGTAGAGAACTACCTCGAGCTCAAGCACGAGCTGAGCGCGCAGGGCGCCGAGTTCTCCTCGCAGACCGACGTCGAGGTCATCGCCCATCTGATCTCCCGCGAGCTCGAGGCGGGCGACGGCCTCGTCGTCGCCGTCCAGCGCGCCTACGCTCGCCTGCGCGGCCACTACGCCTTCGTGGTCCTCTGCGCCGACGAGCCCGACCTGCTGGTCGGCGCCCGCAAGGAGTGCGCGCTCGTGGTCGGGCGCGGCGACGGCGAGCAGTTCGTCGCCTCGGGTATCCCCGCCTTCCTCGCCCACACCAAGCAGGTACAGGTCGTCGAGGACGACGAGATCGTCGTGGTGACCGCCGAGGGCGTGACCTTCCTCACCGCCGCCGGGGCGCCGGTGCAGCGCCGCGTCGAGACGGTCGAGTGGGACGCCGCCGCGGCCGAGAAGGGCGGCTACGAGACCTTCATGCTCAAGGAGATCCACGAGCAGGCCGGTGCGGTCGCCGACACGATCGCCGACCGCACCGTGCGCCCCGACGGGGTCGACCTCTACCTCGGGGAGGCGGTGACCGACGAGATCCTGCGCAGCGTCAAGCGCATCGTCGTCGTCGCCTGCGGCACCTCCTACCACGCCGGGCTGATCGGCCGCTACGCCATCGAGGAGTGGGCGCGCGTGCCCGTCGAGATGGACGTCGCCTCCGAGTACCGCTACCGCAACCCGGTCGTCGGGCCCGGCGACCTGGTCATCGGCATCACGCAGTCGGGCGAGACGGCGGACACGCTGGCGGCGATGCGGCTCGCCCGCGACCGCGGCGCGACGGTCCTCGCGGTCACCAACATCATGGGCTCGCAGGCCACGCGCGACGCGGACGGCGTGCTCTACACGCGCGCCGGCCTTGAGATCTGCGTCGCCGCCACCAAGACCTTCATCGCCCAGGTCGCGGCGATGTACCTGCTGGCCCTCCGCCTCGCCGAGCTGCGCGGGACGCTGAGCCCGCAGCGCCTCACGGACATGGTCGCGGAGCTCAAGCAGATCCCGCACCACATCACCGAGCTGCTCGGATCCCCCGACGACGCGATCGAGCGCGCGGCCGACCGGCACTTCGCCTCGGACTTCTTTTTGTATCTCGGCCGCCACGTCGGGCTCCCGGTCGCGCTGGAGGGCGCGCTCAAGCTCAAGGAGATCTCCTACGTCGCCACGGACGCCTACGCCGCCGGGGAGATGAAGCACGGCCCGATCGCCCTGCTGTCCGAGGCGACGCCCGTCGTGGTCGTGGCGACGGAGTCTCCGGTGTACGCCAAGGTCGTCTCCAATATGCAGGAGGTCCGCGCCCGCGGCGCGCACGTCATCGCGGTCGCCACCGAGGGCGACCAGAACATCGGCGAGCACGCCGAGGAGGTCTTCCACGTGCCGCGCACCGACTGGATCCTGCAGCCGCTGCTGGCCGTGATCCCGTTGCAGGTGCTGGCCTATCGCATCGCGCGCAGGCGCGGCCTCAACGTCGACCAGCCGCGCAACCTCGCCAAGACCGTGACGGTCGAGTAGCCGGGCGGCCCGGCCGCTGCCGACTCGCGTAGCATCGCCGCGCGTGGCCCCAGGCGTGGGAATCGACCTCCTCGAGATCGACCGCATGGAGCGGGCGCTGCAGCGGCGGCCCCGCCTGGCCGAGCGCCTCTTCACGGCGGCCGAGCGCGACTACGCCGGTGGGCGGGCGCGCCCCGCGCAGCATCTCGCCGCCCGCTTCTGCGCCAAGGAGGCGGTCGCGAAGGCGCTCGCGCTGCAGGTGTGGGATCCCCTGGACGTCGAGGTGCTCGCGGGGGCCCCGCCGCGCGTGCGGCTGACCGGGCATGCGGGCAGGCGGGCACTCCAGCTGGGCGTCACCGTGGAGGTCTCACTCACGCACTCGCGCGAGATGGCCGGCGCGGTGGCTGTGGCGTCGCCGTGAGCTGGCTCGAGCCGCTCCCGGACGCCGAGCAGCAGCGCGCGATCGACCGGTGGGCGATCGAGGAGCTCGGCATCGCGTCCGAGACGCTGATGGAGCGGGCGGGGAGCGGGCTGGCCGACGTCGTCGCTCGCTGCGTGCCGTCGGGCCGGGTGGCAGTGGTGTGCGGGAAGGGCAACAACGGCGGGGACGGCCTGGTCGCGGCGCGGCGCCTGCGGGAGGCCGGGAGAGATGTTGATGTCGTGCGTGCGTCGGACGGGCCCTTCGAGCCGGGCCGCCTCGCCGGCGCCGCAGTGATCGTCGACGCGCTGCTGGGCACGGGGTTCACGGGGGCTCCGCGGCAGCCGCTGGACGCGATCATCGACGCCATCGGCGCCGCCGGAGTGCCGGTGGTCGCCGCCGACGTCCCGAGCGGCGTCAACGGCTCGACGGGGGAGATCGAGGGTGCCGCGGTGCGCGCCACCGCGACGGCCACCTTCCACGCCGCCAAGCCCGGCCTGTGGATCCATCCAGGCAAGGCGCATGCGGGCGTCGTCGAGGTGCTCGACATCGGGATCCCAGCGGGCGCGCGGGTCGAGCCGGGCGCCGGGCTGATCGGCCCCTCCGTCCTGTGCGGCCTGCCTGGCCGGGGGGCGGACTCGACGAAATTCGCCAGCGGCACGGCGGTCGTCCTGGGCGGCTCGCGCGGCGTGACGGGCGCGCCGGTCATGGCCGCCCACGCCGCGATGCGCGCGGGCGCCGGCTACGTGATCATCGCGACGGGCGCGTCCAACGACGCGTCCTTCGCGCTCCGCCCCGTCGAGTCGATGCTGCGGCTGCTGCCGGACCACGAGGGGGCGCTGACCCGCTCTGCCGTCCCGCAGGCCTTGGAGGCCCTCGCCCGCGCCGACGCCGCCGTGCTGGGCCCCGGGCTCGGCCGCTCCGAGGGCGCCGCCGGCTTCGCGCGCGACGTCTACGCGCAGGCGGAGCTGCCGCTCGTGCTCGACGCCGACGGCATCAACGCCTTCGCCGGGGAGACGCCGCCGCGGCGCGGCGCGCCCACGGTGCTGACGCCGCACGCGGGCGAGCTTGGGCGGCTGCTCGGGCTGGAGTCCGACGAGGTTGGCGCCCACCGGCTCGCGTGCGCCCGCAAGGCGGCGGCGGCGACCGGCGCGCTCGTGGTGCTCAAGGGCGACGACACGCTGATCGCCGCCCCGGATGGCCGCGTGATGATCTCTCCTGGGAGGGCGCCGGGGCTGGCGACGGCCGGGACGGGCGACGTCCTCGGCGGCGTCATCGCGGCGCTGCTGGCGCGCGGCGCCGAGCCAGAGCACGCCACGGCCGCGGCGGTCCTGGCGCACGTGCACGCGGGGCGGCTGGCCGCCGAGCCCCACGGGCCCGACGGCGTCATCGCCACCGACGTCATCGCGGCCCTGCGGCAGGCGCTGGCCGGGTAGGCTCCTCGGCCGATCATGGCCCTGACCGTTCGCGACATCATGGACCCCGACCCCGTCACCGTCGAGGCCGGCACCCCCGTGCACGACGTCGTGCGGGCGCTGCGCGACAACGAGCTCACCGGCCTCCCCGTCGTCAAGGACGGCGGGCGCTGCGTCGGCATCATCACGGAGAACGACCTCGTGATGGCCGGCGACGAGGGCGATCTGCACCTGCCGCACTTCATCGAGCTCTTCGGCGGGATCGTCTTCCTCGAGTCGATGCACAAGTTCGAGGAGCGCCTGCAGCGGGCGACCGCGTCGAAGGCGGCGGACATGATGACCGAGGACCCCGTGACGATCGAGCCGACGGCGACGGTCCAGGAGGCCGGCCGGACGATGTCGCACCGCAAGCACAACCGCCTGCCGGTCGTAGAGCACGGCCGTCTGGTCGGCGTCGTCACGCGCGTCGACGTGCTCGACGCGCTGACGCGCGAAGACTGAGCCCGTGCTCCGGGCCGTGGCCCGCATCTCCGACGGCGCCATCATGCGCAACTGCGCGCGGCTGCACGCGGCCGCCGCGACCCGGCTGTGCGCGGTCGTCAAGGCCGACGGCTACGGGCACGGTGCGCCGGAGGCGGCGAGGGCGGCGCTGCGCGGAGGCGCGGAGTGGCTTGCGGTCGCCGCCGCCTCCGAGGCGGCGGAGCTGCGCGCGGCGGAGGTCGACGGCCCGCTGCTGGTGATGGGCGCGCTGTCGACCGAGGAGCTGCCGGCCGCACTCGGCGCGCGGGCCGACGTGGTTGCCTGGCGCCGGGCCTTCCTGGATCGCCTCCCGGACACGGCGCGGGTGCACGTCAAGCTCGACACCGGCATGGGCCGCCTCGGCACGCGCGACGTCGAGGAGGCGCTCGACGTCGCCCGCGAGGCGGCGCGGCGCAGGCTGCTCGCCGGCGCCATGACGCACCTCGCCACCAGCGACGACGACCCGGGGTTCGCGAGGGAGCAGCTCGCCCGCTTCGCGCCGTTCGCGGCGGCCGTGCGCGAGCTTGCGCCGGACGCGATCATCCACGCCGCCAACTCCGCGGCCGCCCTCGGCATCGCGGAGAGCCGGCTGGACATGGTGCGCTGCGGCGTCGCCGTCTACGGCCTGGACCCCTTCCAGCGCGATCCGGCCGAGCACGGGCTCGAGCCCGCGATGACGCTCGCCAGCTACGTCGCCGAGGTCAAGCCGATCGCCCCCGGGGAGAGCGCGGGCTACGGGCGCCGCTACGTCGCCGAGCGCGACGGCTGGCTGGCCACGCTGCCGATCGGCTACGCCGACGGCGTGCGGCGGGCGCTCTCGAACAACGCCGAGGTGCTGATCGGCGGGCGCCGCCGTCCGCTCGTCGGCGCCGTCTCGATGGACAACGTCACGATCGCGCTCGATGCGCCGGTGCAGCGCGGGGAGGAGGCGATCCTGATCGGCCCGCAGGGCACCGGCCGGGTGCTCGCCGAGGAGGTGGCGGCGCGCCTGGACACGATCAACTACGAGGTCACGTGCGGCATCTCGGCGCGCGTGCCGCGCGAGCATGGTCCCTAGCGGGCTGCAGGCGGCGCTCGCAGGCGAGCGCGCGTGGCTGGTCGGCGGCGCGGTGCGCGACCGGCTGCTCGGGCGCGAGACCGACGACCTCGACGTCGCGCTCGACGGCGAGCCCGAGCGCGCCGCCAACGCGGTGCGCGCGGCACTGGGCGGCGCGGCCTTCCCGCTCAGCGAGACGTTCGGCGGCTGGCGGGTCGTCGGGCGCGACCGCGCCTGGCACGTCGACCTGCTGCCGCTGACCGGCGGCACGCTTGAAAGCGACCTCGGCGCGCGCGACTTCACCGTCAACGCGATGGCGGAGCCCGTCGGCGGTGGGCCGCTGGTCGACCTGTTCGGGGGCGCTGAGGACCTCGCGGCGCGACGGCTGCGAGCGGTCGGCCCGGACGCGCTGACGGCCGATCCGCTGCGCGTGCTGCGCGCCGTTCGTCTGTCCGCCGAGCTCGGCTTCGATGTCGAGGACGCGACGCTGGCGGGCGCCCGCACGGCGGCCCCGGGTCTGGCCGGCGTCGCCGGGGAGCGGATCTTCGCCGAGCTCAAGCGCATCGTCGGCGCCGAGCGGCCGGCCGACGCGCTGCGGCTGATGGAGTCCGCGGGCGCGACGGCGGTCGTGCTGCCGGAGGTGCTCGACCTCCAAGGCGTCGAGCAGAACGTCTACCACCACGCCGACGTCCACGACCACACGCTCGACGTGCTCGACGCCGTCGTCGCGCTCGAGCGCTCCGAGCGCGACCCGCGCGTGGTCGCCACGCTGGGCGCGCCGCTGGCCGACGACCTCTCCCACTGGGGCGCCATGCGCTTCGCCGCCCTGCTGCACGACATCGCCAAGCCCGCCACGCGCGGGCGGCGGGCCGACGGGCGCGGCGTCTCGTTCGTCGGCCACGACGCGGAGGGTGCCGCCGTCGCGCGCGCCGTGCTGCGCCGCCTGCGCGCCTCCGAGCGCCTGGTGGACTACGTCGCCGGCCTGACGCAGCACCACCTGCGCCTCGGCTTCCTCGTCCACGAGCAGCCGCTGAGCCGCCGCTCGGTGTACCGCTACCTGCGCGACGCAGCGCCCTATGCGGTCGACCTGACCGTCTTCACGTGCGCCGACCGGCTGGCGACCCGCGGCCGCAACGCCGAGCCGGCCATCGCCGCCCACCTCGAGCTTGCGCGCGCGATGCTCGACTACGCGTTCGAGGAGTCCCCGGCAGCGTCGCTGATCCGCGGCGACGACCTCGCTGAGGCCCTGGGCATGGCGCCAGGGCCGCAGCTCGGCGACCTCCTGGCGCGCCTGGAAGAGGACCGCTTCGCCGGCGAGATCACCTCCCGCGAGGATGCGATCGAGCGCGCGCGGCGCTACCTAGCCGGCTGACGCCCGCACGACCTCGTGGCAGACGCGCACCGCGTCCGCCACGGTGTCGAAGTCCACGTGCTCGGCGACGTCGTGCGGGGAGTGGTAGTTCGACGGGAACTTGTACCTGGTGACGGAGGCCAGGCACGACACGCGGTAGCCGGCCTTCAGCGCGATCAGGCCGTCCGTCGCCAGCCCCAGGCGCAGGCCGCGGCGCAGCGGGCGGCCCGCGCGCTCGGCGCATGTGGCCAGGAAGTCGCGCTCGGCGGCCGGGTAGTCGGTGATCTTGAGCATCCCCTCGCCCTCGATGGCGATCAGCTGCGGGGAGCCGAGGGCCTCGAGGCAGACGAAGCGCGTGCGCTCGCGATCCAGGGAGCCAAAGTGGCGCCGGGCGAAGCCGCGCATGCCCTCCATGAAGGACTCCTCCGCGCCGGTGGAGACGAAGAGCACGCGCAGGCCCGGGGGCGGATCGGCGGCCACCGCGCGCGCGGTCTCGAGGATCGTGGCGACGGCGGTGAGGTTGTCGTTGGCGCCCGGGACGGCCTTGCGTGCGCCGATGTCCGCGAAGGCCGCCACGCAGCCCGTCGCGATCAGCGCTCCGAGTGCGCGCAGGCGCCGACGGCCCGTCAGCGCGCCCACGGCGACGAGCACCGGCCCCGCGGCCACGAGCCGCATGATCGGCGGCGAGGTCTCGATCCCCGCGTAGACCCGCGGGAACCAGTCGGCGGGCACGGTGATCAGCTCGTCGGCGAAGATCAGCCCACCGTGCGCCGCGTCGTGGTGGGCGAGGAAGACGAGCGTCTGGGCGGCGTCGGGGTCGCCCAGCTCGGCCACGACGTTGCAGGTGGCGCGCTGTGGCAGCAGCCGGCGGACCACGTGCGGGCCGCCGGAGACATCGTCGGCGATCCCGGCCGCGGCGACCGCGCCGACCGCGGTGGCGAGGCCGCGGCTGCCACGCCGGCCGGCGAGCGCCGCCGCGGCCGACAGCAGCCCGAGCGGCCACCAGTACGTGCCGTGCGCGCGCTCGCGCTCGATCCGCGCCGGGACGCCGAGCGACTCGAAGCGGGCGCGGATCCACTCGGCCGCCTCCCGCTCTCCTACAGACGCCGACGGACGGTCGATCCGCTGGAGCGTCTCCACCACGTCCCGCAGCCGTGTGACGTCGACATCGGGCATCGGCAAGCGAGCAGGCTACTGTTCGCCGCCATGCCCGCTCCCGACTGCCTGTTCTGCAAGATCGTGGCCGGGGAGATCCCGGCGAAGAGGGTCCACGAGGACGCGCGCACAGTCGCCTTCATGGACGTCAACCCCGGCGCCCGCGGCCACCTGCTGGTCGTCCCGCGCGAGCACGTCGCCGACCTGCACGAGATCGGCGGCGAGGATCTCGCGGCGGTCGCGCGCACCGCTCAGACCATGGCCGGCAAGCTCGTGGACGGGCTCGGCGCCGACGGCGTCAACGTCCTGCAGAACAGCGGCAGGGCCGCCTGGCAGACCGTCTTTCACTACCACGTCCACGTGATCCCGCGCTACGAGGGAGATCCGCTGCGCCTGCCGTGGGTGCCGGCGCCGGGCGACGAGGACGAGATCGCCACGGCCGCCGTCGCGCTCAGCGCCTGACGAGACGATCCCCTTGCATTCCGGGTCCGCCGTGTGGGACGTTGTGCGCGGGAGGGACGGGAATCGGAGCCCGTCCCGCGGCGGCAGGAGTCGAGACTCGATGGGAACTGGCACCGTCAAGTGGTTCAGCGACGAGAAGGGATTCGGGTTCATCACGCCCGACGAGGGCGGACGGGACCTCTTCGTCCACTACTCGGGGATCACCGGCGAGGGCTACAAGTCGCTCCCCGAGGGCTCCAAGGTCAGCTACGAGGAGGAGGCCGGGGAGAAGGGGCCGAAAGCCGTGAACGTCGTAAAGATCTAGGCTTGGCGGGTGCGGGCGCCGCTCCGGGTGAGCACCACAACCCCCGCCGGTCGCCTGTGTTTCACGCGTTGATGCCCCTTGATACCCACATGACCGCGCGCCGCCGCCGCTACCTCGGCGTGGTGCTCGCCACCGGCCTGGCGGCGTCTCTGGCGCCTGCGGCAGCCGATGCGAAGATCATCGAGCTCGGTCAGACGTCGACCCAGCCCACGCCGACCTGTCCGTCGAACCCGTGCTACGCCGTCTCGCGCACGACCGGCTACCAGGTCAAGGAGGGCACGCAGACCGATCTCTTCACCGCGCCACGGCGCGGCCGGGTCGTGGCGTGGTCGATCAAGCTCGGCGCGCCGACCAAGAAGCAGGTCAAGTTCTTCAACACCACTCTGGGCGGCCCGCCGTCAGCGGGGATCAGCGTCATCAAGACGGCGCCGCATCTGATGGGGACCCTGACGGGGCAGAGCCCGGTCATGCCGCTGATCGACTACCTGGGTGAGACGGTTCAGTTCCCGCTCAAGAACTCGTTGACGGTCAAGAAGGGCTACCGCGTCGCCCTCACGGTCCCGACCTGGGCGCCCGCCCTCGCGCAGGGGTACGGCAGCGACACCTCCTGGCGCGCCAGCCGCGCGAAGAAGAAGTGCGACGACACCGCCACGCAGACGGCCGTGACCAAGCTCGGAGCCATCACGCAGTTCAACTGCCTCTACAAGACGGCACGCATGACCTACACGGTGACGATGATCACCGATCCGCACGGTCCGCCGAAGCCCAAGAAGACGCCGAAGAAGGGCTAAGGCTGCGGCCGGGCCGGCCGTACAAGCTGATCGCGAGCGGCTCGCGCGCCGGCGCGCGTGACGTCGCTGAGCCGCAATCGCGACTTCATGCTGCTGTGGAGCGGGCAGACGGTGTCCGAGCTCGGCGCGCAGCTATCGCTGGTGGCCTATCCGCTGCTCGCGCTGGCGCTGACGGGCTCGCCGGCCAAGGCCGGCATCGTGGGCCTGGCGCGAATCGGGCCGATCGCAGTGATGGCCCTGCCGGCCGGCGCGCTGGCCGACCGGGTCAACCGCAAGCACCTGATGGCCACCTGCGACGCGGTCCGCGCGATCGCACTAGGTGTGCTGGCGATCGCCGTGGCGTCCGGCCACGTCGCCTACGCCACCATCCTGGTGGTCGCCGTTGTGGACGGATCGGGGTTCGTCGTCTCCTACGTCGCGGAGCGCGGCGCGCTGCGACAGCTGGTGCCCGACGAGCAGCTGGCCCGGGCGGTGGCCCGCAACGAGTCGCGGACGTTCGCCGCGATGCTGGCCGGGCCGCCGCTCGGCGGCGTGCTGTACGGTCTCGGCCGCGCCGTCCCGTTCCTCGTCGACGCGCTCTCATACGCCGCCTCGACGGTCTCGATGCTGCTGATCCGCTCGGACTTCCAACAGGCGCGCGGCGGTCCGGAGCGCGGTCCGCTGACCGAGGGGCTGCGCTGGCTGTGGCGGCGGCCCTTCATGCGCGCGTGCATGCTGCTGTTCGCGGCCGGCAACCCGATCTACTCCGGCCTCGGCCTGCTGATCGTCGTGCTCGCCAGGCGCGACGGCGCGTCGCCGGCACTGATCGGGGCGATGCTCGCGGTCGCCGCCGCGGGCGGCCTCGCCGGCACGCTGATCGCGCCCGCGCTGCAGCGGCGCTGGCCGGCGCATCGGTCGCTGCTGGCCGAGACCTGCACGACCGCGCTGGTGCTGCCACTGCTCCTGGTGGTCCACAACGCCCTGCTGCTCGGCCTGATCGTCGCCGCGGCGGAGCTGTTTACGCCGGTCACAAACGCAACCGTCGTCAGCCAGCGCGTCGCGCTCGCCCCTGACCGGCTCCAGGGCCGCGTCCAGGCCGGCTCAACCCTGGTCTCGTTCTCCGCCGGCTGGCTCGGGCCGCTCGCCGTCGGCGTCCTGCTGGAGTACGCCGGCCGCACGACGACCGTGCTCACGCTCGCAGGCTGGGCACTGCTGCTGGCGATCGCCGTGGCGACGGTCCCGGCGTTTCGCGCCGGGCCGGCGGTCAAGTGACTTCGACGCACCGGCAGCCTGCCCGCTTGGCCGCCCGGGCGGCGCCGAGGGCGCGGTCGAGCAGGGCGGCCGCGGCGCCGGCGGGTGGATCCGCGGTCGCCACGGGGTCGGTCTTCACCGCCGCCGCGAACTGGTCCCCGCCGAAGCGCCCGACGACCGGGTCCTCACCGCACGCGCGGACGATGACCGCCGCCGCCCGGCGCAGCACGTCGTCGCCGCGCCGGTGGCCCTCGCGCTCGTTGATCGCGTCGAGGCCGTCGAGGTCCACGAGCAGGCAGCCGAGCGGGGTCCCATCCGCGGCGGCGCGCCGGAGGGCGCCGGCCAGCGCGATCTCCAGCGCCCCGTGCTCGAGCACCGCGGTGACCGCATGGGCGTCTCGCGACTAGTGGCTGCCGTTGCAGGCGCCGGGGTTGTCGGCGCAGAACTGGTCGGAGCCCTGGCCGGCGGTGGCCCCGCCCGTACCGGTCGAGGGCGTCGTCGTGGTGCCGGTGCCCGTGCCCGTACCCGTACCCGCGCCGCCCGTGGCGGGCGGTGTGGTCGGCGCGGCGGTCGCGGTCGCTGTCGGCGCGGGGGTCGTCGGGGCCGAGCCGCTCGTCGAGCTGCCGCCCGAGCCCGGGTCTTGGGTCGCCGTCGGCGTGGGCGTCGGAGTCGCCGAGCTGGAGGCGGTCGGGGCCTTCGCGCCCTGGTCCTGCGGGATCGGCAGCGTCGGCGGAGCGGACTTGACCTCGACGTAGGAGACCTCGCCACCGCCGCAGCCGGCGAAGACCGCCAGCGCGAGCGCGAGTGCGAGGGCTGCGGCGAGGCGCGGCATGGCCTAGCGCTCGAGCGCCGCCATGCGCCGGCCGCACGTGGGGCAGTCGTTCAGATCCTTCTGCGCGAGCTGGTCGCACCAGTTGCAGAACCTGAGGTTCTCGATCGCCCAGGGAAGGTTCGACGTCGACGGCGCTGCCGGGAGCACCCTGCCGACGACCTCCAACGACTCGCCGGTGTCCCGGTCGACGTACACGCGGCCTGGCTCGCCTTCCAAGAAGACCTCCCGGCCCGTCGAGGAAGTGCGCATGCGGTACAGCTGGCGCGCGCTCATCGGGGTGGACCCTAGCAGCGGCGCCGGTAGCCTCGGCCCCTTGCGCGTCCTGATCTTCCATGGATATCTCCTGCAGGGGACCGGTTCCAACGTCTACAACGCCCGCCTGACACACGCGCTGCTCCGTGCGGGCCACGAGGTCCACCTGCTCTGCCAGGATCGCGATCCCTTCGCGCTGTCCTGGGTCGACGCGGTGGGGGAGTTCAAGGACGGCGCGCTCGCGGTCCGCCACCGGCGCACGCCGGCGCGCGGCATCGTGTACCGCCCGGACCTCGGCGGCCAACTGCCCGTCTACGTCGCCGACCGCTACGAGGGGCTGCGGGCGCGGCCCTTCCCCGAGCTCTCCGACGACGAGGTGGAGGACTACATCGCGCGCAACGTCCGCGCCGTGCGCGACGTGTGCGCGCGCGCCCGGCCGCAGGCGGCGCTCGCCAACCACCTCGTGATGGGTCCGGCGATCCTTCGCCGCGCGCTCCCAGCCGACGTGCCCTACGCGGTCAAGATCCACGGCAGCGCGCTCGAGTACACCGTCAAGCCGCACCCGCGCTTTGTGCCGTGGGCGCGCGAGGGCCTCAACCGGGCCAGCGCGATCCTGGTCGGCTCGCGCCACACGGGCGAGAGCCTGTGGGCGGCGATGGGCGACGACAGCCTGCCCGCGCGCACCCGGCTCGGCCCGCCCGGCGTGGACGTCGCGGCCTTCGCACCCCGCGAGCGGCCCAGGGCGGCGCTGGGCGCCCTCGCGCAGCGGCTCGCCGCGCTGCCGCGCTCGGCCGCCGGCGCCGCCTTCGCGCGCGACACGGACGCCGCCGCGCGGGCCCTGGCCGCCGTGGACGGGCGGCTGGTGGCCTTCGTCGGCAAGCTCATCGCCTCCAAGGGGGTCGAGCTGCTGCTGGCCGCCTGGCCGCTGGTGGCGGCCGAACACCCCGACGCCCGGCTCGTGATCGTCGGCTTCGGGGCCATGCGCGACGGCCTGGAGCGCCTGGCGGCGCAGCTGGCCGCGGGCGATCTCGCGGCCGCCCGTCAGACGCGCGGCGAGGACGGCCGCGAGCTGCCCGAGCTGACGACCTTCCTCGACGGCCTCGCGGGCGCGGCCCGCGACGCCTACGTCGCGGCCGCCGGCGCCCTGGCCGGCCGTACGAGCTGGACGGGCCGGCTCGAGCACGACGAGCTCGCCGACCTGCTGCCCGCGGCCGAGGCGCTCGTGGTGCCGAGCACGTTCCCCGAGTCCTTCGGGATGGTCGCCGCCGAGGCCTCCGCCTGCGGGACCCTGCCCGTCGTCGCCCGCCACTCCGGGCTGGCCGAGGTCTCCGAGGCGCTCGCCGAGCGCGTCCCTGCGGCCGCGCGGCCGTGGCTGTCCTTCGACGTGGGGCCCGGCGCGGTCTGCGAGCTCGCCGCCTGCCTGAACGGGTGGCTGGCAGCCCCCGAGGACGTCCGCGCACGGACGCGGGAGGCGATCGCGGCGGTCACGCGCGAGCGCTGGTCGTGGGACGGCGTCGCCCGCACCGTCGTCGCGGCGGCGCAGGGCGAGCTGGACGCCCTGCCGCAACCCTGACCGCCGGATGGATGACATAGGATTCCGGCGGTGAGAAGGGCGCCCGTCTCGATCGCCGCTGTCGGCGCCGCTGCGGTGCTGGCTGCTGGGCTGTCCGCGTGCGGCGTCGTGAAGCGCGACCCCAACCTGATCGCCGGCAAGCGCGCCTTCGTGGCCAAGTGCGGCTCGTGCCACACGCTCAACCGCGCCGGGGCCAAGGGCATCCAGGGCCCGAATCTCGACGAGGCCTTCCGCGAGGCCCTGAGCGAGGGCATCAGGCGCTCGACCATCAAGGGGGTCGTCCACCGGCAGATCGAGATCCCGAACTCGAAGACCCAGCTGGACCCGCAGACGCGCAAGCCACTGGTCGCCATGCCGGCCGACCTCGTCACGGGACCCGCGGCCGAGGACGTCGCGTCCTACGTCTCCTCCGTGGTCTCCAAGCCCGGCAAGGACGCGGGCCGGCTCGCCGAGGTCGGCGTCGCGAAGTCCAAGGGCAACGCCGCCGCCAAGAACGGCGTGCTGGACATCCCGGCTGTCCCGACCGGCCAGACCGCCTACGTGTTCGCCACCGCCTCAGCCCCCGCCGGCAAGGTCGCGATCAAGTCGGTCAACAAGTCCGCCACCGGCCACAACATCGCCATCGAGGGCAACGGCGTCAAGCAGGCCGGCAAGGTCGTCAAGGGCGGCGCGACCTCCGAGGTCGACGTCACCCTCAAGCCCGGGACCTACACGTTCTTCTGCTCGGTCCCCGGCCACCGCGAGGGCGGCATGGTCGGCAAGCTCACCGTCAAGTAGGGCCGGGGGCGCCGTCTTCTCGACATCGCTGCGAGGTTGCCGTCAGCGCGGGTGCTCTGTGGGCAGGCCGCTGGCCTCGGCGGCGGCGAGGAGTCGGTGGTCGTAGGCGATGAAGGACTCGAGGTCGTCGCCCAGTGAGCGGGCGGTGGCCAGGTGGATGGCGTCCAGCGCTCGAACGCTGTGCTCATCGAGGCCGGCGGCGCCTTCGAGCGTGGCCTGGTCGACGGGGATGAGCGCGAGGCCGGCGAGGATGGAGCCGGCCCGTCCGGTGGGTGGGGCCGGGATGCGGCGCGCGGCGGCGAGATGAACTTCGACGAGTGCCAGTGCGCTGGAGACGCGGCGCGGTCGATCGCGCAGGGCGTCGCGCAGCGCCGGGCTCTCGAGCTCCTCGACGACGAGCTTGACGATGGCGGATGCGTCGAGGTAGATCAGCCCGGCCACTACAGCCGGTCGGCGCGCACGTCGTCCAGCAGCTTGCTCAGCGGCGGCCCACCAGGCAGCTCGAGCGGCTCGATGTCGAGGACGTCGATGCGCGCCGGGATGGCGTGACGTTCGATGACCAGTCGGTCCAACGGGTCACGGCGCTCCGGGGAGGGGCCGAGCACCGCAACCGCTCGTCCTCGGGATGTGACGGAGAAGCTCTCGCCCTGCTCGACGCGGCGCAGGTATGCGCTGAGATCGCGTCGAAGCTCGCGGACACCGATGATCCGGATCATGTGCGACATTGTAGTCACAAGCCGCGGAGCTACAGGGCGCGCACGACGAGCACGACGATCGCGATGGCCACGGCGATCGCCAGCACATACAGCAGGAGCCGGAACGCCTCGTCCTCGGAACGGAGCGGGTTCAGCACCTTAGAGGATGTAGATCGTCAGGTACACGACGATCCACATGACGTCGACGAAGTGCCAGTAGATGCCGGGGACTTCGACGCCGCGGTGCGACGTGGACGAGAAGTGCCCGCGGAAGGCGCGGGTGGTCACCATCGCCAGCAGCGTGAGGCCGATGAAGACGTGCGCCCCGTGCAGGCCCGTGAGGCCGTAGAACATCGTGCCCTGGGCGTGGTCGTGCGGCGCGAAGCCGATGTGGACGTACTCGTTGATCTGGATGAAGAGAAACGTGCAGCCCAGCAGGAAGGTGGTGAGCATCCCGGCCTTGAACCCGAAGCGGTTGTCGCTCTTGATGCAGGTCTCGGCCCAGTGCAGGGTGAACGACGAGGAGACCAGGATGGCGGTGTTGACGCCGGCGACGATCTTCGGCAGCTCGGTCCCCGCCGCCGGCCACTCCACTCCCCCCACGACCCGGATGAAGAAGTAGGCCGTGAAGAAGGCCCCGAAGACCATGATCTCCGAGATGATGAAGAGGTACATGCCGAGCGTCTGGGGGTCGACGCGGGAGGACCGGTTGGCCGGGGGCGGCCCGTGGTGGTCGTGGACGTCGTCCGCGTGCGGGACGGCGCCGGTGGTGCCGGCGATCGACGACATGCCTATGCCCTGCCCGCCGAGGCGGTCTGGTCGGAGGACTCCACGTGGAGCACGGGCTTGGCGGTCTGGCGCTTGATGCGCTCGACCAACCCGCCCTCGAGCCACTGCGAGCGGTTGTTCGGGAGCGTCGAGATGACGATCTCCGAGATGAAGAAGTACCCCACCGCGTTCATCGTGGCTGTGAACGGATCGGGGTCGCCGACCATGCCGGCGGCGACCACGTCGGCCGCCTCCAGGGAGGCGAGCAGCTCCGCCATGCGCGTCTTGGCCGCGGCGACGGCGGCGCCGTCGCCCGAGTCCTGGGGGACGACGACGATGAAGCGCCGGGGCCCCTCCTGGGCCAGGCTCTTCAACCGCTCGACGAGCGCGTCACCGGCCACCGTCTGGTTGGCGATCACGAGCACGACGCCGAAGGGCAGGCCCTCGCCGGCGATGTCGACGACGATGTGCTCGACCGGGAGGCCCGAGTCGGCCTCTACGCGCTCGGGCAGGTCGCGGCGCAGCCAGCCCGACGAGCTCGTCGGGTGCGTCGAGACGATCACCTCGTCGATCGCGTGCTCGGAGATGGCGTCCATGGCGGCGTTGTAGGCGTCCTCGTCGCCGACCTCGCCCTGGGCGTCGATGCCCTCGCTGCGGGCGAAGGCGAGCGCGAGGTCCACGCGCACCTGGGCGGAGGAGCGCACGGCCTCGTCGTAGACGACGTTGCCGAACTTCGGCCGCGTGCGCGGGACGACGATGAAGAACTTCACGTCGTCCTGCTGGCCGCGCTCGACGATCCGGTCGAGCAGCCGCCGTCCGCCGATGGTCTCGTTGGCGAGGACGAGGATGTTGGGCATCAGGCCTCGGCCTTCTTGGAGGCGTCGTCGGCGCCCTTCCCGCTGGCCACGGTGGCCTCCTCCTCGGCGGGCTTGAAGATGCCGTGGACCGCACCGGGGACGCCGTACTCGTACGGCCCGCCGACGACGGTCGGGATGTGGTCGAAGTTGAAGATCGGCGGCGGAGAGGACACCTGCCACTCCAGCGTGAGCGACTTCCACGGGTTGGCGGGCGCGCGCGGGCCGCTGCGCCAGCTCGAGACCATGTTGTAGAGGAAGATCAGCGACGACAGGCCGAGGAAGAACGAGCTGATCGAGATGAACAGGTTCCAGCCGGCGTACTGCTCGGAGTAGTCGAACACGCGCCGCGGCATGCCCTGGATGCCGATCAGGTGCATCGGGGCGAAGGTGGCGTTGAAGAAGATGAACGTGCTCCAGAAGTGCAGCTTGCCCAGGCGCTCGTCGAACATCCGGCCCGTCATCTTCGGGAACCAGTAGTAGACGCCGGCGAAGATCGTGAACATCGACCCGCCGAAGAGCACGTAGTGGATGTGCGCGACGATGAAGTAGGTGTCTGAGACGTGGATGTCGAACGGGATCATGGCCAGCATCACGCCGGAGATCCCGCCGAGGGTGAACATCGTCAAGAAGCCCAGGGCCCACAGCATGGGCGTGTCGAGATGCAGCACGCCTTTCCACAGCGTCGCCAGCCAGGAGAAGATCTTGATGCCGGTCGGCACCGCGATGATCGCGGTCGTGATCATCATGGGGACGCGGATCCAGGGTTGCATGCCGCTCACGAACATGTGATGCGCCCACACCGTGAAGCCAAGCAGCACGATCGCCAACAGCGAGAACGCCATCATCCGGTAGCCGAAGATCGGCTTGCGCGCCTTGACCGAGATGATCTCCGAGACGACCCCGAAGCCCGGCAACATCATGATGTAGACGGCCGGGTGGCTGTAGAACCAGAACACGTGCTGGTACATCAGCGGGTCGCCGCCGGCGCCGGTGTCAAAGAAGCGGAAGCCGAGCGAGCGGTCGAGCAGCACGAAGAACTGCGACGCGGCGATGAAGGGCGTCGCGATGACCACCAGCAGCGAGGTGGAGAAGTTCGCCCAGACCAGCAGCGGCATGCGCCAGAAGGACATGCCCGGCGCGCGCATGGTGATGATCGTCACCAGGAAGTTCAGCGCGGTCGCGATCGAGGACGCGCCCGCGAACTGCACGCCGATGGTGAAGAACAGCTGCCCGATCGGCGTGTCGGTGGACAGCGGGGCGTACGCCGTCCAGCCCGTCGCAAAGGACCCTCCGGGGGCCAGGAAGGAGAGGACCATCATCGCGCCGGCGACCGGGAGCATCCAGAACGAGAGGGCGTTCAGGCGCGGGAACGCCATGTCCGGCGCCCCGATCATCAGCGGCAGCACGAAGTTCGCCAGGCCGGCGAAGACCGGGATCACGAACAGGAAGATCATCAGTGACGCGTGGACGCTGAAGAGGCCGTTGAACGTGTTGCCGCTGACGAACTGGGCCCCCGGCGCCGCGAGCTCCGCGCGCACGAGCATCGCCAGCAGTCCGCCGACGAACATGAAGAAGAACGAGGTGACGACGTACTGGACGCCGATCACCTTGTGATCGGTGTTGACGCGGAAGTAGTCCTTCCAGCTGTGCGCGCCGTGGCTGGAGTGGTCCTCTGCCCGCGTCGGGCGCCCCGCGGCCCAATAAAACCAGTAGTCGAAGGCGCCGATGCCGACCAGGAAGGCCAGCGGGGAGGCGAGCAGGGCGATCGGAGTCCAGGCCTGGACCACGAACAGGTCCTTCTCGCTGTAGGCGGCGCGGATGGCGACGTCGAGCACGATCGCGAACGCGATCCCCGCCAGGATCGCCCAACTCCCGCGCACCAATCCGGGCTGTCTGAGCCTCGCAGTCATGTCCTCATCCCTTCACATTCTGCTGGATGTACTTCACCAGCGCGTCGATCTCCGCGGGGCTGAGGGACTGTCCGAAGTTCGGCGGCATGATGTTGGCACCGTACCCCTTGGTGATCTTGGCGTTCGGGCTGACGATGTCCTCCTTGATCTGGGCCGCCGTCTGGCCTTTGACCCCCGTGTCGAGGTCCGGGCCCGTGGTGCCGGAGGAGCCGGCCGCGGCGAGGGTGTGACAGCCGCCGCAGCCGTTGGCGGCGAACAGCGCCTTACCGTCGGGGGCCGCCGCCTTGCCGCCGCCGCCGGTCGCGCCGCCGCCGGTCGCGCCGCCGGGCGTGGCCTTCTTGGCGAGCCAGTCGTCGAACTCGGCCTCCGGCACCACGTGCGCGGTCTGACGCATCACGGCGTGCCCGAGCCCGCACAGCTCGGCACACACCACGGGATAGGAGCCGAGGCGGGTCGGGGTGACGCGGTAGCCCGTGTTGACGCCGGGCACGGCGTCGATCTTCCAGCGGAACGCGGGCACCCAGAAGTCGTGCAGGACATCGCGCGTCTGGACCTTGAACTTCACCGATCGGCCCTTGGGCAGGTAGAGCTGCGGGGAGGGGATCTCCTTGCCACCGGCCTGCGCCGGCGGGTAGTAGAAGGTCCAGGTGAACTGCTCGCCGACGACCCGCACATTGAGCTCGCGCTGTGTGGCGGCAGGCGCCTTCTCGGCGTTGTGGAGCTCCACGTAGGCGTAGGAGCACAGCGCGAGCATCATCAGCGCGGGGATCGTGGTCCAGATGACCTCGAGGCGCGTGTTGCCATGGATCGGGGGGCCATCCATGTCCTCCTCGCCCGGGCGGACGCGGAACTGATAGCAGGAGTACAGCACGACCGCCGTCACCGCCACGAACACCGGCACGGAGGCCGCGATGAGGACGTCGTAGAAGGTGTCGACCTGCTTGGCCTGCGAGGAGGCCGCGACCGGGAACCAGTCGATCAGGATCCCGAGGATGACCCCGAGGATGGATACGACCACGGCGATCGCCACCACGACGCCCAGAGGCGCGCTGCGGTCGGCGACCCGCAGCCGCTCGGAGGCCGGGGGCGCCGGTTCCTCCTGGCCTGTCTCCTGCGTCCCGTCCATCGGACGCGGAATCCTATGGGAGTCAGCCGACGGAGGGAATCCCGATGCAGGCCCTCGGCGCCACGTACCCAGGCAGCGGTTAGGCAGCCACCGGATGCTGGCTGTCGAAGCGCCCGTTCAGGGTCCGCAGGCGGTAGTCCGACGGTGCCACGCCGAGGTGGCGGCGGAAGGCCTTCGCGAACTGCGCGGGCTGGCGATAGCCGACGCGGCGGGCGACTTCGCGGACGGTAAGACCGCGGTCGCCGAGCAGGGCGGCGGCGCGATCCATGCGCACGCGCGTCAGGTGCTCGCGGAACGTGGTGTTGCCGATCTCGGCGTACGCACGCTGCAGCTGGCGGCGCGACGAGGCGACCCTGCGGGCGATGTCGTCCAGCGAGATCTCCGAGGGAAACTCCGCCTCGACGATCGCCACGGCATCCTCGAACAGCGCCGTGCGGTGATGGATGGTGGAGGGGCGGTGAGTTGGCACGCTGAAAGCACGCTCCGGACGGTCGGACAGGATGGTCAGGAACCTGGCGCAGCGTCAACCGGGCGCAGCCAAACTCCTGGCTTCATGTGCCTATTAACGAAGAGTCGCCGCATCCGGATCATCACGCGGTTCGCGCGGCGCCCCGTCAATCGTGCTCGAGCGGGAGGTGGTTGGTCTCGCGCACGGAGTCGCGAACCCAGATCGCGGTGGTGACCAGGAAGAGCACGAGGCCCGCGACCAGCAGGATCGGCGTGAGGGTGATGCTGACGATCGTCAGCGCGAGGCCGACGGCGTTGAGCAGCGGCAGCAGGCTCGGCGCGGGCATGTGGATGCGCTCGCCGGCGGGCGGCGCGTTCTGCTCGTCGGTCCCGGCTTCGCTCATGCCGTGTAGATGTAGGCCGCCAGGAACGTGAGCCCGAAGATGATCACGCAGATGGCGCCGACGACCAGGCCGGTGCGGATGTTCTTGAGCGCGAGCTTGCGGTCCATGGGCGCGGAACCCTAGCCCAGCCGTGCGTCGAGGACCATGGCGACGAACAGGATCGCCAGATAGGCCAGGGAGAAGAGGTAGGTCCTCAGCGCCGCCGCACGGTCGGCAGCGCGCTGCAGGCGCAGGGCCAGGCCGATGAAGGCGGCCCCGAGCGGGGCGGCGATAACCAGGTAAATCACCCCGAAGAACCCGAACGCCACCGGCAGCAGGCTCAGGACGACCAGCAGGACCGCGTACAGCGTGATCTGGCGGCGCGTCTCTGCCTCCCCCCGCACGACGGGCATCATCGGCACGCCGACGCGGGCGTACTCCTCCTTCATCAGCAGCGAGAGCGCCCAGAAGTGCGGCGGCGTCCAGTAGAAGACGATCGCGAACAGATACAGCGCGGCGGGGGCCACCCGGCCCTGGACGGCGGCCCAGCCGACGAGCGGGGGCATCGCGCCCGCCGCGCCGCCGATGACGATGTTCTGCGGCGTGCGGCGCTTGAGCCACATGGTGTAGACGAGCGTGTAGCCCACAAAGCCGCCGAGCGCCAGCACGGCGCTGAGCACGTTGACGGCCAGCGAGAGCCAGGCGAACGAGGCGACGCAGAGCACGAGGCCGAAGCCGAGCGCCGCCCCGGGTGCCACGCGGCCGGAGGGCACGGGACGGTCCGCGGTGCGTGCCATCTGCGCGTCGATGTCGCGGTCGTAGAAGTGGTTGACCGCCCCGGCGCCGCCCGCCGACAGGTACCCGCCGAAGCAGGTCGCCGCGACGAGGCCCACGGATGGGTCGCCGGCCACGTACATCGTCGTCGCCGTCGTGAGCAGCAGCAGGCTCTGGACCTTCGGCTTGGTCAGCGCCGCGTAGTCGGCCAGCACCTGCCGGACCGAGCCGGCTGCGACCGCCGCCGCGCCGCTCGAGGGCATGCCGGAGGCCTCCACCGCTCAGGCCTCCGAGAGCGCCCGGCTCGGGGCGTGACGCTGTGCGACGCCGGTCTCCTGCTCGACCTGGCGCCGGATGTCCTTCATCGGCTCGACCGAGCGCACGCGCGGGACCACGTCGAAGTTGTGCTCGGGCGGGGGCGACGTCGTGTACCACTCCAGGGTGTTGGCCTTCCACGGGTCCGGGCCGGCGATGGTGCCCTTGCGCAGCGAGGTCACCATGTTGATCACCGTGATCAGCACGCCGAGCCCGATCACGAACGAGCCGATCGTCGAGATCAGGTTGTAGGCGTTCCAGCCCGAGTCCGAGGAGTACTCGTAGATGCGGCGCGGCATCCCGGACAGGCCGGCCGCGTGCTGGATCAAGAAGGTCACGTGGAAGCCGACGAACACGAGGGCGAACCCGACCTTGCCGGTCTTCTCGGACAGCATCCGCCCCGACATCTTCGGAAACCAGTAGTACAGCGCCGAGAGCATGCCGAAGCCGGCCGCGCCGAACGCCGTGTAGTGAAAGTGCGCGACGACGAAGTAGGAGTCGGTCAGCTGCCAGTCGACCGGGAAGACGGCGAGGAAGATGCCGGTGATGCCCCCCATCAGAAACGTGCCGATGCCGGCGACGGCGTACAGCAGCGCCACCCGGTACTCGATCGTGCCCCGCCACAGCGTGGCGATCCAGTTGAGGACCTTCACGCCGGTGGGTACCGCGATCACGAAGCTCGAGAGCATGAAGAACGCAAGCACCACGGTCGAGGTCGGCACGGAGAACATGTGATGCGCCCACACGAGCAGGCCGAGGAACGCGATGCCCACGGTCGAGGCGGCGATCGCCTTGTAGCCGAAGATCGGCTTGCGAGCGAACACCGGCAGGACCTCGGAGAACACGCCGAAGGCCGGCAACACGAGGATGTAGACCTCCGGGTGCCCAAAGAACCAGAACAGGTGCTGCCACAACAGCGCCGAGCCTCCGGCGGTCGGGTCGAAGAAGTGCGTGCCGAAGTTGCGGTCCAGCAGCAGCATCGTGACCGTCGCCGCCAGCGACGACAGGGCGATCACGATCAGATAGGCGTAGATCAGGATCGTCCAGACGAACAGCGGCAGGCGGCCCCAGCCCATGCCCCGTGCGCGCATGTTTTGGATCGTCGCGATGAAGTTGATCGCGCCGAGGATCGACGACAGGCCCGTCAGGTGGATCATGTAGATCCACGCCTCCTGGCCGTTGGACGCCGAGTAGGCGCGCGAGGACAGCGGCACGTAAGAAAACCAGCCGGCCTCGGGCGGCGTGAAGAACAGCGAGAGGTACAGCGAGATCCCGCCGAACAAGAACATCCAGTACGACCAGGCGTTCAGCCGTGGGAAGGCGACGTCGCGCGCGCCGATCATCAGCGGCACGAGGTAGTTGGCGAACCCGGCCCACAGCGGGACGATGACGAGGAAGATCATCGTCGTCCCGTGCAGGGTCATGATCTCGTTGTACTTCTCGGGCGAGAGCAGGTTGTTGTCCGGCACGCCCAGCTGCAGGCGCATCAGCAGCGCCTCGACGCCGCCGATCAAGAAGAAGACGGCGACCGTCCAGAGGTACATGATCCCGATCTTCTTGTGATCGGTCGTGGTGATCCACGAGACCCAGCCCTTGGCCTCGGGCTCGACGGCGTGCGCGATGATCTCCGGGCGCGGGAGCTTGCGGATGGCGGGGACGGTGTCGGGCTCGACGGCGGTGCTCAAGGTTCAGGGCTCCTAGCCGTTGGCGCCGGCGGTGTCGTACTTGGGACGGTTGCGCTGCTGCTCGGTGCGCGCCTGCTTGATGCGCGCGGCCTGGCCGTCGTACCAGCGCTGGTAGGCGTCGGGGGAGACGACGTGCACCTCGGCGAGCATGTTGGCATGGTTGCGGCCGCACAGCTCGGCGCACTGACCCTCGTAGGTGCCGGGCCGGGCCTTGAACCAGGTGTGGTTGGTGTATCCCGGTATGGCGTCCATCTTGCCGCCCAGCTTCGGGACCCACCACGAATGGTTGACGTCGTCGGCCGTGATGTCCAGGACGACCGTGGTGTCCGAGGGGACGACCATCTCCGTGTAGGAGAAGACGCCCTCCTTGCCGGGGTACTGGTAGCGCCACACGTACTGCTGGCCGTCGACGACGATCTTCAGCGCCTTGCCGTCGGGCGGCGTGGGCTGGTCCGTCGAGGCGTAGATGGCCTGGGAGGCGAACTGCAGTCCGTTCTGGCCGGTCGCCGGCGGGTTCTTGATCGACGGCAGCTCGACGAAGGTCACGACCACGAGGAAGACCAGGATGACCGCGGCGCCGACGGTCCAGCCGATCTCCAGGCGCGTGTTGCCGTGGATCTGGGCGGCGACGGCGCCCTTCTTGGCCTTGAACTTGAAAAACGCCCACACCAGGGCGCCCTCGACGGCGACGAAGACGACGAGCGCGATGACCGCGAGCAGCT
>JBBQBV010000007.1:0-51880 GCA_038318085.1 Solirubrobacterales bacterium
CCGTCGAAGACCACGAGCAATTCCTCCTCGCCGAGATGCAGGTGGTACGGGTAGGCGGCCTCGCCCGGCGGCAGCTCCCAGACCGACGCGCCGAGGCGGCGCGTGCCGAGCTGGCGCCCCACCCGGGCGCGGCGCGAGACGAAGCCCTCGCGGTCGCTGCGATCCTCGTCGAACTCGGGCCGGAACAGGTTCGCCATCGGCGCGCTCCGTCTCAGGCCGCCGTCGCCGTGGCGTCGGCGGGTGCCTCGGCCGTCTCGGCGGCAGCGGCGTCGGCGGGCGCCTCGGGCGGCTTTCCGCCCGCGTGGGCCCACGGCTCGTCGAACTCGACGCGCCACTTGCCGTCCTCGCTCTGCTGAAGGGCGAGCTTGGCCCTGAAGGAGCGCCCGGAGCGGCCCTTGAAGCCCGTGATCTGCTTGGCCGTGTAGCC
The DNA here is from genome assembly GCA_038318085.1 of Solirubrobacterales bacterium. Taxonomy (GTDB): domain Bacteria; phylum Actinomycetota; class Thermoleophilia; order Solirubrobacterales; family Solirubrobacteraceae; genus DATLGB01. The sequence continues at coordinate 428 of JBBQBV010000007.1, forward strand.
GTTCTGGATCAGCTCGCGGGCGATCACCGGCGTCAGCGTCTTGCCGGCCTTGGACTTCCAGATCACGAAGCCGCAGCCCGGATCGTCACGCGACCAGCAGGAAAAGCCCTTACGGTTCTCCTTGAGCTCGCGGCCGCAGACCCGGCATGGCCCGAGCGACGCGCGCTCGATCCTGACGTCCTTGAGCTTGGTGTCGAGCTCGGTGACGGTGGCGCCGGCGAACTCGGCGATGTCGGCCATGAACTTCTCGCGCGAGTCGCGGCCGTGCTCGATGTTGTCGAGCCGCTTCTCCCAGTCCCCGGTCATCGCGGGCGACGTGAGCGCGTGCTCGCCGAGCAGCTTGATGACGTTGAGCCCCTTGTCGGTGGCCACGAGGGCGCGGCCGTCGCGCTCGACGTAGGCGACCGAGATCAACCGCTCGATGATCGCCGCGCGCGTGGCGGGCGTCCCGATGCCGGTCTCCTTCATCTGCTCGCGCAGCTCGTCGTCGTCGACAAGCTTGCCCGCCGTCTCCATGGCGCCGAGCAGCGAGGCGTCCGAGAAGCGGCGCGGCGGCTTGGTCTCCTTGGCCTCCAGGCCGATCTCCCTGACGTCGGCCTCCTCCCCCTGGGAGAGCTTGGGCAGTCGCTGGTCGGTGCCCTCGTCGTCCTCGGGCTTGTCCTGGCCCTCGTCGATCGACTCGCCGTACACGGCGCGCCAGCCGGCCTGCAGCAGCACCTTGCCCCGGGTGCGGAAGATCAGGCCTCCGCCGGAGGCTGCGGCATCGGGTACGGTCGTCTCCAGGCGCGTGTTCTCGAACACGGCCTCGGGATGGAAGACGGCCAGAAAGCGCCGGGCGACCATGTCATACACGCGCCGGTCGTCGTCGCTCATCTTGTCGAGCTGGTGCTCGGAGCGCGTCGGGATGATCGCGTGGTGGTCGGTGACCTTGGCGTCGTTGATGACCCGGCCCAGCGGCAGGACGTCCAGGCCGGTGACGTAGCGCGCGCCCTCGCGGTAGGCCGGGTTGTGGCCGACGAGCTCGGCGGTCGGCTTGATCTCCGCGGCCATGTCGGTCGAGAGAAAGCGCGAGCTCGTGCGCGGGTAGGTCAGCGCCTTGTGCTCCTCGTAGCAGCGCTGCGCGGCGGCCAGCGTCCGGCGCGCGGAGAACCCGTAGCGCGTGTTGGCCTCGCGCTGCAGCGAGGTCAGGTCGTACAGGAGCGGGGCCTTCTCCGAGCGCTTGGTCTTCTCGAGCTTGGAGATGGTGCCGCGCCCACCGCGGACGGCAGCGACGATCGCCTCGGCCTCGGCGGCCGTCTTGATGCGCGGCTGCGGACCCTCGTGGAAGCGTCCGGCGTAGGTGCGCGAGCCGTCGGCCTCGAAGGTCGCGTCGACGATCCAGTACGGCTCGGGCTTGAACGCGCGGATCTCCTCCTCGCGCCGCGCGATCAGCGCCAGCGTCGGAGTCTGCACGCGGCCGAGGGACACGGCGCCGTCGAACGACGAGCGCAGGCGGATCGTCGCCGCGCGGGTCGCGTTCATGCCCACGATCCAGTCGGCCTCCGAGCGCGAGCGGGCCGCGGCCTCGAGCAGTGAGAGCTCGGAGGCGGGGCGCAGGCGCCCGAACGCGTCCTTGATCGCGGAGGTCGTCATCGACGACAGCCACAGGCGCCGGACGGGCCTTTTCGAGTTCGCCTTCTCGTAGATGTAGGCGAAGATCAGCTCGCCCTCGCGGCCGGCGTCGCAGGCGTTGATCACCTCGCCGACGTCATTGCGCTTGAGCAGCCTGGTGATCACCGACATCTGCTTCTTGGAGCGCTCGTCGCGCACGACGAGCTTGAAGCGGTCCGGGACGATCGGCAGGTCGGCCATACGCCACTTCTTGAACTGCGGGCCGTACTCCTCGGGCTCGGCGAGCTGGACGAGGTGACCGACGGCCCAGGTGACGAGGTGGCTGTCGGACTCGAGCCAGCCCTCGTGCTTTTCGTAGGCGCCCGGGAGCACCCGCGTCAGGTCACGCCCGACGGACGGCTTCTCGGCGATGACGAGGATCTTGTCTGCCATGAACTCGCGAGGCTAGTGGACCACTACCGGGCGCATGGCCCCGTCGACACGGCGGCGCCGGCGTCGCGTAGGGCCCGGCGCACGGTGTCGTTGGGGACGCCGTAGCCGCCGCGCCGGCCGCTGGTGGTCGCCGCGAAGACGGTCGCCACCACCCGGCCGCGCCCGTCGACGACGGGCCCCCCGCTGTTGCCCGACTGCACCAGGCCGCGCAGCTCGGTGATGCGGCGGCGCACCGCGCCCTGGCCGTAGGCGTCCTGCGTGAGCACCTCCCCCGTCCCGCCCACCCGTGCGGCGCGGACGCGGTACGGGCCGTCGAGCGGAAAGCCGAGGATGGCGGCGCTGGTCCGCGGCGACGCGGCGCCGGCCAGCGGCAGCGCCGCAGCGCCGAGCCGGGGGACGCGCAGCACCGCGATGTCGTTCTTGGCGTCGAAGCGCACCGGCGTCGCCGCGAGCCCGGCGCGGGCGCCGCCCACGTGCACCGAGGTGTCGTCCTCGCCCGCGACCACGTGCGCGTTGGTGACCACGAGCCCCGGCGCGGCGACCCAGCCGGAGCCCTCCAGGCCGAGGCCGCACGCGGTCCCGAGAATCTTCACGACCGAGTCGGCGGCCGCGGCGACCTGCGGGTCGCGGGCGATCCTCGCGTCGGGCGGCCCGACCGCGATGGCCGGGCCGTTGATGCGCGGGAACGGGTCAAAGCGCGCGAGGGCGTTGAGCAGGTCGCGCGACGGAAGCAGCGCGTTCAGGCGGGCGAGGATGACCGAGCGCTGGATGTCCCGGCGCAGCGCGCGCGCCCCCGGCGCCTGCAGCGCGACCGCGCCGAGCACCCACGCGAGGCCGAGCCCGAGGCAGCCCATCAGCACGCCGCCGAGGGCGCCGTCGAGCACGGAGAACCCCGGCGCTCGCCGCAGGACGAGGTGCAGCCTGGACCCGAACCCCGCGAAGCCCATGGCGAGAATCGCGCCCGCCACGAGCGCCCCGACGAGGCCGAACACCGGGGCGTACGGGGAGCCCTTGCCGCCGTGCAGGACAAGGGGGCCCACACGGGTCCCGACCCACGCGCCGGCCGCGAAGCCGGCGAGCGCGAGCGCACCCGCCAGAAAGCCCTGCGCCCAGCCGAGCATGGCCAGCAGCACGACGACGCCCACGATGATCCAGTCGAGGCCGCTCATTTGCCCTTCAATATCCCTGACCCGTGTCCGCCGCGCCTTCCCAGCGTTCCACCCCCACGCCCGCTGAGCGTCACGCCCGGGTGTCCGCCGCCCGCCGCCGGCGCCTGGCCGCGCGGGCGCTGCCGCTCGTCGTGCTCGCGGCCGGGGCGTTCGCGGGCGGCCTGCTGGCCGGCGCCGACCACCAGCCGCGCGCGCGGGCCGTCGCGGATCGCTTCCTGAACGCCTGGACGCGCGCGGACTACGGCGGGATGTACCAGCTGCTGTCGTCGTCCTCGCGCGCCGAGATCTCCTCCCGCCGCTTCGCACGGTCGTACCGACAGGCGGCCGACACGGCGACGCTTGAGCGCGTCGAGCGCGCCGGCCGCTTGCGCGAGCACGACGGCACCTACGCGCTCACGGTGCGCGCCGTGACGCGGAGCTTCGGCGCGCTGCCCGCCACGGTGCGCTTCACGGTCTCAGACAACAGCGACCACGTCGCCGGCGTCGCCTTCGAGCGCCGCCTGGCCTTCCCCGGCCTGCGCGACGGCGAGTCCCTGCACCGCACCGTGCGCATGCCGCCGCGCGCCGATCTGCAGGCGCGCGACGGCAGCGTGATCGCCACCGGCCCGGACCGCACCTCGCAGATCGGCACCCTTGCCGCCGAGATCGCCGGCCGCGTCGGCCCGATCCCGGCCGACCAGGCCGCGGCGTACGCCGCCAAGGGCTATCCGAAGGGCGCCGTGGTGGGCCTGAGCGGGCTCGAGCGCCAGTTCGAGGCGCGCCTGGCCGGAACGCTCGGCGGCACCCTGCGCGCCGGCTCGCGCGTCCTGGCCACCGCTTCGCCGCAGCAGGGCGGCGCCGTCCGCACGTCGATCGACCCGGGCATCGAGGCCGCGGCCGTGTCCGCGCTGGCCGCGCGACTCGGCGGCGTCGCCGTCCTGCGGCCCCGCACGGGCGAGGTGCTGGCGCTCGCCGGCCTGGGCTACTCCGCCCCCCAACCTCCGGGCTCGACGTTCAAGATCGTCACGCTCGCCGCCGCGCTGGACGCGGGCGCGGTCAAGCCGAAGGCGACCTTCCCCGTCGAGACGTTCACGACGCTCTCGGGCGTGAAGCTCGAGAACGCCCACGGCGAGTCCTGCGGCGGGTCGCTGGCGGCCGCGTTCGCCAACTCGTGCAACTCCGTCTTCGCCCCGCTCGGGGCGCGGGTCGGCGCCGCCAGGCTCGTCGCCGCCGCGCAGCGCTTCGGCTTCAACGAAACGAGCGACGTGGCCGGGGCCCCACCGGGATCGATCCCGCCCCCCGGGGAGATCGGGGACGACCTGGCGGTGGGATCGACCGCGATCGGCCAGGGCCGCGTCACCTCGACGCCGCTGCGCATGGCCGAGATCGGCGCCGCGATCGCCAACCGCGGCATCCTCGTGCGGCCCACGCTGTTGCGCGGCGCTCAGGGCCGGCGCTCGCGCGCCACGAGCCCCGCGACCGCCCGCACGATCACCCGCTTCATGCGCGGCGTCGTCGCGGGCGGCACGGGATCGGCGGCGGCGATCCCGGGCGTCTCCGTGGCGGGAAAGACCGGCACGGCCGAGCTGCGCGACACCGTCCCGCCCGCCGATCCCACGAGCACCGGCCCGAGCGTTCCGGCGCCCCCGCCGGACGACACGACCGACACCGACGCCTGGTTCGTCGCCTTCGCGCCGGCCGGGCGGCCGAAGGTCGTCGTCGCGGTGCTGCTGGTCGGCCAGGGCGCCGGCGGCGACACCGCCGCGCCGGCCGCGAAGACCGTGCTGCAGCAGGCGCTGCGCTAGACGTCGAGCGCGAGCTTGGCCACCGCCGGCGCGGCGCCGTGGGCGGAGTGCACGAAGAACTCGAGCGGGCGGTTCTGGTACTCGGTCAGCGGGATCTTGAAGAGCAGCATCGCGCCGGCGGTCGAGTCGAGGTCCTGGGTCGAGTCCGGGTGCGGGACGACCTCGCCCGGATTGAGCGTCGTCGGCGCGTAGGCGAAGTCGTTGACCTTCGTGTCCAGCGGCAGCGGCTTGAACGTGTGACCCTCGGTGTCGACGATCTCGAAGGCCTGGGCCGTCGGGGCCGCCTTGTCGGTCTTGTTCTCGACGCGCAGGAAGATCGCGAACCACGTCGCGTCCTTGCCCGGCTGGCCGAATCCGGCTGGGACGCCGGCGAGGTAGCGATCATCGGGCACCTGGCCCGGGTTGAGCTGGCGCGAGCCCTGGATGTGGTAGTCCAGCGGGCCGGCGTCGATCCAGATGCCCTCGGTCTTGGCGTCGGTCGTGACGCTCTCGCGGTTGCCGCAACCCGAGACCACGACCAGCGCGCCCGCGGTCAGGACCAGGATGAGCAGGCGGCGGACCATCGCGGCGGGAGCCTACAGCCCGGCCACCGTCGCACGCGTGCCACGGTTGCGGTCGTCCTCGAGGATGGTCCGCAGCCGCCCCAGCGACTTGCGCGCCCCGCGCTTGAACCAGCCGCGGCGGCCCGCCAGGGTCTCCATGATCCTGTCGGTCGGCAGCGGGGCTTCGGTCTTGTACTCCAGGCTCACGCGCGTGGAGGCGGGCCCCTCGACGTCGAGCGTCCACTCGCAGAGGGTCTTGATGCGGTTGTACTTGCCCCCCTCGCCGACGGCGACGATGCGCCGGGGGGCGTCGACCTCCGCAAACGTCAGGCTGCCCCAGCCGAAGCGGTCCAGCCGGCCGGTCGAGCGGAAGCTCGCGCCCGCGCCGCGCCCGTAGGAGTCGACGCGCAGCAGGTGCCACTCGCGAAACAGCGCGTCCATGAACTCGGGGTGGTTGGCGATGTCCGCGAGGTACTGAAAGACCTCCTCGCGCGGCTTAGCGATGGTGACAGAGCTGGTGACCGGGTCCATGCCGGCCGCATGATACGGCGCAGCGCCGTCTACTCGCGGCCGGGCAGGCGCTGCACCGAGCTCTGCTCGGGGGAGCGCACGATCGCCGTGCGGTCGGGCTCGGCCACCCGCTGCGGCCGGCACAGCTCGCACACGACCTCCGTGCGGTGCCGGGTGCTGTAGATGTGCACGCGCTCACCGATCAGCGGGGTGCGGTGACAGTGGCGGCAGCGGAAGCGCGCGGCGCTGAGCGCGTCCACGGAAGCGCGCAGGAGCGCCGCTTCGAGGGCGAACACGCGGGACTTGACGCGGCGCAGGCCGCGGGGCGAGGTGACCGTCGACATGGTGTGTGGCACTTCGACGGCGGGGTATGGACCCCTCCCAGCCGGTTGACGGAGCCCCTATGATCCTCAGCGGAGACGGGGTTGCGAGGACGGCGCGTCCCGCGCGCGCAAAGGAGAGACTGCTATGGATCCACGTACGCCCAGCGACCTTGACAGCACGGGGACGCTGCCCATCCAAGGGGCCGGCATGCCCGCGGACGCCGAGCCCGCGCCCGTGGCCGACGACGGCGCCCCGAGCTGGGTCGCCGAGGCACGCGAGGGCCTGACGATCCCCGGCAAGTACCTCGCCTTCGCGGACGCCGACCGCCAGCAGGTCGTCCCCGTGCAGCGCGAGTGGACCCGGATCGGCCGGTCGCTGGCCGCCGACGTGCGCTTCGACGACGCCACGGTGTCCCGCCGCCACGCCCTGATCGTCCACCAGGCCGACGGCACCCGCGTGCTCGACGACCGGTCGCTGAACGGGGTCTACGTCAACGGCCGGCGCGTCGAGTGGAGCCCGCTCAAGGACGGCGATCAGATCGTCGTCGGCAGGCACACCCTGTTCTTCCTGGACACCGCGACGGTCGGCTCCCCGGTCGCCACCGCGGGCGCCTCCGCTCCCGAGTAGCGGCCCGGTAGGGTGGCGGCCGTCATGGCCGCCACCATCGCCGTCTTATCCCTCAAGGGCGGGACCGGGAAGACCACGGCCGTCCGGACCCTCGCCGACGTCCTGCGCCGGCTCGGTCTCGACGTCCTGGCGATCGACCTCGACCCGCAGGGCAACCTGTCGGACTACTTCGACGTCCCGCCCGACGCCACGCCGACCGTCGCCGACGTGCTGGCGGGCAAGGCCAAGGCCAAGGAGGCCGAGCACGGCGGCGTGATGCCGGCCTCGCCGATCCTGGCCGAGGTCGAGCGCTCGCTCTCGGGCAAGATGGGCCGCGAGCTGATCCTGCGCAAGGCGCTCAAGGAGGCGCGCAAGAGCCATGACGTCATCCTGATCGACTGCCCGCCCGCCCTCGGCCTGCTGACCGTCAACGGCCTCGTCGCGGCCGACTGGGCGCTGATCTCCTCCGAGGCGCAGTACTTCGCGCTGCAGGGCGTGGAGGGCGCACTCGAGGTCGTCGAACAGGCCAAGGAGTACTACAACGACGACCTGGAGTGGCTCGGCGTCGTTCTCAACATCGCCGACATGCGCACGACGCACTCCCGCGAGGCCTTCGAGTCCCTCAAGGAGCACTTCGGCGAGAAGGTCTTCGCGACCGTCGTCCGCGCCTCGATCGCCTACGCGGAGTCCGCGGAGCGGGCGATCTCGATCCTCGACCACCGCCCCGACCTCGGCGTCGACTACCTCCGGCTCGCCGCCGAGGTGCTCGAGCGCACCGGCCTCACGGGCCCCCGCGCCAAGCTCAAGAAACTGATCGCCGACGCCACGCCGGCCGCCAAGGCGTCGTAGCCGGACAGGCCCCCTACGCCGCGCGCGTGCGCCCGGCGGGGCGCAGCACGGCGGCGAGGTCAGCCGCCAGGCGCGCGGCCTCGGCGGGCCGCAGCGTCGCGGCGGTGACGCGGACGGCCGGTGCGGAGCGCAGCCGGTAGCGCGCGCCCGCCGAGGTCGCCCAGCCCGCGGCGAGCAGGCCCGAGACGGCGCTGTCCTCGTCGGCGACGGGGATCCAGACGTTGAGGCCGCTCGGCGCCGTCGCGGCGATGCCGTGGTCGGCGAGCGCGCCGAGCAGCGCGCGGCGCCGGCCGGCGTAGACGGTGGCGGCCTGGTCGACGAGCGCGACGGTCTCCTCGTCCCCCCACAGCGCCGCGACGGCGCGCTGCGTGATGGTCGAGACCCACCCGGGCCCGACGGCCTGACGTCCCTCGACCCGGCGCACCGTGGTCTCGTCGCCCGCGAGCACCGCGAGGCGCAGATCGGGGCCGAGCCACTTCGAGGTCGAGCGCAGCGTCACCCATCGCGCGCGGCCGGTGCGGAGGGTGCGCGCGGGGACGCCGGCGACCGGCCCGAGGTGGTCGTCCTCGATCAGCAGGACGCCGGGCGCCCCGTCGAGGACCGCCTGCAGCCGGCGCGCCCGTGCGGCGTCGAGGGCCGCGCCGGTCGGGTTGTGGCCACGCGGGGTGACGACCGCGGCACGGGCGCCTGCCCGCAGCGCCGCCCGCAGACCCTCGGGCGTCATCCCGTGCTCGTCGATCGCGACAGGGAGGGGCGCCATGCCGAGCGCCCGCACGACGTCCATCACCGCCGGGAAGCCGGGATCCTCGACGGCCACGGCGTCCCCGCCGGCCAGGTGCGCCGCGAGCACGCGCTCGATGCCGTCGAGCGCGCCGTTGACCACGCACAGGTGATCGGCGGCGATCCCGTCCTGCTTCAGCGCGGCGGCCGCGACGGCGCGCAGGCCCGGATCGACCGCCTCGGCGCCGTAGAGGCGCGGCGGCCCGGTCAGCGCGTGGAAGGCGGCGAGGACGTCGGGCAGCAGCTCGGGATCGGGGTTGCCGGCGGAGAGGTCCCGGACGCCGCTGGGGACGGCGCGGACCATGGTCGCGAGGACCGGCGGGCGGTCGGCCACGCGCACGCCGCTGCGCGGCCGGGAGACGACGACGCCGCGGCGGCGCAGGTCGGCGAACGCGCCGGCCACGGTGCTGGGGCTCACCTCCAGCTCTCCGGCCAGCGCGCGCACGGATGGCAACTCCGCGCCGGGGCCGAGTGCGCCGGATCCCACAAAAGCCTCGATGTTTGCAGCGATTTCCCGTGCGGTACCGCCCGTGATAGGATACTGTTCCGACACAGTAGTTTAACTGTACCAGAACAGATGCAGACCACCCGCACCCGCCTTCGCCGCAACCCCAAGCGCGCCGTCTACGACCGCGCGGTGATCGATGCCGTCCTCGACGAGGCCCGGATCTGCCACCTCGGGTTCACCGACGGCGGCCAGCCCTTCGTCCTCCCCACCCTGCACGCGCGCTCCGGCGACGAGCTGCTGCTGCACGGCTCGGCCGCCGGTCGGGCGATGAGGACCCTGGCCGCGGGCGCGCCGGCCTGCGTCACCGTGACGCTGGTCGACGGCCTCGTGCTCGCCCGCTCCGCCTTCCACCACTCGATCAACTACCGCAGCGTGGTGGTGCTGGGCACGGCGCGGCCGGTCGAGGACCCCGCCGAGAAGGCCGCCGCGCTCGAGGCCTTCACCGAGAAGCTCGTGCCCGGGCGCTGGCCGTCGGTCCGCTGGCCCTCCGACCAGGAGCTCAAAGCGACCACGGTGCTCTCGATGCCCATCGACGAGGTCTCGGCGAAGATCCGCGCCGGACCGCCCGTGGACGACGACGAGGACTATGCGCTCGACGCGTGGGCGGGCGTGATCCCGCTCGCGGTGGTGGCCGGCGCGCCGGTGGCCGACCCGCGGCTGGCGCCGGAGCTGCTCGAACCCGAGCATGTCCGCACGTACACTGCGCGGCATGGGCCTCCTCCGCCGCTGCGCGCCGCCTGAGGCCTTCGTGGTCGCGCTGGCGCTGGGCCTGGCGGGTTGTGGCGGCGCCGAGTCCCCGCCGCCGCCGCCCAGGCCATTCACCGCCGTGCTCAGCCCCCCGCGCGGTCCGGCGGCGCCGGCCCGGCCCGCCCGCCGCTATCTCACGGCCGAGCTCACCCGGCCCACCCGCCTGTTCGCCCGCCGCGGCGGCGGCGGCGTCCTGCGCCGCCTGCGGCCGCGGACGGAGTTCGGCTCGCGGACGAGCCTGGGAGTCCTCGGTGAGCGCGCCGGCTGGCTGGAGGTCGTCACGCCGCGCCTCCCCAACCACCGCCATGGCTGGATCCGCGCGGCGGCCGTGCGGGTGCACGGGACCGACTACGACATCCGCGTCGACCGCTCCGCGCACAGCGCCGCTCTGCGCCACGCCGGCCACGTGGTCGTGCGCTTCCCCGTCGCCGTCGGGCGCCCCGGCAACGAGACGCCGCTCGGCCGCTTCGCCGTCACCGACAAGCTGCGTCCCGTCGACGGCACCTCGCCCTACGGCTGCTGCGCCCTGGCCCTCTCCGGTCACCAGACCCGCCTGGAGCCGGGCTGGCCCGGCGGCGACCGTCTTGCGATCCACGGCACGCCCGCGACCTGGTCGATCGGGCAGGCCGTCTCGCTCGGCTGCATGCGCGCCCCCGAGAAGGCCCTGCGAGAGCTGATGCGCCGCGTCCCGCTGGGCACGCCGGTCGTGATCGGGGCGTAGGGGAGTATTGAACGCAGCGTCGGTTCAACGGCGGCGGCCGCGCGCGGACAAGCCGGTGGTTGCTGAAATGCGTCGTGAGGACGCTCTTCCGCAGCCAGGCCGACCATGTCGGGCTCCTCAGGGCACCAAAGTCCGGCCCTACCCAGCCCGGCTGTAGACGCACGGACCCGGCCCCGATCCTTTCCCCGCGCCGCCCAGAGGGAGCGCCGGCGTGGACGCCGCCTGCTCACAGCTCGCGCACGTCGGCCCCGTGCTCCTCGAAGGGCACGCGCATGACCTCGGCCCAGCCCGCGCAGCGCTCCCGCAGCGCCGCGACGACGGCGCCGGTCGTCTCGTAGGTCGTCCAGACGAGGACGACCGGTCCGGCGCCCGAGATGGTGGCGCCCAGGGCACCGAGCTCGCGCGCGGACTCCAGCAGCGCGGCGGACTGCGGGTACAGATGCGCGCGGTAGGGCTGGTGCAGGCGATCGCCTAACCCGCGCGCGATCAGCGACAGATCGGCGCGCGCCAGACCGAGCACGAGCTGGGCGGTGCGGCCCACGTTGGCGACGGCATCGGCCAGCGGCACCATCGTCGGCAGAATCGCTCGCGCCGCACGCGTGCGTACGGGCGTGTGCGGGACGGCGAGCACTGCCTCCAGGCCGATCGGGATGCCGAGACGGGTGACCTCCCCGTCGACGCAGGCGACGAAGCCGCCGTGCAGCGCGGCCGCGACGTTGTCCGGGTGCCCCTCGAGCTCCGTCGCCAGCGCGAGCACGTCGGCGTCGAGCTCGAACAGCGAGTCGGCGGCGAGCAGCCCGGCCAGGTAGGCGGCGGCGCTCGTGCCCAGCCCGCCGGTCAGCGGGACATCGGAGGTGATCCGAAACTCGAAGGCCGCGGGGTCGGCGAGCCTGGCGAAGCCGCGCACGCACAGGTTGCGCCGGTCGCGGGCGATGCGCAGGTCGGTGCGCACGCCGAAGCGGCCCGTCTCCGCCACCTCGACCTCGACGTGCAGCGCGAGCGCCGCGGCGAGCACGTCGAACCCCGGGCCGAGGTTGGCCGAGGAGGCCGGCACGCGGACGAGCCGGCGCCGGTTCATGCGCCGAACAGCACGCGCTCGACGGAGGCCGTCGAGGCGTCGGAGGGCACGACGGCGCCGGCCTGCGCGAGGGCCGTCTGCGGGTCCTTGAGGCCATGGCCGGTTAGGACGCAGACGATCTTCTCGGCCCCGTCGGCGCCGTGGGTGAGCAGGCCGGCCACCCCGGAGGCGGAGGCGGGCTCGCAGAAGACGCCCTCGTTGGCGGCGAGGAAGCGGTAGGCGTCGAGGATCTGCTCGTCGGTGACGGCGCGGATGTCGCCGTGCGACGCGCTCATCGCCCCCATCGCCTCCTCCCAGCGCGCGGGGTTGCCGATCCGGATCGCGCTCGCGACCGTCTCCGGGTTCTCGACGGGCGCGCCGAGCACGAGCGGCGCGGAGCCCGCGGCCTGCCAGCCGAACATGCGCGGACGGCGCGAGCCGGACTCGACGAAGCCCTTCCAGTAGGCGGTGATGTTGCCCGCGTTGCCGACTGGGATCGAGAGCGCGTCGATCGGCCCGATCTGCTCCACGATCTCGAAGGCGGCGGTCTTCTGCCCCTCCAGCCGGAACGGGTTGACCGAGTTCACGAGGCCGATCGGGTGGTGCTCGGCGAGCTCGCGGACGATGGTCAGCGCCTGGTCGAAGTTGCCCTGCAGCGCGATAACCTGCGCGCCGTGCATCAGCGCCTGGGCGAGCTTGCCCGTCGCGATCTTGCCTTCGGGGACGATCACCGCCCCGGTCAACCCGCCCTTCGCGGCGTAGGCGGCGGCGCTCGCGGCGGTGTTGCCGGTGGACGCGCAGATGATCGCCTGGGCGCCCTCGCGGACGGCGGCCGAGACCGCGCAGGTCATCCCGCGGTCCTTGAACGAGCCCGTCGGGTTCAGCCCCTCGAGCTTGAGCCACACCTCGGCGCCGACGCGGTCGGAGACCCGCTCGGCGAGCACGAGCGGCGTCGAGCCCTCGCCGAGCGTGACCACGGGGTCCCCGGGCGCGAACGGCAGCCGCTCCCGGAAGCGCTCGATCAGGCCCACGCCGGATCTCCCGCGACAGCGCCGAAGACGACGTTGTCCCTGCGCTCTCCGCGCTCGAGCGCGTAGGAGCGCAGCACGCCCTCGCGCACGAAGCCTGCGCGCTCGGCGAGCGCCTGCGTCGGCCCGTTGGTCGGCAGCGTGGTCATCCCGACGCGCGCGAGGCCCAGGCCGGCGAAGGCCCACTTGACCAGCAGCCCCAGCGCCTCCAGCGCCACCCCGCCGCGGCGCGCGTCGGGCACGACCATGAAGCCGCAGTCGGCGCGGGCGTGGCGCCAGACGAACGTGTGCAGCAGCGCGAGGCCGAGGAAGCGGTCGTCGGCGCCGTCGGCGATGGCCAGCCGCGCGACCTCGCCGGCCGCGCGGTCGCGCGCCTCGCGGCGGATCATCCGCCGCACGTCGCGCTCGGTCGGGTCGGCGTCGAAGCCGAGCATGATCGCGAGGTCCGAGTCCTCGGAGAAGGCCCGCACGTACGGGGCGGCGTCGCCGAGGCGCAGGTCGCGCAGCGCGACCCGCTCGCCCTCCAGCCGGCCGGGACCCTCGATCCTCAGACGAACTCCTCCTCGATGACCCGGATGGCGCGCGGCTCGGCGCGCATGAAGTCCAGCCGGCCGATCAGCTGCAGCGCCGCGAACAGCCGCGATTCGAGGATCGGATGCACGGTCATCACGAGGCGGGCGTCGCCGCCGAGGCCGTGCTGGACGAGCGTCTTGATCGAGCAGCCCTGCAGCCCGAGCACCTCGGCCACCTGCGCCAGCACGCCCGGCCGGTCAGCGACCTCCATCCGCACGTAGAAGGCCGACACGACGTCCTCGACGATCGCCAGCGACTGCGTGGTCTCCGGCGTCGAGGCGGGCGGGATCATCGCGCTGATGACGTCGCCGAGCACGGCGGTCGCGGTCTGCGGCCCGCCGGCCCCCGGCCCTGACATCGTGATCTCCGTGATGGCCGGCGCCTCGACGGTCACGGCGTTGTAGGGCCCGTGGACCGACGCGAGCGGATGGCCGGAGTACAGGAAGGCCGGGTGGACGCGGACCGACAGGCCATCCTGCACGCGCTCGGCCGTGCCGATCAGCTTGAGCCCGAGGCGCAGGTCGCGCGCGAAGGCCATGTCCCCCGCCGTGATGTGCTCGATCCCCTCGTACGGGACGTCGTCGATCGAGACGGGAGTGTCGAAGGCCAGGCGCGCGAGGATCGCCATCTTGGCGGCGGCGTCGCGACCCGTGACGTCGTCGGTCGGATCGGCCTCGGCGTAGCCGAGGCGCTGCGCGTCGGCCAGCGCCTCCTCGTAGGACAGCCCCTTGCCCGCCATCTCGGAGAGGATGTAGTTCGTCGTCCCGTTCACGATCCCGTGCACGCGCTCGATGTGCGAGCCGGCCAGCGACTCCTGCATCACGCGGATCACGGGCACGACACCGGCGACGGCGCCCTCGAAGCGCAGCTGGACCCCGTGCTCGCGCGCGGTGGCCCACAGCTCCTCCCCGTGCGTGGCCAGCAGCTGCTTGTTGGCGGTGACGACGTGCCTGCCGGCGCGCATGGCCCGCAGCACGTACTCGCGGGCCGGCTCGAGGCCGCCCATCAGCTCGACGATCAGCTGGCAGCGCTCGAGGATCTCGTCGAAGTCCCCCTCCGAGCGCGTCAGGGTCCCGACGATCTCCGGGCGCGCGCCGGCGAGGTTGACCACGTGCCCGGCGCGCTCGGCGAGCAGCTCGACGAAGGCCGCGCCGACGGTGCCGCAGCCCAGCAGGCCGATGGCGAAGGCATCAGGCATCGCGGGCGGTCAGATCGGCGTGGGTCTCGCGCCGGACGACCACGCGCGCCTCGCCGCCGGCGCAGAAGACCACGGGCGGACGGGCGATCCCGTTGTAGTTGTTGGCCATCGCGTGGCCGTAGGCGCCGGTGACCGGGGTGACGAGCACGTCGCCGCGCCGCGGGTCCTTCAGCGACGCGCGCGGGATGAGCACGTCGGTGGACTCGCAGTGCTTGCCGACGACGGCATAGGCGTCGCCGTCTCCCACCCGGTCGGCGATCTCGGCCTCGTAGGCCGCGCCGTAGAGCATCGGGCGCAGGTTGTCGGACATGCCGCCGTCCACCGCCACGAAGCCGCGCTTGACGTCCTCGACGGAGTACAGCGTGACGCCGGCGTTGGCGACCAGCGCGCGGCCGGGCTCGAGCAGCAGCTCGATGTCGGATCCGAGCGCGTCGTGCGCAGCGTCGGCGACCGCGCGGACCCAGTCGGCGGCCTGCGGCGGCTCGTCGGCGCGGGTGTAGCCGACGGCCATGCCGCCGCCGAGGTCGTAGACGCCGAACTCTCCGAGCTCCGCGAGCGTCTGCGCCGCCGCGCGGAACGGTGTCCCGTCGAAGATCTGCGAGCCGAGGTGGTAGTGCAGCCCGACGATGTCCAGGCGGTCGTGGCCGGCGGCGAGCAGGGCGGCCGCCTCGCTGGGCAGGTAGCCGAACTTCGAGCCGCTGTGGCCGGTCATGATCGACTCGTGCGTGTCGGCCTCGACGCCGGGGTTGACGCGGAGCAGGCAGCGCTGGCGCGACCCCGCCGGGACGATCTCCCGCAGGCGGTCGGGGTCGGCGCCGTCGAGCACGATCAGCCCGACGCCGGCCTCGACGGCGGCCCGCAGCTCCGCGGTGGACTTGGCGTTGCCGTGCACGACGATCCTCGCAGGGTCAAAGCCCGCCCGCAGCGCGAGGTGCAGCTCGCCGCCGGAGGCGCAGTCGACGCCGAGGCCCTCCTCGGCGAAGACGCGCAGCGCGGCGCTGCACGAAAAGGCCTTGGAGGCGTAGACGATCGCGCCGGGGCCGTCGTGGGCGGCGGCCAGCGCGTCCGTGAAGGCCCGCGCGCGCTCGCGTAGGTCCTCCTCGGCCACCACGTAGGCGGGCGTCCCGAACTCGCGGGCCAGGGCGACGGCGTCGCAACCGCCCACGGACAGGCGCCCGGCCTCGACCGAGGAGTGCTGCGGATACACGCTCGAGACCGTCATCATGCGGCGGCGGATCATGTCACGTACGCGTCGCCTCCCCACGCCAGCGCCACCCGCCGAACGTGGATTCTGCGGCGACCTCGCCTACACCCTGTGGCTCCCCGAGACGGCGCCCTGGGGCGGGATGGTCGTCATCCACGGGGCCGGATCCTGCAAGGAGAACCACCACGACATGGCCCGCGCGGCACGCGGCGCAGGCCTGGCCGCCGTGGCCTTCGACCTGCGCGGGCACGGCGAGACGGGCGGCACCCTCGACGGCCGCGTGCTCGACGACGTCGCGGCCGTCGCCGCGCTGCTGCCCAGGCCGCTCGTCCTGCGCGGCTCGAGCCTCGGCGGCTACCTCGCGATCGCGGCGGCGGAGCGGGTCGGCGGCGAGGCGATCGTCGCCGTCTGCCCCGCCGCCGCGGACGGCCTGCTCGCCGGCCTGCGCTCGGGCACGCTGGACTTCCCCGTCGACCTCCCGGCCGCGGAGGCGCTGCTCTCCGAGCACGACCTCGGGCTGATCGTCGAGCAGTCTCAGGTCCCGCTCCTGCTCGTCCACGCGGAGGGCGACGAGCGGGTCCCCTACCAGCACTCCGTCGCCCTGTACGAGCGCTCGCGCGCGCCGCTGCTGCGACTGATCCTCGTCCCGGGCGGCCACCACCGCTCCGTCCAGCACGACGCGGAGCTGCAGGGCGAGTCGCTGCGGTTCGTCCGGCGCGCGCTGGGCCGCTAGACCAGCCCGCTCCCAGCCCGAACTCATACGGCCCGATTCCGGAGCTTTGCGCACATATCGGGCGCGCGAAAACGCTTGCTGGCTAGAAATGCAGGCGGGAGCTCGGCGCGATCCCGATGCCGCGTTCGTCCAACACGGTCGTGCCGGTCTTGAGCGCCGAAGCGCCCGCTCGCGTCTGAGCGCGGTAGCGGCGGGGGTGTCCGCTTGAGGTCCCCTCATCGGGCATTTCATCGGGCGGGTCTCATGCCGAGCGGGCGGTTATGCCCAGTGGCGGGCTGATGGCTGGCGTTCTCGCTGCTCACGGGTGCTCTTGGAGTTGAGCGACTCGGCATAACCGCCGGTGTTGGGCGAGGCTCCTCCGTGGGGTCGTTTTTTGTCGATCTCACAGTAGGCAGCGATGGGCAGCGGGGTCGTGGCGGCGGGCGGGCCGCTGGAGCGGGAGGATGCGGCGGGGCGGGTGCTCGCTGGCTATCGGCACCATCTGCTCCTCGAGCGCGGGCTGAGCGAGACGACGGCGGCGCGCTATGAGCCAGGGCCCGGCTGTCCTATCGCAGCGCGAGGGGCTGGAGGATCTGGGGCTGGACCGGCTGACGGCTGCCGATGTGAGCGACCTTCTCGCGCGCGAGTGCCCGTTGCGCGGTGCCGCGTCGGCGCAGCTGCTGGTGGCGGTCGTTCGCTCGGTGCTGCGCTACCTGCATGTCGCGGAGTTGATCGGCGCGCCGCTTGAATGGGCGGTGCCCGTACTTCGAGCGGCCAGGGTACGCCGAGTTCCGCGTGGGCGACTACCAGCACAAGCTGGGCGTCATCGACAGCAAGTCCGCGCCCGACAGCCAAGCGCCGGGCTCGAGCGGCGCCGTGGTCTTGTAGAACGTCGGTCGAATGACAGTAGATCCGGCGATGGCTCACTGTCTGAGCGTCTCGCCGGCGAGCTCGCGGGCCGCGTGAATACGAGGTCCAGATCATCGAAGACCCGTATCGGCGCCGTGACGCGTCCCAGCCTCCGCCAGCTGATCAGATGACGGGTGAGCCCGGGTCGTTGGCAGGCTGAGCACCGACATGCGTCGTCGCGATCGAGAGAGGAAAGTCGGAAGCCCTGGGCCGCAGAGACAGACGCGAAGGTCGTGCCGCGCTTCGAGATCCAGTTCAGCTTCCCAATTTCGAGCTTGGTCGCGATGTCCTACGTCGACACGCTGCTCAGTGCGGTCAAGCGCTGGGGGGCAGATTGATCGAACTCCGCCAGTGGCGAATCGAGCTCCTCGTCGCTCTCGATGCCGACCGCGCAACGCTCCGGGTGGCTAGATGCTGCGGCTCGAACTGGGCGAGCCTGGCGACGGGCGTCGAGGCCCGGCGGACGATGATCTCCTCACCATCCTCGACGCGCCTGATCAATATTAACTTGACAGCCGCGTCTTTGCGTCATCGAGCGGGCACCAACTCGACATAGGCCAGGGTAGCGATCGGTTGCCTTGGTCAACTATTTCAGATCGACCTGGGTGGAACGTTGCGCTTCCGCACGAGCGCGCGATAGCGCCGTACGGCCCCCGATCCGAAGCGGGTGCTCGGATTCCCACCGACATCCATCCCGAACGACGATGGGTTAGAGCGACCTCGAACGACAGCCGTCAGACGATCATCGGCGCCCGCGATTGATGAATTGGGTCCAGGCCTTAGCGTTCGGACCGGATGGCGAGGCCGCACTCGCGGCCTTTGAAGGCGATGTCGGTGCTGCGACTACCGGTCCGCTGCCGCCGGCCGCGGTGCACGGCGGGGAATAGCCGGCGCTGCCCCAGTCGTTGCCCGACCAGATGTCGTTGGCGCAGTTGGCGTTGAGGTCGTGAAGATCGAAGCCCTGGATCCCGCCTTCGTAGGTATCGGCGGCGGGGTTGACGGCGTTGTTGGCCGCATTGTTATTGAGGATCTTGTTACCGGTCGGGCTGCCGGTGCCGAACCCGAACGGGTTGCCGATGCGAATGCCGTCGACGCCGTTGCGTTGGACCTGGTTTCGCTCGATCAGCATCTCCGTGTCCCCAAGGTCCCAGTTGAAGCCGACCGACACGCCGATGCCGTTGCCGATCGAGTTCGTGGTGCCGTTCCCATCGACGGTGTTGTTGAGGATCCGGCCGCGCACGTGGTTGACGTTGGCGATCCCCGCCGACGCGTTGCCGCTGACGACGTTGCGTTGGACGATGGTCCCCGTGATGAACGTCGCTGCGCCAGTGCCGGTGCCGCCGTTGATAATGATCCCCTGTCCCGAGGGCCCCTGGCCCGAGGGCCCGACCGTGTGCGTGATTACGTTCTTCTTCACGATGTTCCCGTTCGACAGCGGGCCGTAGATCCCGATTCCGTCGAAGATCCCGTTGTGGGTGATGGTGTTCCGCGCGATGTGGTTGCTGGGGGAGCTATCGATGAAGATTCCGTCGCCGTACTGCGAATCGAACGGGGCATCGGGGCCGCGGTTGTCCTTCAGCGTCAGGTTGGTGACGATGTTCGAGCCGCCGCGATTGATCACGACTCCGGCGTCGAAGCCCGAGACGGTGCCGTTCTTGACGGTGACGCCGGTACGGTCTTGGAGGTTGACGCCGACCGAGTTGCCGTCGCTGGGACCCGGGAACCCGAAGATGCGGTGGCCGCCCAGGTTGAGCTTGATCTGGTTCGCCCCGATCTCGACGCCGTCGTTGTAGCACGGGCCGATGTCCGCGTGGAGGGTCGTCTCGCGGGTGATGACCTGGCCGCACTGCGGCGAGGGATAGTAGAACTTGGACGCTGTAGAGGGGGCGGTCGTTCCCGATGGGGTGACGATCGTGATGTCGACCGCGCCCGGCGCGTGCGGCGGGGCGACCGCGTCGATCTGGCCGGGACCGGTGATGGTGAAGCTGGTCGCCGGGGTGCTGCCGAACAGCACCTGGGTGGCGGTGCCGATGTTATAGCCCGAGATCTGCACGTGGGTCCCGCCGCTGGTCGGTGCCGTGACCGGGGACAGGGCGCTGACGTCGGGGGGACTCGGCGTGGGGGCAAACGGCTCGAACGCGGCCACCGCAGCCGGCGAGACCAATGTGTACCAGATGCGCCCGTCCGGACCGGTGACAATATTCCCCATGCCGTAGTTCTGCTGGCCGGTGGCGAACAGGCCGACCTGGCCGTTCGGGGTGATGCGGCCGATCTCGTTGTTCTGGCTATCCATGAACCACAAGTTGCCGTCCGGGCCGGTGGTGATCTGGAAGGGCTGGGTGCCGGCCGGGAGGACGTACTCGGTCACCGCGCCGGACGGGGTGATCTTGCCGATCAGCCCCGTCGGGATGTTTTGGCTCGTCGGCTGGTTCTGCCCGGCAAGATTCTGCACCGTGAACCAGACGTTGCCGTCCGGGCCCTTTGTGGCCTCACTAGGGGAAAGAATCGACGGGTCTCCCGGCAGCGAGAACTCGGTGATCGCGCCGCTCGGCGTGACCCGTCCGATCGAGTTGTTGAATTCACCGGCGAACCACACGTTGCCGTCGGCTCCGCCGGTGATGCCCACGGCGTTAGTGCCGGCTGGCTCGTCGAACTCGGTGACCGTCCCGTCCGGGCTGATCCGGGCGACCTGGTTCGAGTTGATCTCGGTCATCCAGATGTTGCCGTCGGGGCCAAGGGTGATGTCGCCCACCCCGCCCTGCCCGGACAGGGGATAGGTCGCGGTGATCGCACCGGCGGTGTCTAGCTTGCGCACCACCTGGGAACCGTCCATCATCCACAGGTTGCCGTCCGAGCCCGCGACCATCCTCGGGAAGATCAGAAACGTACTCAGATCGATCTCGGTCGCGGTGCCCGAGGGAGTGACCTTGGCGATGTGCGTATCTAACCTGTAGGGCACCCACAGGTTGCCGTCAGGCCCCACCGAGATGTCGTTCGGGTACGCGCTGGAGGTCGGCAGCGGATAGGTCTGCAGGGTTGGCGGTGGAGCGCCGAGAACCGCCGCGGCATGAGCAGACGGCGTACGCCGGGGAGCCCGCCGCGGCCTGACGCGCGTCACCTTCGCGATCTCGGCGCGCAGTCGCCGCGCGGTAGCGCTCGCGGGAGACTTGGTCGAAGCGATCTGCGCGCGAGCCAGCACCCCCGCGGGGGCAACGAGGAGCAGACCACCGAGCACGACCAGCGCAACGACCGAGGCAGGCAGAGCGCGCCCGTGCCCGAACAAGGAACGACGACCAGCACTGGCGATCCAGCTCATCGGCACACCAACCCCTCCCGGGACCGCCAACCCCCGGACGGAGAATGGCACGATCACCAATAATGGCGCACATTGAAGGGTGAGGCAATATATGCAGATCACATCTACCGGCGTGGAAGACAAAAGCCTACGTGCCCGCTAGCCAGAGAGTCAGCTGGCTGACACCCCCGGACGTCCTCGAGACGATGGCCAACGCGCAGCTCGTCCAACAGATCCCAATCATCAACGACCTGAGCCCGTGCGACGATCACCCCAGGCTCTGCACGGCGAGCCCGTGGAAACGGGTGATCACCGCCTCATAGGCCGTGCCTTCCCCACTAACGGCCCGGAGTCGGCACCGCCTGCGAAGCGCGAATCTCGACGAGCCCGGGCCGTCGCAGCCCGAGGCGCGGCGCGGACAGCGTTACGGCGTGGCTGGCAACGAGCAAGCGTTCGCACCCCAGCAAGGGGCGTTTCCGGACGCGCACGCCTGCTCCAACTCCCCGAGGCAGCGCCAGCGATTGACGGCCAGAGCAGGGCTCCCGCTCGGCAAGCCGCCCGCCGGAGCTGCGCGGCTTCTGGGTCGCCCGGGTGGCTACCGGCCGGGTGCTCGACGGTCGAGTCCGAGGATCAGCGTCAGGGCCGTTTCGATCTCCTCCATCGCGACCGACTCGACGCTTCCGAGTCGCCGCACGAGCCGCGAGGCGACGACGGCTCTGATTGCTCTGCATATGGCGCGACTCGGGCGATCGATACCGGCGCCCGGTCCAAGCTCGACCCGAATGGCGGAGGGGGCTTGCGAGCTCGACAGCGGGACGACGAGGATCAGGTTCGCTGGGGCGCCGAGGCTCAGCTCATCGACGGAGACGACGACCGCAGGCCGGGTCTTGCCCGGTTCGCCGGCGCGTGCCGCCCCCAGCGCAACGAGCCAGATCTCCCCGCGACGCGGAGCGTCAGTCGACACCATCCCCGAGGGTGGCCTCCCACTCGCGGACCTCGGCTCGCGCGCCGGGACTCTGCGCGTCGATGCGGCTGGCCTCGCGCTCCGAGCGCCATACGGCCTCGCGGCGACGGTCGTCGGCGATCTCGGCAAGCAGCGCGGCCAGCGACATCCCGCGCGCGCGGGCCTGCTCAGCGAGGACGTCGCGCGTTTGGCGCGTCACTCGGATGGTGGCCGTCTGGGACGCCATTGTCGCTGGATGATAGCGCCTGGATGCGGCGCCAGGCCGGCGTCACCAGCCGGACCGAAGCCAGCCGGCGGTGACGTGTCCGCGAGAGGATCCGTCTACGGCGAGTACCTAGCCCAATACGATCGGCGGGTGTTCAGCCAGCCGGAGCGCCGCGACCTCCGCGAACGCCTCGTCGCGGCTGCGCGGGTGGACGAGCGGATCAGGGCCACAGCGTGATCGCGTCGCGCAGGGCCTCGCGTCGCACTGGCGCCCGAAGCGTCAAGCGCGTGCATCCACGATTATACCTCTTGAGGTATGCCGTCGCTGGCACCGCGGGGCTCGATGGCCAGCTCGCATCAGGGGGGCGCGGGGTGCCCGGCCCGGCCCCGCACCAACCATGCAGCGCCCCCCGCGACCATCGCCACCGAGAACAGCTGCGCGACCGTGAGGCCGAGCGCCGCGTCCTCGTTGCGGCGGATGAACTCGACGAGGAAGCGCTCGACGCCCGCGAGCACGAGGTAGATCGCGAACAACACACCGGGCCGGAAGCGATCGCGCAGGCGCCAGAGCACGAACGCGACGAGGCCCATCGTGAACGTCTCGTAGATCGGCGTCGGGTGGACGGTCTGGGCGGTGGGAACGACGCCGTGCGGATAGGCCATCGCCCACGGCCCGTCCCAGGCCGTGCCGTAGTCGCCGTCGCCGGAGACCTGGCAGCCGACGCGGCCGCCGGCGTAGCCGAGCGCGAGGGTGGGAGCGGCGAGGTCGGCCAGCCCGAGGTTGAGCATCCCCTTGCGCCAGGCCCACAGCAGGACGGCCGCCGCACCGCCGAGCGCCCCGCCGTACCAGACCAGCCCCGAGCCGCCGAACACCGTGCCGAGGAAGTCCTGCCGGGCGGCGTCGACGTTGGTGACCACGTACCACAGGCGCGCGCCGACGAGGCCGCCCACGAGCGCGGCGAAGATCATCTCGTAGGCCCAGTCGACGGGCCTGCCGATCTCCTTCAGGCGGCGCGCGAGCAGCAGCCCGCAGAGCACGAAGCTCAGCCCGAAGGCGAGCCCGAAGGTCTTGATCGAGATGCCGAGGACGTCGAGGCTGGGCTGCATCAGGCGAACTCGATCACGGAGCGGATGCCGTCCTGGCGGTGCATGAGGTCAAAGCCGCGGTTGACCTCGTCGAGACCGAGACGGTGGCTGACGAAGGGCCCGACGTCGATCTCGCCGTCGAGCGCGCGCTGGACGAGCCCGGGCACCTGGTCACGGCCCTTGACGCCGCCGAAGGACGAGCCCGCCACGCGGCGCCCCTGGATCAGCCAGCGGGGGACGACGTCGAGGGTCTCCCCCTTGCCGGCGACGCCCGCGACCGTGCACAGGCCCCAGCCCATGCGGGCGGACTCGACGGCCTGGGCCATGACCTCGACCAGGCCGGTCGCCTCGAACGTGTAGTCGGCGCCGAAGCCCTGAGTCTCGTCCAGGACCCGCTGCACGGTGTCCGGCCCGCCGACCCAGGTGTCGGTGGCGCCCTGGCCCGCGGCGAGCGCGAGGCGCTCCTCGGACAGGTCGACGCACACGATGCGCTCCGCGCCCTGCAGCCGCGCGCCGGCCACGGCGCCAAGGCCCACCATGCCGGCCCCGAAGACGACGCAGGTCGTGCCGGGCTGGACCTTCGCGGTGAACATCGCCGCGCCGAGCCCCGTCGACAGGCCGCACGCGAACAGCGCCGCGTGCTCCGGCGGAGCGTCGGGGGAGACCTTCGCGAGCGCGATCTCGGGAATCACCGTCGCCTCCGCGAACGTCGAGGTGCCCATGAAATGGCGGATCGGCTCGCCGTCGCGGGAGAGGCGGGTCGTACCGTCGGGCATGTGGCCCAGGTTCTGCTCGGCGCGGATCGCCAGGCACAGGTTCGTCCGGTCGTCCACGCAATGCACGCATTCCCGGCACTGCGGGCTGAACAGCGTCACGACGTGATCGCCCACCGCCACCGACGTGACGCCCTCGCCGATCGCCTCCACGATCCCGGCGCCCTCGTGGCCGAGGACGGCCGGCGCGTAGCCAGACGGGTCGGCGCCCGACGCCGTGTACATGTCGGTGTGGCAGATGCCGCAAGCGGCCAGGCGTACCAGCACCTCGCCGCGGGCGGGACCGGCGAGCTCGACCTCGGTCACGTTCAGGGGCTGCCCGAACTCCTCCAGGACGGCGGCGCGGATCTTCACCTGCCGCAGGGTACGGCTACACTCTCTACACTTACAAAGCGTAAGTACCTCCCTCCCCCGTAGCCTGGACACCACATCATGAGCAAGCTCTCCTCCTTCGGCCGCGACACGGGCCTGCAGATCCGCATGGCGACGACGATGTTCCTGCTCGGACTCGTCTACGTGATCTTCGTCGGCGCCCTGATCACCGCGGGCGTCGGCGTCGGCATCGTCGTGGTGATCGCCGGCGGCCTCGCGCTGCTGCAGCTGTTCGCCTCGGACAAGATGGCCCTGGCCGCCATGGGCGCCCGCACGGTCACGCCCGCCGAGGCTCCCGAGTTCCACGCGATGATCGACCGCCTGTGCGTGCAGGCCGACCTGCCCAAGCCGCGCGTCGCCATCGCCAACACGCGCATGCCCAACGCCTTCGCCCTCGGCCGCTCGCCGAAGAACGCCACGGTCTGCGCGACCACCGGCATCATGGAGATGCTCTCCCCCGCCGAGCTCGAGGGCGTCATGGCCCACGAGCTCACCCACGTCGCCAACCGCGACGTGATGGTCATGACGCTCGCGTCCTTCTTCGCGACGATCGCGTCCTACATCGTGCAGTTCGGGTTCCTCTTCGGCGGCGGCGGCTCCTACGGCGGGGGCGACGACGACGAGGACGGCATGTCGTTCATCGCCGTGTTCTTGATCTCGATCGCCGTCTACGTCGTGTCGTTCATGCTCATGCAGGCGCTCTCGCGCTACCGCGAGTTCGCGGCCGACCGCGGCTCGGCCATCATCACCGGCCGCCCCAGCGCGCTCGCCTCGGCGTTGATGAAGATCTCAAGCGGCATGCACCAGATCCCGCAGAAGGACCTGCGCGCCACGTCGCAGCTCGCCGCCTTCTACATCTTCCCCCCCGGCGCGGGCAAGGCCATCGGCGGCCTCTTCTCCACCCACCCGCCGATGCAGAAGCGCATCGCGGCGCTCCAGCGCCTCGAGAGCCAGCTGCAGTCCGGCGTCTAGGGCGCCGGCGCGACGGCGCCCTCGTGCCGCCCGGCATCGCGGACTGAACAGCAGGCTCGGGCGGCCGCAGATTGTGCATTTCACCCCCTCAGAGCGGGGGGAGTGCACAGAGGTCCGGTATCGCTGCCTCCGCCCGCAGCGCGCGGAACGCCGGCAGCAGGGCGTCGTAGACGGCCTCGAAGATCGGGCGCAGGCGATCGTAGGCCGCGGCGGCGGTGGGATCGGGTTCGACGGTCTCGGTGACCGCGATCAGGGCCGCTGCCCGCTCGATCGAGTCGACGATCCCCAGCGCCTCCATCCCCAGCAGCGCCGCGCCAAAGGCCGAGCCCTCGCGGGCTGCGGTGAAGCCGATCGGCAACCCGAGGGCGTCTGCGAGCATCTGCCGCCACAGCTGGGACCGGGCGAAGCCCCCCGTGGCGCGGATCTCGCGGACCTCGTAGCCCGCGTCGCGCAGGGAGGCCAGCACGAGGGCGAGCTGCTGGCAGACGCCCTCGAGCGCGGCGCGCACCAGGTGACCGCGGTCGTGGGCGTGGCTCAGGCCGACGTAGGCGCCGCGCGGGAGCGCGCTCCAGTGCGGCGCGCGCTCGGACAGCAGGTACGGGAGCATGAGCAGCCCCGCGCTCCCGGGCGGCACCGCGGCGGCCTCGTCGAGCAGGGTCTCGATCGAGGCGCCGAACGTCTGCGACAGCCACTCGAGCACGACGCCGCCGTTGTTGATCGCGCCGCCGACGATCCAGCGCCCGGGGGTCAGGGCGTAGCAGAAGCTGCGCCCTGCCCGGTCGACTGCCGGGTCCTCGACCATCAGCCGCAGCGCGCCGCTGGTGCCGATCGAGCACGCCGCCACGCCGGGCGCGACCGCGCCGACGCCGAGGTTGGCCAGCGGCCCGTCGCCCGCGCCGACGATGACGTCGCCGAGCCGCTCCTTGGCCGGCACGAGCCGCGCGAGCTGGTCGGGCTCGACGCCCGCGAGCGCCAGCGCCTCGGGGTCCCAGTCAAGCGTCGACAGCCCCATCAGCCCGGTACCCGAGGCGACGGAGTGGTCCATCACCCACTCGCCGGTCAGCCGGTGCACGACGAGCTCCTTGACGCCGACCCAGCGCCGCGCGGCGGCGAACGCCTCCGGCTCGCACTCGCGCATCCAGCGGAGCTTCGCGAGCGGGGACATGGGATGCAGCGGCGTGCCCGTGCGCGCGTGGAGATCGGGGTGCTCGGCCTTGAGCCCCTCCGCCTGGGCGCTGGCGCGCGTGTCGCCCCAGGTGATCAGCGGAGTCACCGGCCGGTCGCGCGCGTCGAGCCCGACGAGCGAGTGCATGGCGGAGCTCAACGCCACCGGCCCGGACTTGGGCACGAGCCCCATGACCGCGTCGACGACCGCGGCCGGATCCTGCTCCACCCAGCCCGGATGCGGCTCGTGCAGCTCGTAGCGGGCCTCGGCTCGCCCGCGCATCTTCCCGTCGGCGTCGAAAGCCGCCGCCTTCGCGCTGGTGGTGCCGATGTCGAGGCCGACGACCGCTGTCACGCGCACCCGCCCGCCGCGATCGTGACGTCGAGCACCAGCAGGGTGTCGTGTCCGGTCCACATCGGTCTCGAAGTACGCACTGCCCGCGCGGGCCGGGGGCTACGCTCCGGCGATGGGCTTCTTCGACGTGCTCAAGGGCAAGAGCAAGCTGCGCCAGCCCAGTGACGACCGGCTGTTCGCGATGTCCACGGCGTACATCACCATGGACACGCAGGGCCTGCACCCGGTCGGCACGGCGGCGATCGTCTTCCAGCCCCTGGGCACGGCCGACTTCGACGCGATCGTCACCGAGATGACCGAGCTCCTGCACGCCACGGGCGAGGAGAACGACACCACGATTCAGTCACGCGACGACGCCTTCGGCTACCGCTTCATGGTGCTCGGCGACACGGACTTCGAGGACCTCGTGGTCGGCCTCAACGCGGTCTCCAGCGCCCTGCGCGACGGCGGCTACGGCGACCGCATCCTCGCGGCCCTGTTCCCGTTCAAAGACGACCAGGGCAAGCGGGTCCACTGGATCTACAACTTCAAGCGGGCGACCTTCTATCCGATGGTCCCCGGGCCCGGCAAGCAGACACGGGACAACGAGCACGAGCTTCGCCTCAAGGCGCAGCTGGAGAGCGACCTGCCGATCGAGCAGGACCTCGGCCGCTGGTTTCCGCTCTGGGACGTGCCGCTGTAGCCAGCAGCAGCACGGTCCCGAGCGCGCACGCGACGCGACGAGGCAGTCCGATTCCTCCGAGGTAAGGCTGATCAGTCGGGGATCAGGCCGTCGCCCGTGAACTCCGTCCTCGCCTCCGCGAAGGACAGGTCCGGCGGCGGCAGGATGACGTCAGACTCCTCGAGCTCATCGTCGCCGAGCAGCGAGCCCTCGCTGCGCACGAGCGTGAGCATCTGGTCGAACAGCTGCTTGTAGGCGGCCTCGTCGTTGCCATCCACGGCCTTCACGGTCTCGTTGTCGAGCTCGTTGAGCCTCGCGGCGACGTTGTCGGACAGGCGGTACTGGTTCTCCGTCGAGATCCGGGCGATCACGCCTGGCCCTCGGTCGTCCCGGGCTGCGGGGCGGAGCCGGTCTCAAGCGAGGGCGCCGCGGGCGCGGTGCCCGGGCCGAGCTCGGCCTTCATCTTGGCCAGCTCGTCGTCGACGGCGGCACCCGAGCTGAGCTGGGAGAGCTGCTTGTCGATGTCGTCCTGGCCGTCGCCGAGCGCGAGGGTGTCGTCGAACGCACCGGCCGCCTCGAGCTCGTCCATCGCCCCGGCGCGGGCGCGCATGTTCTCCGTCTTGTCCTGCGCGCGCTGCATCGCGAGGCCGACGTCAGCCATCTCCTCGCCGACGCCGGACGCCGCCTCGGAGATCTTCACGGAGGCCTCGGCGGCGGAGTACTGCGCCTTGATGACCTCCTTCTTGGTGCGGAACTGCTCGAGCTTGGTGGCGAGCTTCTGCTGTTTGTCGATCAGCGACTGCTGCTGGCCCTCGAGCTCGACGACCTGGGCGTCGAGCCCCTGCAGCTCGGACTGGGCGAAGTTCTTGCGCTCCAGCGCCGTGCGGGCGAGGTCCTCGCGGCCCTGGGCGAGCGCCTGACGGGCCTGCGCGTCGAGCTTGGGCAGCGACGTCTGGATCTTGTCGGCCTGCAGCTGGAGCCGCTTCTTGGCGGTCACCACGTCGGCGATGCCCTTCTTGACCTGTTGGAGCATCTCCATCTGCTTCTGGTAGGAGTAGTCCAGGGTCTCACCCGGATCTTCGGCCCGGTCGAGCATTCTTGAGATCTTGGCCTTTATGACCGTGGACATGCGTCCAGTGACTCCCGGCACGCGCTTCCTCCTGCTAAATCGAAATCGGTCCTGAGGAGCCTACCGATGCACGTAAAGCCCGTTTCAGACTCGCGCTCGACCCTCGTCCACTGGATGGGCGTGACCGACATCAACTCGGCCGGCTACGTGCACGGCGGCATCGTGATGAAGCTGTGCGACGAGGTCGCCGGCATCGCCGCCATCCGCCACTCGAGCCGCCGCGTCGTCACCGGCGGCGTCGACCGAGTCACCTTCCTCGAGCCGATCGAGCAGGGCGAGCTCGTGACCTTCAGCGCGTCGGTGAACGCGGTCTGGCGGACGTCGATGGAGGTCGGCGTGCGGGTGACGGCCGAGCGTCCGCGCGGCGGACGGGAGCCGCGGCACACCAACTCCGCCTACTTCACGATAGTCGCCCTCGACGAACAGGGCTCGCCCACACCCGTTCCGCAGCTGCAGACCGAGACGCCCGACGAGGAGCGCCGCGACCGGGAGGCGCAGACACGGCGGCGCAACCGCCTCGCCGAGCGCGAGGAGCTCAGAAGCCGTCCGGGTGACGGCGTATGAAGCCGCGCTGCTTACGCGCGTTCGAGCGCCAGCGCGGGCCCTTGCCGCTCGAGCGCTTCTCGCCGGCCGCGCTGGTGTCGAGCCGGAGCCCGGCGATCACGGCGTAGGCGTGGCCCGGGTTGGTGAAGACCGTGATCCAGGCGCCCTTGCCCTTCGCGCCCCAGGACTCAAACGACGAGGAGTCCAGCGGCGCGTCGAGCAGACCGGCGCCGTGCAGCGCGTAGGAGATGGCGCCCGAGCAGTCGTAGCCGGTCGACGAGAAGGCACGGTTGTGACCGCCGCCGTAGGTGTACGGCCTGCCGACGATGTCGTTGGCGGCGAAGATCGCGTTCTGGACGGCCACGGGCGCGTCCTGCGGCGCGGCGGCGTAGCCGGTGCTGAGGCGCTTGGCCCTGGTGCCGGCGACGTAGGTCCGCGGGGCGGCCGTGGGATCGACGCCGTACTGGGAGCCGCCGGTGGCGCCGAGGGCGGGGGCGGCGGGTGCGGGGGCGGGTGCGGGGGCGGGGGTCCCCGTGGGGGCGGCCCCACCAGTGGCCTGAGCCAGCGCCGCGGCGGGAGCCACGAGCGCGCACACCGTGATCATCAACAGCAGGGTGAATCCCCGCATCGGTCCGACACCTCTTTCATCGGCCTGCGGGGTTAGCTGACGGGCTACCGCGGAAAGAGCCGCGGTTCACGAGCTTGCGCTCGCGATTCGCCCCAAACTGCCTGGGTCCCCCGTTCCCCGGCGTCTTACCGGGGATTCGGCATGTCAACGACAACCTGCGGCCCGCAACCTAGCAGCCGCGCCGGAACTCTTGCTGCCATAGCTCTTCGGCAAGCACCCGCCCGCACCTTTAGCGCCGGTTGTACCGGATGGTTACAGTCCGGGCCCGGATGCGGCTCGCAACGACGGTCTCATGCGCCCTGTTGGCGCTGCTCGCGGGCTGTGGCGGGTCCAAGAACATCGTCCCGCACACCAAGGGCAACCCGTCGGCACCCGTGCTCGGACAGCCGGCCAGGACGAACGCGCAGGCCAAGCAGGCGGCGCTCGCGCTGGGCTTCCCGGGCTTCGCCACCAAGAACACGACCCGCGTGGGCGGCGCGGATGCGATTGCCGACGCGGCGGGCGTCGCGCAGGCGGTCTACCCCGGCGTCGCTGCCGACTCCCGCCCGGGCGCCGTGACGATCGTCGACGCCGCCGACTTCCGGTCGTCGGTCTCGGCCGCACAGCTGATGAGCCGGCCGCTGCGTTCTCCCGTCCTGTACTCGCAGGACGGCAAGGTCCCCCAGGCGACGCAGGACGCGATAGACGCCCTCCAGCCCACGGGCGCGCCGAAGGCCGGCCGGGCCCAGGTCATCCGCGTCGGGACCGCCGCGGCGAAGCCCGGCGGCCTGAAGTCCACGGACATCGCCGGCAGCGATCCGACCGTGATCGCCCGCGCCATCGACCGGTTCGTGACGTCTGCCGCCGGCCGGCCGTCCGACGCGGTGATCGTCGCGCCGTCCTCGGCGCCCGCCTTCGCGATGCCCGCCGCCGGCCTGTCCGCCAAGACGGGCGCGCCGGTGCTGTGGGCAGACGTCGCCCGGCTTCCGCCCGCCACGCGCGCAGCCATCAGGTCCCGCCGGCGCCCCCAGATCTACGTCATCGGGCCGGCCTCGGGCATCTCGGACAAGGTGCTCGCGCGGCTGAAGAAGCTCGGGACGGCCCAGCGCGTCTCGGGTGCCGACCCGGTCGCCAACGCGATCGCCGTCGCCCGCTTCGCAGACGGCAGCTTCGGCTGGAACCTCGTCGACCCGGGCCATGGGCTCGTCTTCGCGCCCGCCGGCCGCACGGGCGAGGCCGCGGCCGCGGCCGCCCTGGCGGGTTCGGGAACCTACGGCCCGCTGCTGCTGCTCACCGATCCGAATTCACTGCCCAAGCCGCTCGAGGCCTACCTGCTCGACATCCAGCCCGGCTATGACAAGGACCCGGTGCGCGGCGTCTACAACCACGGCTGGCTGATGGGCGACGAGCAGGCGATCTCCATCCCGGTCCAGGCCCGCCTCGACAGCCTGCTGGAGATCCAGCCCGTCGATCACTCCGGCCGGTAGTCGAGGTTCGACGGCGCTCATGGACGCGTCCACTAGGTTTCCTGGCCGATGGCCGAAGCCGAGCAGCCCAAGCGCCTGAGCCCCTACCACCGGGTCTCGGTCGACGACGTCCGCCAGCTGATGGGCGCGTCCACGCCGCACTTCGCGCTGCAGCTGCGCAACCGCATCGCCAAGCTCATCCGCGGGCTGCCCCCCGAGAACCCGGCCCGGCGCCTCGGCGAGCAGGAGATCGCCCGGCTCGAGCGCATCGCCTTCACGGGCGAGACGCGCGGCGAGCAGGGCCAGGACGGCGAGGCCGCGCTGCGAAGCGTCGACCCGGACGCGCCCACGCGGCGCATCCCGAGCGGCCGCAACCCGATGGGCTGAGCGGCTGGGGCGGGGTGGATCGGGGAGGACGCGCCTTAGCGCGCCACCCCAAGCCGGCGCGCGACCACGCCCACCAGCGAGCCCTGCACGAGGACGGAGAGCAGCACGACGACGAAGACGACGCCGTAGAGCCGCCGCGCGCCGTCCACCCCGCCGAGCAGAGCGAAGGCGGCGAGCAGGATCGGCACAGCGCCCTTCAGGCCGCTCCAGGCGATGAAGGCACGCTCGCCGCGCGTCAGCGACGCGCGCGCGAGCGTCACCGCCACCGTCAGCGGACGGGCGACGAGCGCGAGGACCAGCGCCAGCACCGCGCCGTCGACCCAGGTGCTCGCCGGCAGCGACGTGATCGGGACCGTCAGGCCGAGGGCGATGAAGACCACGATCTCCCCGAGGCCGGCCAGCGAGCTGTGGAAGCGCCCGATCTCCGCGCGCAGCGGCACGTCGGCGTCTCCCAGGATCAGGCCGGCGACGAAGACGGCCAGAAAGCCGGAGCCGCCGGCGAGCGACGTCGCGGCGTAGAGGACGAGCACGAGCACGAGCACGAGCACGGGGTACAGCGGCTCGCTGCCGAGTCGGACGCGGTGCAGGCCGCGGACGAGCACCCAGGCTCCAGCGAGTCCGAGGACGGCGCCGATGACCATCTCGACCGCGAAGGTCTCGACCACGACCAGAAACGTGGCGCGGGGGTCGGTGGCGAGCTCGACCATCCCGATCATCAGCGCGATGCCGGCCGGGTCGTTGAACCCGGCCTCGCCCTCGAGCGTCGTCTTGGAGCGTCCCGAGAGCTCACGGCCGCCGAGCACGGAGAACATGACGGCGGGGTCCGTCGGCGCCAGCGCCGCGCCGAGCACGCCCGCCAGCGTCCAGCCGAACCCCAGCAGCAGGTGGGCGGCCACCGCGACCAGCGCGGCGGTCGCGAACGTGCCAAGGATCCCCAGCGACAGCACCGGGCCGGCGGACGCGAGCATGCGCCGCCGGCCGATGTCCAGGCCGCCGTTGAGCAGGATGACCACCAGCGCGACGACGGCGACGCGCTCGACGCCGCGAACCGACAGCGCATGGCCGAGCCCGGGGAACGCGTCTGAGGCGAAGGCCGCCGCGAGCAGGAAGACGACCGGCGCGGGGACCGGGAGCCGGTCGCTGATCTTGGTCGACAGCACGGCCGCCCCGAGCGCACCCGAGACCACGAGGACGATGAGGGCGAAGTCGGCGAGTTCGGTCATGGCGAAACGGCGCCGACCAGTCTTCCCGGCTCACCAGGCGCGGACCCTATCCGACGGGCTCACGTCTGGACGCACCGGTACCTTGGACGGGTGACGATGCGCGCCGGGATCTTCGGGGCCTGCGGTGTCTGAGGTCCGGCCAGACGGCATCCCGGGGAGCGTCCTCGCCGGCCCGTACCCGGTCGGCGTCTACGCGGCGAAGCTGCAGGCCAGGCTGCGCGAGTTCACGCCGGTGCAGGTCTTCGGCGAGGTCGTGGGCTTCAAGCTCGGCCGCGCGAAGGCCTACTGGGAGCTGCGCGACGGGGCCGGCGCCCTGCCCTGCTCGATGTGGCGGCGCGACTGGGAGGCGCTCGGGCTGCAGCCGCTTCAGGACGGCGTGCAGGTCGTCGCCGCCGGCGGCTGCGACTTCTACCCGGGGTCGCGAACCTCCTCCCCGGGCTTCACGTTCGCCGTCGGCGACGTGCGCATCGCCGGCGAGGGCGACCTGCTCGCCCAGCTCGCGCAGCTGCGCCGGCGCCTGGAGGCGGAGGGCCTGTTCGCGCCGCAGAAGGCGTTGGAGCGGCCGCGGCTGCCGCGCTGCATCGGGGTCGTGACGGGGGAACACGGGAAGGCGCGCGACGACGTGCTCGCCGGCCTGCGCCGGCGCGGCTGGGCCGGACGGCTCGTGTGGGCCTTCGCCGCGGTGCAGGACCGCCACGCGGCCGGCGCGGTGACCCAGGCGCTGCAGGACCTCGCCGCCTGCGCGGAGGTCGACGTGATCCTCGTCGCCCGCGGCGGCGGCTCGCTGATGGACCTCTTCGCGTTCTGCGACGAGACGCTGTGCCGCACGGTCTCCCTGCTGCGCGTGCCGGTCGTCGCCTCGGTCGGCCACCACACAGACCGCACGCTGATCGACGACGTCGCCGCCGTCTCGTGCTCGACGCCCACGCACGCGGCCGAGGCGGCCGTGCCCGTGCACTGCTCCGAGGCGCGCGAGCAGCTGCGCGCGCTGGGGGCACGGCTGCACGCCCACGGCCGGCGAGCGGTGCTCGAGCGGGCGCGGACGCTGGCCCGGCTTTCGCGGAGTCCCGGGGCCCACGTCGAGCGTCACCGCCAGCGCCTGCACCAACAGCAGCGCGAGATGCGCGCCAGCGCGCTGCGCGGCGTGGACGCGCGCGACCGCGATCTCGTCACGCGCGCGACCGTCCTGCGGCGCAAGGCCGAAGCCAGCGCGCGCCACGTGGCCCGCGGCGGCGGCCTCGAGCGCCTCGCCCTCGCCCTCGCCGCGCACGACCCGCAGCGGACGCTGGAGCGCGGTTACGCGCTGGTCGAGGGCCCTGACGGCGCGCCGGTCGCGTCCGCCGACGCCGCCCGTAGCCTTCAGCGCATGACGCTGCGTCTGCACGACGGCACAGTTTCCGTCCATCCCACGAAGGACCCATGAGCGACTCCCTGCTCCCGCCCGAGCCGAGCGGCGAGGAGCCGCGCGCGGCGGCCGCGCCGACCTACGAGACGGCCTGCGGGCGCATAGAGGCGATCATTCGCCGCCTGGACTCCGGGGACTCCGGCCTGCGCGAGACGCTCGAGCTCTGCCGCGAGGGCCGGGAGCTGGTCGAGTTCTGCGCGGGCGAGCTCGAGGCCGTCGGCGCGGGCCTCGAGGAGCTGCGCCTGGACGAGCTGGTCGCCCGGCTCGAGGCGGGCCGCTCGCCCGCGGCCTAGCCCTCCGCGGCTAGGACTTGTCGCCGCCCGGTTTCTGGTCTTCGAAGAGCTTGGCGAGCTCGTCGAGGCCGCGGATCTTGGCGCCCGAGTAGGTGCCGAAGTTGCCGCCCTGGGCGCCGCCCTCCTCGCGAGCGCGCCGGCGGCGTTCGTCGCGCGTCTTGTCCTCGTCCGCGCGCTGACGACGCCGGGCGTTGCGCGACTCGCGCTCGAGCAGGTCGCGCTTGGGCAGGATGACCTCGGCGGCGATCTCGACGTCCAGCGAGGCGATCACCTCGGCGGCCAGCGCCTGACCCAGCGCCTCGGACACGGCCTGGTCGGAGTCCGGCCGCCGGCGCGCGCGGCGCGCGGTGTGCACGGCGCGCGCCAGCGACTTGCCCGCGAAGGCCGACACCGGCCGGCGCGCCCCCTTGCGGTACTCCCGCACCGCCGTGACCGTCTCCTCGCGGATGTCCTCGGGCAGCAGCCGGAAGACGTCCTTGAGCTGCTCGACGCTCGCACCGTCAGAGACCGAGGTGGCGGCCGCGCGCAGCTCCGGCCACGGAAGCGGATCGCGCGGACGCGGCGGGCGCTTGGCGCGCGGCTTGGGTGGCGGCTTGGGGGCGGCCTCGGCTGCCGGTGAGGCCTCGGCGGGCGGCGGCGCCCCGTCGCCCGACTCCGCCGCCGTCTGGGGGGCGGCAGGGGGCGTCTGGGACTCCTCGGGGGGATCCTTGGTTGCGACGGTTTCGGGGAGCTGCTCAGTCGGCCCGTCTTCGGTCATCGGACCCGTAGTCTGCCCGACTCGGGCACATGCAAGCAGTCTCGTGACGCCAAACGGTGTCTCGGGACGGACGGCGACGGTGACCTGGACGCGTCTGTAGCGTTGTTGACTGGCCAGTCAATCAAGGAGACTCGGAGTGTCTGAGACAGTTGCTGTGGTGGGAAGCGGGAGGATCGCGTGCGGCCTGGCGTCGGTCGCCGCCGTGAAGCTGGGCGGGGCCATGCTGGTGGCGCGGAGCGCCGAGTCAGCCGAGCGGGCGCGCAAGCAGACGGCGAGGACCATCGAGCGCCTCGAGGGCGACCCGAGCACCGTCACGATCACCACAGACCACGACGCCCTGTCCGGCGCCACGTACGTCATCGAGGCGATCGCCGAGGATCTCGACGCCAAGTCGGGGCTGCTCGGGCGCCTCCACGACCAGGCCGGCGCCGACGCGATCCTCGCCAGCACCACCTCGTCGCTGTCGGTCGCCAGGCTCGCGCAGGCCAGCGGCCGCCCGGAGCGCTTCGCGGCCCTGCACGTCTTCAACCCCGTCCCGAAGATGGAGCTGATCGAGCTCGTCTACCCGAGCGACGCCGGCGACGAGGTCAAACGGCGCACCTCGTCGCTGGTCGTCGCGCTCGGCAAGACGGGCGTCGAGGTCGCCGACCAGGCCGGCTTCGTCGTCAACCGCCTGCTGTTCCCCTTCCTCTTTGACGCCGTGCGCGTGATGGAGGACCAGGGCCTCGAACCCGAGGCGGTCGACACCTGCATGAAGCTGGGCGCGAGCCACCCGATGGGCCCGCTCGCGCTGCTGGACTTCGTCGGCCTCGACGTCGCGGTCGCAATCGGCGAGCGACTCGGTGTCGACATTCCCGGCACGGTGCGCGAGCTCGTCGACGCGGGCGCGCTCGGCCGCAAGTCCGAGCGCGGATTCTACGACTACTCGGACTGAGGAAATCGTCACCTGCGCCTTACCCCGGCTTGATGTGTCGGGAGGAGAGTGCGTGTCGTAAGGAAGACAACCCCCTTCCTTCATCGCAGTCCCCCTCCAGAGAGAAGTTTCGCGGCCGGCTCGCTCCCCTGAGCCGGCCGCGAATATCTCGGGACTGATCCTCCCCAGGATCTCCCTCTCTCCTCCGTCAACCGCCTGAGCGATCTTCGGCGAGCGGCGTCAAGGTAGCACCGTTCGTAGGGATTGTGCAAATCTGCTCAAGCTGGCTGCCGCGCCAGGCCCGTGGGCGACCGCTTTCGGTCACGTGACGGCCTCCGGCACCCCGGAGCGCCGTTCGCGGATCCGGACCGCCTCGATCCGGTTCTCGCGAACCGATTCGACGCGGATGGAGTAGCCGTCGTGCTGGATCGTGTCCCCGCGGCGCGGCAGCCGTCCCAGCTCGCCGAAGACGAAGCCCCCGACCGAGTTGTAGGTGTCGGAGTCCACGGCCAGGTCGAGGCCATGGTCGACGAGATCGCTGATGGCGACGTGGCCGCGCACGAACCAGTCCCCGTTGGCGAGCCGGCGCACGGCGCCCCCGAGCGGGTCGGTCTCGTCGTCGATCTCGCCGACGACCTCCTCGACGATGTCCTCGACCGTGACGATCCCGGCAGTACGCCCGTACTCGTCGATCACGACGGCCATCGAGGCGCGCTCGCGCTGCAGGTCGGCGAGCAGGTCGTCCAGCGGCTTGGTCTCGGGGACGATCGGCGCGTCGCGCACGAGCTTCTCGATCGAGGCCTCGGCGCCCTCGGCCATCAGCACCTGGGCGAGCTGGTTGGAATGCACCAGCCCGCGCACGCGATCCTGGTTTGAGTCCTCGGTGACCACGAGGCGTGTGTGGCCGGAGGAGACGCAGCGCCGCAGCGCCGTCTCGACGTTCTCGGACACGTCGACGGTGACCAGCGCTGGTGCCGGGGTCATGATCTGGCGCGCCTGCTGCTCGTGCAGGTGAAAGACGCCGGAGAGCATCCCGGCCTCGCCGGGGTCCAGGGCGCCGCCGACCGAGGACTCGGCGATGATCCGCTTGAGCTCGTCCGGCGTGGCCTGATCCTCCCCGATCTTCGACGCGTCGTGGCCCATCAGGCGCAGGATCACGTGGGCAGACCTCGACAGCAGCTTCGTGAACGGCCCGAAGACGACGCGCGACCAGTGCAGCGGCCGGGCCGTGCGCCGCGCGATCTCCTCGGCATGGTCGATCGCGTAGAGCTTGGGGACGATCTCGCCGACGACGATGTGCAGCGAGGTCACGATCAGGTAGGCGGCCACGACCGCGATGACGACCGCGAGGCCGTGCGACAGCGGCTCGCCCAGCGGCCCCTCGAGCAGCCGCGCCAGCGCCGGCTCGCCGACGGCGCCGATGGCGATCGAGCACAGCGTGACGCCGACCTGGCTGGTCGAGATCAGCTCGTCGATGTCGTCGAGCTGGCGCAGGACGAGGGCCGCCTTCTTATCCCCGTTGTCGGCAAGGGGCTGGAGCCGCTGGCGCCGAGAGCGCACGAGTGCGTACTCCGCAACCACGTAGAAGCCGTTCAGAAGGACCAGGACGACGACGAGAGCGAGTGCGAGCGCCGTCATCCGGTGGTGCGGCGCGGGGGCAGCCCGCCGCTACTTCGAGAGCTGTCGTCGTCGTTCATGTGGCGACAGCGCGGACGGTAGCACCACCCGCGCCTTCAAACCGCCGCGCGCCCGGCTCAACCGAGGCGGCGCGCCATGTCGAGGTCGGCCTGCGTGAGCCCGCCGACGGAGTGCGTCGAGAGGGTCAGCCGCACCCGCTTGTAGCCGTGGATGAGGATGTCCGGGTGGTGGTTGGCCGCCTCGGCGACCTTCCCGACCTCGTTGACATAGGCCAGCGCCGCCTGGAAGTCCTCGAGCTCGACGTCGCGCACGATCGCGTCTCCCTCGCGCCGCCACTGCGTGGACTGGATGCCGTCCGCGACGGCGCCCTCTGAGAGCTTGGAGGCCATGCCCGGCAGCCTACCCTGGCTCGCAGTGCGCATCGTGTCCCTCGTCCCCTCCTCGACCGAGATGCTCTTCGCCCTCGGCGCCGGCGACCAGGTGGTGGGCGTCACGCACGAGTGCGACTGGCCGCCGGAGGCGCTCGACCTTCCGAAGGTCACCGTCGACCGGCTCCCGCCCGGCCTCGACGCGCGCGAGATCGACGAGGCCGTCCGCGCGCACACCGAGCTGGGCCAGGCGATCTACGAGCTCGACGAGCGCGCGCTGCGCGCGCTGCAGCCGGAGCTGATCGTCACCCAGTCGCTGTGCGCCGTGTGCGCGGTCTCCGCCGACGACGTGGGCGCCGTCGCCAAGACCATCGAGTCCGGGCCGGAGATCCTCTCGTTGGATTCCTTCACCCTCGGCGAGGTGCTCGGCGACATTCGCCTGCTCGCGCAGCGGATCGACGCCGCCGACCGGGGAGCCGACCTCGTGCAGGACGCGGCCACGCGCATCGACGCCGTCCGGCTCGCCGTGCGCGGGGCGGCGCAGCTGCGCGTGCTCGCCCTGGAGTGGCTGGACCCCGTCTTCGTCGCCGGCCACTGGGTCCCGCAGATGATCGAGTACGCCGGCGGGATCGACCCGCTCGGCTTCTCCGGCGAGCGCTCCGAGGTCTTCACCTGGGAGCAGGTCAAGGCGGTGGCACCCGAGGTGGTGGTTGTGATGCCCTGCGGCTACGACGCCCAGCGCGCGCAGGAGGAGGCCTACACCTACGGCGACGAGCTCGAGGAGCTGGGCGCGCGGCAGGTCGTCGCGGTCGACGCCTCGGGCCTGTTCTCCCGGCCCAGCCAGCGGCTCGTGGACGGGCTCGAGACGCTCGCGCACATCCTGCACCCCGACCGGGTGCCGGACCCGCCGTCGCAGCCGCTCGAGGTGGCGCTGTAGCAGCGCAGCGGGTCCTGTACGTCCACTCCTCCGCGGGGCGCTACGGGGCCGACCGGCAGCTGGAGCTGCTGGCGCGCACGCTCGACCGCTCGCGCGTGCACCCGCTCGCCCTGCTGCCCTTCGATGGCCCGCTGGCGATCGACCTGCGCGCGGCGGGCGTCGAGGTCTTCATCGGTCCGCTCGCCGTCCTGCGGCGTGAACACCTCACACCCGGCGGGCTCCCGCGCCTCGGGCTCGAGCTGTCGCGGACGCAACCCGGGCTCGGGCGGCTGCTGCGCGCGCAGCGGATCGATGTGGTCCACGCCAATACATCCGTCCTGCTCGGGCTGGGCCGGCCCGCCGCGGCGGCCGGCGCCGCGCACGTCGTCCACGTGCGCGAGATCTACCCGCACGTGCCAATCGCGTGGCCGCTGCACCGGCGGGCGCTGCTCGGCGCCGACCGGGTCGTCTGCGTCAGCCGGGCGGTGCGCACCGCGCTCGCAACCGACGAGCCGCACGTGCGGGTCATCCACGACGGCCTCGCGGTCGAGCCCGCCCGCAGCGCGCGCGACGGCGCCCGCCTGGCCCTCGGGCTCCCCCGCGACGCCTTCGTCGCCGCCGTCCTCGGCCGCATCTCGGGCTGGAAGGGCCAGGAGGTGCTCGCCCGCGCCCTCGCGGAGCCGGCGCTCGCGGCGCGCGGGGCCGTCGGCCTGGTCGCCGGCGACGCCTGGCCGGGCCAGGAGCACTGGGAGCGGCGCCTGCGGGGGCTTGCAGACGAGCTCGGCCTCGGCGAGCGGCTGGTGCTCGCGGGCTTCCGCGACGACGTACAGGCCGTCTACGGGGCGGCGGACGTGGTCGTCGTGCCCTCCACCCGCCCCGATCCGCTGCCCAACGCGGCGCTCGAGGCCGCCGCCGCCGGCTGCTGCGTCGTCGCCGCCGCGCACGGCGGGCTGCCGGAGATCGTGCACGAGGGCGCGACGGGACGGCTCGTGGTGCCCGGCGACCACCGCGGCCTCGCGACGACCCTCGGCGCCCTCGCCGACGACCCGGCCGAGCGCGACCGCCTCGGCGCCGCCGCCGCGCTCGACGCGCGCGAGCGCTTCGCGCCGGCCAAGCTGGCCGAGCAGCTCACGGCGCTCTACGCGGAGCTGTAGCCGTCGGGCGCGGCGCCACCGCTCACAGCTGGGCTGGTAAGGAGGGGGCGGCTTCGTTCCGGGTGGTGCCTGACGTTGTCCTGGAATACGGGGGATAACCTCCGGCACCGACGGTGCGCGGCCGACCGTCCCTCCTATACCCGCCGCCGTAAACGCCGGCGGCGCGGAGCGGCTCGCGCCCTGCCCTACGCGACCGCGAAGGCGCCCGCCACGGAGATCGCGCCGACAAGCACGCAGGCGGCGATCGGGAGCACGGCGTCGCGGCGGTAGCGCGCCGACTGGTCGATCAAGAAGCCCGCGAGCGCGCCGCCGACGAGGCCGCCGAGATGCCCGCCGATCGACACGTGACCCGCGAAGGCCAGGGTGAACAGGAGGTTGATCAGGATCAGGGGACCGATCCCCGACTGCATGGGGTCGATCCCGCGCGCCCGGCTCATGACGAAGGCCGCGCCCATCAGGCCGAAGACGGCGCCCGAGGCGCCCAGCGTCGGCGAGTTCGGGCTCAGCAGCAGTACGCCGAGGGCGCCGGCGAACAGCGAGGCCAGGTACAGGGCGCCGAAGCGCACCGGGCCGAGGCCGGGCTCCAGCAGGTTCCCCAGAAACCACAGGATGTACATGTTCAGGCCGAGGTGGATCGGCCCGTCGTGCAGGAAGCCCGCGGTGAGCAGGCGCCAAGGCTCGCTGTGCACGAGCGGGCCGAACAGCACGCCGTCGACGTAGATCCGGCCAGCCGCGTGGCTGAAGCTCCCGGACTGCGAGCTCATCCCGAACCAGACCAGGACGTTGATCGCGATCAGCCCGATCGTGACCACCGGACGCGCGTCGAAGGCCGCGCGCACGTGGCGGACCTGCGTCGTCTGCCTGGAGCATTCCGGACAGCGCATGCCGACCGCGGTGGTCGTCATGCAGTCCGGGCAGATGTGCCGTCCGCAGTTCGAGCAGGAGACACCCGTCTCCCGGTTGGGGTGGCGGTAGCAGGTGACCATGGAAATGGCGACGCTAGCAGCGCGAATTCAACGGCGCTTCAGCGGCGGGCTAGGCCGGCCGCGCCACGATCACGGGCGGCGAGGTCGGCCGCGGCGAGCCACCCTCGGGCTCGCTTGTGACCAGCACCTCGTCGACGTGCTTGAGCGACCCCGGGACGTCGACCGAGGCCGTCCCGTCCCCCCGCGAGCTGAACAGCGCGTTCGTCGGGCGCGCGTCCTTCTCGCCATCGTGCTTCAGCCACACCTGGTAGACGTGCCCGGTGCGCGGCTGTGGGAGGTGCGTCGCCACCAGCGTCGAGTGCCCGCTCTTGCGGACGATCAGCTTCGCCTGACCGACCTGGGCCGTGAACTGCCGCTCGGTCGTCGGGGTGCGCAGGGCCGACTCGCCCAGCAGGGCGCCGCCGGCGCCGAGCGCCAGGACGAGCACCGTGCCCGCGAGGGCCAGGCCCGGACGGACCGACCACCAGCCGGGACGCAGCACGGCGAGCACACGCTTCTTGC
Organism: Solirubrobacterales bacterium; assembly: GCA_038318085.1. Lineage (GTDB taxonomy): Bacteria > Actinomycetota > Thermoleophilia > Solirubrobacterales > Solirubrobacteraceae > DATLGB01. The sequence continues at coordinate 41,824 of JBBQBV010000007.1, forward strand.
GCGGGCCCGGCTGGCCCTCGGGCTCGTCGGCCCGCGCGCCCGCGGCCTTCAGCAGCTGAGCCTCGGAGTTCACGATCGCCATGACGCGGCCCTTGAGCTCCGCCGGCGGCGTGAGCTGGATCGGGGAGTTGGGCAGCGCGTCGGCGGCGAGGCGCAGGTACGCGACCTCGTCGCGGCACTGCGCGCAGGTCTCCATGTGCGCCTCGAAGGCGGCCTCGTCACGCGGCGGAAGCGCCTGCAGCAGGTACGCGCCGACCTCGTCCATCCACTCGTGGTCGGTCATCACGCCCTCAGCCCCTCTCCCCCGCCGATCGCGACGAGCGAGTTGCGCATCTTCTCAAGGCCGAGGCGCATCCGGCCCTTGATCGTGCCGATCGGCGTCCCGAGCAGCTCGGCGATCTCGGAGTGCGAGAAGCCGCCGAAGTAGGCGAGCTCGATCACCTGGCACTGCTCGGCGGGAAGCGTGGTCATCGCCTCGCGGACGGTGCGCGCCTCGTCGCGGCGGGCGGCCTCGACGTCGGTGCGCTCCTTGGCCTCCAGCCGCTCCTCGATCCCTTCGTCGCTCGCGCGGCGCTTGTCGTGGACCGTGGCGCGCCGGAGCGCGTCGATCGCCCGGTGGTGGACGATTCCCAGCATCCAGGTGCGCACGGACCCGCGGGTGCGCTCATAGCGGGCGCCGGAGCGCCACAGGTTCAAAAACGCCTCCTGGACGACGTCCTCAGCGGCCCCGCGCGCCCCGACCATCCGGTAGGCGAGCGAGAAGGCGGCGCCCGAATGGCGCTCGTAGAGCACCTCGAAGGCACGCGGATCGGTGCGCGCCACCAGGTGCATGAGGTCTTCGTCGGCGAGGTTGCGCAGGTCGGCCATCGGCAGGGGTTCACTACGCTGCGCCGGCTCGATCGGATCAGCGACGACGACGTCCTTGGTCGATGACCTTGCCGGCCTCGCGCGCGAGGTCGCGGACCGTGTTCTGCGCGAGCTCGAGGACGTTGTCAGACGCCTCCCGGCGCTTGTGCCGGCGCCGCTGGGTGCGCACGAGCACGAGACCGACCGCGGCGACGCCGCCCACGCCGGCGGCGGTCAGGGTGGGCGCCCAGTTGCGCGGGTCGCGCATGGTGGCGAGCTCCCAGCCCTCGAGCTCGTCGGCGGCCGCCTCGACCAGCGTGGCCAGCCGGTCCTCGAGGCGCTCCTCGAGCTCGGCAGGCGGCTCGATCGGCGCGAACGCCTCGCGCAGGAGGGTCTCGAAGTCAGTCATGCAGCTCGACCGGCCCCTCGGCCTTTTTGACGAGGCCCTCGAGCTGCCGGATGGCGCGGTGCAGGAGCACCTTGGTCGCCCCGTCGGTGCGCCCGAGCGCGCGCGCGATCTCGCGGTTGTCCATCCCGAGCGCGAAGCGCATGATCAGCGCCTCCCGCCGGTCGTCGGGCAGGTCCTCGACGCACTCGAGGATGCGCGCCAGGTCGTCGCGGTGCTCGACCAGCGTCTCCGTCGTGTGCGCGGTGGCGAGCGCCCCGGCGTCGTCGATCGGCGTCTGCGGCTTGCGTGCCCGGTCGCGGTAGTAGTTCGCCGCGAGGTTGTGCGTGATGCGGATCAGCCACGGGCGCAGGGGACGGCCGTTGGACTCCCGCTGCGCGCGCTCGAAGTGGCGGTACGCCTGCAGGAAGGTCTGCTCCGTCAGATCCTCCGCGTCGTGATGGTTTCCGATGCGGTAGTACGAATAGGAGTAGACGTCCTTCAGATGCGCCCGGTAGAGGTCTGAGAACTGGGCGTCCAGCTCGACCTTCTTGCGCGGATCGGAGACGTCCATTCGCCATGGAAGGCTACTCCTAGGCGGCGCTGGCCTGGGCGGGAGCGGTGATCGACGCTGTCCAGTCGGCCGCGTCGACCCGGCCCTCGATCAGCTCGGCGAGCCCGCTCAGCGCGGGGGCGTGGACGCCGGCGGCGGCGGCGCGGCCCGCGAGCAGCGGAACGGTGTCGACGGCCTCGGCGGCGTGCCCGAGGACGGGCACGATGTCCTCCGCGCGCGTGCCCTGGGCGAGCAGCTCACCGGCCCGGCGGTTGCGCGAGCCCGAGGCGAGCACGGTGGCCACGAGGTCGCCCGCGCCGGCGAGCCCCGAGAAGCTGCGGCCGTCGGAGCCCGAGGCGCGCGCGAGCTCGTCGATCTCGGCGAAGACCTTGCCCGCGGCGGCGCCCGCGGCGTTGGGCCCGGCGGCCGCCGCGGTGGCGGCCGCGAGCGCGGCAGCGTTCTTGGCGGCGCCCGCGAACTCGACGCCGGTGACGTCGCGGGTCACGGTGACGTCGAACCCGGCGGCGATGAGCGCGTCGCCCAGCTGGCGACCGAAGCCGGCGTCGGCCGCGCCGATGACCAGCGAGGCGCCGCCGTCGAGCGCCGCGAGCGCGTGGGCGGGGCCGCCGATCGAGGCCAGGCGCGAGGACAGCGTGCGCTCGGCGACGTAGGCGGATGCCAGCGTGCCGAGCGGCGGGACGAGGCCCTTCGAGCACAGCAGGACCCCCGTCCGCGGGGAGATGCCCGACCCGTGCTCGGCGACGGCCGCGGGCAGGCCGCGGGCCGGGACCGCGAAGACGACGAGGTCGTGGCGGGAGAGCTCGAGCTCGGCGGAGCGCACCACGTTGACGCTGTCGGGCAGCGCGACGCCGGGCAGGTAGTGCTCGTTGACGCCGGCGGCGACGATCCGGCGCGCCTGCTCGGACGTGCGCGTGCCGAGGTCGACCTCGATCCCGGCGCGGGCGAGCATGACGGCGAGGCTCGTGCCCCACGAGCCGGCGCCGATGACGGCGGCGCGGCGCAGTGGCGGCAGGCCGCCCAGCCATTCCCACTGGAGCATCACGCAGGGCCAGATGCGATCGGTCACGGCCGCGGCGAGCTGCGGCGAGGGCTCCTCGACGCGGGGGAAGGTCAGCGGGCGCCCGACGCGGACGCGCACCTTGTGCGGGCGGATGCGCCAGCCGCGGCGGACGGCCTCGGTCCCGTGGATGGCGAGGGGGACCACGGGGGCGCCGGTCTCGAGCGCCAGGCGGCCGACCCCGCGCTTGGGGCGGCCGAGGGCGCCGGGCCGCGTGCGGGTGCCCTCGGGGAAGATCAGGACGGCGTCGCCGCGCGCGAGGATGGCCTTGGTGGTGTCGCGCATCGCCTCGTCGCCGTTGCCGCGGTCGACCGGGTAGGCGCCGAGGGCGTTGAGCAGCCAGCCCTGCCAGCGCTTCTCGAACAGCTCGCGCTTGGCGACGTAGTACAGCGGCCGGCGCGCCACCGTGGCGATCACCCACGGGTCCAGAAACGAGCGGTGATTGGCGGCGATGATCACCGGGCCCTGCGCCGGGACGTGCTCGCGACCGATCCGCGACAGGCGGAAGTAGATGTGAAAGTAGGGCTGCAGCACAGCCCTGACCAGCCAGTAGACGATCGGTTGGACGCCGGTGGTGCGAGGGCGCTCGTGCAGTGCGGTGTGGTCCATCTCGCTCCTGTGATGGGTTACTCCCGGCGCCGTGGCTCGTTACAGTCAGCGCATGGGTGCAGACGGGACACGGATGCTGCGCGGTGCGCTGGCCGGGGCGGCGGCCGCCGGCGTCTGGGCCGCCCAGCAACCGCTGGACAAGCGGTTCTTCGGCGTGGACTACGACGACGTCGAGCTGCTCGGCTCCGCGCTCACGCGAGAGCGCGGGACGCCCGCGACCCTCGCGATCGGCGCGGCGCTGCACGTGGCCAACGGCGCGGTCTTCGGGGCGCTGTACGCCGCGGCCTCGCCCAGCGTCGGCGGCCCGGGCGCCGCGCGCGGCCTCGGCGCCGGGCTGGCCGAGCACCTCGCCACGTGGCCGCTCACGCGCCTGATCGCCGCCGTGCACCCTGTCGGCACGACCTTCCCCAGGCTGTGGGGCGACCGGCGTGCGCTCGCCCAGGCGACCTGGCGCCACGCGCTCTTCGGGGCGGTGCTCGGGGCACTGGAGGAGCGCCTGAACCCGCCTGAAGGCGAGGCCGCTCCCGCCGGGGGGGACGTCTCCTCCTCCAACGGACACGGCAAGGTCGAGCACCTGGTCGTCACGCGCACAGGGTGAGGGCGCTCATCACGGGGGGCACGGGCTTCGCCGGCCGCCATCTCGCCACCCATTGCGCCGAGGCCGGCGACGACGTCGTCACGCTCGCGCGCGCCGGCGACGTCGGGACCGACCTGCTCGACGCCGGCGCCACCCGCCGCGCCGTCGCCGAGACCGCGCCCGACGTCGTCTACCACCTGGCCGCGCAGGCCCACGTGGGCCGCTCCTGGGAGGACCCGGCGACGACGCTGCACGACAACCTCGCGATGGCGACCAACCTCCTCGAGGCCGTGCGCCAAAAGGCCCCGGGCGCCACGGTGGTCGCCGTGTCCAGCGGCGAGGTCTACGGACCGCCCGCGGCGCTGCCGGTCGACGAGCGCGCTCCGCTGCGCCCGCAGAACCCCTACGCCGTCTCCAAGGCGGCGACCGACCTGCTCGCGCGCTTTTACGCCGACGCCCACGGCCTGCGCGTCGTGTGTCCGCGCGCCTTCAACCACGCCGGGCCCGGGCAGGAGCCGATCTACGCGATCGCGACGTTTGCGCGCCAGGTGGCGCTGGGAATCGAGGCCGGCGACCGGCCGGTCGTGGTCGTGACCGGCAACCCGGACACCCGCCGCGACTACACCGACGTGCGCGACGTCGTCCGCGCCTACCGCCTGCTGGCGCTGCGCGGCGAGCCGGGCGAGGCCTACAACGTCTGCTTCGGCCGGACGGCCTCGGCCGCCGAGCTGGTGCGGGCGCTCGCGGAGATCACCGGCGTCGAGGTCGACCACCGCATCAACCCGGACCTCGTGCGCGCGCACGAGGTCATGGAGATCCGCGGCTCGGCGGAAAAGCTGCGGGCCGCGACCGGCTGGGAGCCGCGGATATCGCTGACGGACACTCTGGGCGACACCGTCGCGTGGTGGCGCGACGCTCGCCCGCCATGATCAGAACGCTCCGAACCGCCGCCCTTGTTTATCAGTAGCTATCAGCAGCCTTGCCCAGCCTACGGACGCTGCTTGGATACGACTCCTTGGCCTGGGATGTCCTCGACGAGGAACGCCCGCCCCCGGACTCGAACCGGGAACCCCTTCATTACAAATGAAGTGCTCTGCCAATTGAGCTAAGCGGGCAGCTGTCGGTCTGGCGCAACCTAGCATCGCCGCCCGGGCGGAGCACTAGCCTGCCCGCCCTATGACCGTCGTCGCGTTCCCCTCCTCCGACCAGCGGCGTCGCCTCGCCGCGATCGGCCTCGCCGCCATCTTCGCCGTCGCCGTCGCCGGCTGCGGCAGCCAGAAGGAGACGCCGGCCGGCAAGGCGGCCACCTCGACGACCGAGCCCACTCCCGTCCCCACCGCGGAGACCACGATCTCCACGAACCTCAAGGCGGAGCCGCAGGTCCCGAAGCCGACCGGGCCCGCGCCGGCGACCCTGGTCAAGAAGGACATCGTCACGGGCAAGGGTCCCAAGGCGAAAAGCGGCGCCCTGCTGTCCGTCCAGTACACGGGCGTGCTGTACTCGACCGGAGAGAAGTTCGACGCCTCGTGGACCCGAGGCGCGGAGCCGTTTCAGTTCCCCCTCGGCGCCCAACAGGTCATTGCGGGCTGGGACAAGGGCATCCCCGGCATGCGCGTCGGGGGCCGCCGCGAACTGATCATCCCGGCCGACCTGGCTTACGGCGCGAAGGGCTATCCGCCGGCGATCGGGCCGAACGAGCCGCTGGTCTTCGTCGTCGACCTGGTCAAGATCGGCTGAGCCGGAGCCCACGGCCGCCGGATCGCCATGGACGGCACCCCGACCGCGCTGACACCCCGCCGGGCGGCCCTGGACGAGATCCCGGCGGTGGTGCTGGTGCTGCGCGGGCCGGAGCTGGTCGTCGAGGTCGCCAACCGGCGGCGGCGCGAGCGCACCGCCGGCTCACAGCTCGTCGGCCTCTGCCCGCGGCGCAGACGCTCGAGCGCGTCATGGCGGACCCCAGGGAGCAGCGAAGCTACCTGGAGCTGCTGCGCAGTGTGCTGACCGGCAGGGAGACCGTGCACCGGCTCGAGTCCCCCGCGCGCTTCGCCGGCTCCTGCGAGGACTCCTACCGGGACCTGTCGTGGTGCCGCTGCGCGACGATCCCGCGGCGGCCCCCGACGGGGTCGTGCTGCACGCGGTCGACGTGACCCGGCTCGTGACGGCGGGCCACCGCGCCGTGGACGCCGAGAAGCGCATCGCGGCGCTGCTCGCGGGTACCCGGCGCCTGCAGGAGATCACGGCCAGCGTCTCGGCCTCGAGCTCGGCCGCCGAGATCGCTCGCGCCGTCATCCACCACGCGGTGGAGGAGCTCTCGGCCTCGGCCGGGCTGCTCGTACGCGGGGAGGGCAATCCGCAGCTCGAGCATGCGATCGGCTTCCCGCCCGAGCTCGTCGAGCAGTGGCGCGCGTTCCCGGCCACGCTGCCGCGCGCGCTGCGGGGCCCCGACGCCGGGAAGGAGGCCGCCGAGCCGACGGTGCCCGGCGGAACGCTCACAGCCTCGGCGTCGCCGCGGAGCCGCTGCTCGACGAGGTCGCCCTGCACCTCGCGCCCGGCGACGCTCTGATCCTCTACACCGACGGCGTGACCGACGCGCGCGTCCACGGCGGCGAGCGCTTCGGGATGAACGCCTGCACGCCGCCCTGCTGGAGGCGGCGGGCGGTTCGGCGGCGGAGGTGGCCGAGGCGGTCGAGGCCCCCGTGCGTGCCCACCACCGGGCGTGTCGGCGGACGACCGGGCGATCGTCGTGCTGCGGGTCGCTACCGCCTGAGGGTGTCGGCCATGCGCGGGTGTCCGGCAGCCTCGATCGCACCCGGAAGCGTGTCGACCAGCAGGGCGTGCACCTGGTCGCGGTCGAGGTCTGAGTGGCGCACCCAGTCCAGGCAGATCCCGTCCATGAACCACAGCCACCCGCCCACCGCGGCCCGCAGCTCGGGCGGCGCCGCCACTCCGCCACCGTCGGTCAGGCGCTCGAGGATCAGACGTGCCGTGGCCTCGCGCACGCCGTCGATGAGCTCGCGCACCTCGGCGACCGCGCCGGCTGCCCGCAGCAGCTTGCCGTAGGCGTCCCTGTTGCCGTCGACCCACTCCAGCCAGGCGGTCAGGGCGCCCTCGAGCTGCGCGCGCGGAGGCTGGTCGGCGGCCGGCCGCACCCTTTCGGCCAGCTCCTGCGCCGCCCCCTGCAGCGTGGCGACGAAGTAGGCCTGCTTGGAGGGGAAGTAGTGGTAGAGCAGGGCCTTGGAGATGCCCGCCTCGCGGGCGATCGCCGCCATCGACAACTCGTCGTAGGGAAGGCGGGTGAAAAGCGAGCGTCCGAGCTCGAGCAGCCGGCGTCGGCGCTCTCGGACATCGAGCCTCGTGAACGCCGGTTGCGGCCGAGCCATGACAAGACCCTCCCGAATGTGCCGCCGATGGTCAAGAATCGTCCGGAACAGCCGCAGACCCAGCTCGACACGCAGCCCGCGCTCGCCCGCCTTCGACCTGGGCGTCGGGCTCGGCGGGCCGCTGCTCGGCCTGGTCGCACAGGAGGGAGGCGCCACCGGCGCGCTTGCCGTGGCCGCGGTCGCCGTGGCCCTCGCGTGGCCGCTCAGTCGAGGCGGTCGAAGTGCCAGTGGTCGCCGTGGCGGCCCAGCGTGAGCCGGTGCACGCCGTCAGCGGACTGGACGCGGAAGATGGCCTTGTCCTCGTCGGTGCCGGGCGGGTCGATCACCTGCACGAGCTCGAGCGCCTGAACGGACACGTCGGGCCGCTGCTCGGCGAAGGCCCGCCGGGCGGACTCGGTCACGCGCGTCGGCTCCCAGCCGTTGTCGGCTGCGTGGGCGGCCGCGAGGTCGTGGTTGACGCGCTCGAGCGCGGCGTCGAACTGCGGGGAGCTCGCCTCCTTGCGCCGACGGTTCAGCAGCGCGCCGCCGAGGGCCAGCAGCCCGAAGGCGACGACGACGGCGATCACGACGATCTCGAGCGTGGTCATGTCGTCGCGACCCTAGTGGACGCGTCCAAGAAGTTCCGTGGGTTCCGGCGGGCCCAGCGCGCCGGCCATGCGCGATCATCGGTCCATGCACGAGGTCGAGATCCGCGGCGACATGATCCGGCTCGGCCAGCTGCTCAAGGTGTCCGGGGTCGCCGGCTCGGGCGCGGACGCCAAGGCGCTGATCGCGGAGGGCCTCGTCAGCGTCAACGGGGAGCCTGAGACGCGCCGCGGCCGGCAGCTTCACCGCGGCGACGTCGTGACGGTCGGGGAGGCGGCGGTCAGGCTGGCCTGAGGGGGACGAAGGGTTTGGCCGGGCGCTTACAGCCAATTCTCTTGGGCTGGTGGGGGCGGGGTTCGGCTTCGTTCCACAACGATCCGGCTCATAGTCGACCACATCGTTCCCCACCCTCCCGCGCACGAGGGGTGTGGAACGGATCGACCCGCCCCTTCCCAGCCCAAGCCGGAGGCGCCGGGAGCTTCACGCGGGCCCTCGCACACCGACCACGGACGAGCCCTACAGCAGCACCTCACGCTCGGCGAGGTGCGCGCCGACCTTGCGCTTGACGCGCTGGAGCGCGTTGTCGACGGTCTTGCAGTCACAACCGAGAAACCCGCCGATGTCCACGTAGGAGTGTCCGTCGAGGTACAGCGACAGGACGCGGGCCTCGAGCTCGGAGAGCACCGTGGACAGGCAGGCCACCAGCGAGCGCAGCTCCTCGGTGGAGATGGCCTGGTTGGCGGGGTCCCAGACCGCAGAGCCGGGCAGGATCTCGTCGAGCGTCGGCTCGCCGCCATCGGCGGACGCGCCGGCCGGCGACGAGGAGAACGAGACGTAGCCGTTGAGCGGCGTGTGCTTGTTGCGCGTGGCGGTCTTGACCGCGGTGATGATCTGGCGCGTGATGCACAGCTCGGCGAAGTTGCGAAACGACGACTCGCGGTCCGAGCGGAAGTCGCGGATGGCCTTGTAGAGGCCGACCAGGCCCTCCTGGATCAGGTCTTCACCGTCGCCACCGACGAGGAAGTAGGAGGAGGCCTTCAGGCGGACGAAGGAGTGGTAGCGCTTGACCAGCCGCTCATACGCGTCGGAGCTGCCCTGCTTGGCGAGCGCCAGCAGGTAGTGATCATCGACCTCGACTTTAGCTTGATTGTTTGGAGCCCGGGCGGCGCTGGCCGCGCCGGCGGCGCGGCCGGCACGCGCCGAACGCGCGATCGACGACGAGCCGTGCGCCGACCATCCCGGTCGCCGCACGCTCGGTCCCGAGCCCACGGCAGGTCGAACGGGGTTACCCGCACCGCGCGAAGGCTGAGGGTCTTGGGCCACGATGAATCCCTTCCCGGGCCGAGAGGCCCGCGGTGATCGTGACGCACTCCTCCCCTGGCGCCGGGTTCTCCTTCTCGCATCAGAGATCAAGCGTTTCTAAGGCTCGACCTAAGGCGCAGAGTTGCAGGATTATGACCCCGTGTCAAGCCGCTGCTGCAAGACTTCGTACACCAGCACCGCCGCGGCGGCGCCGACGTTGAGCGAGCCGAGCCTCCCGCGCACCGGGAGGGCGACGAGGTCGTCGCACAGGCTCGCGACGCGCGGGCGCAGCCCTCGGCCCTCGGCGCCGAGCACCATCACCACCGATCCGCGGTAGTCCGGGGCGCGATACCCGGTCCGCGCGCCGGCCGCGGCACCGTAGGTCCAGGCCCCGGCCGCCTTCGCCGCGGTCAGGAAGTCGGCGAGATTGCGCACCCGGGCGATCGGCAGGTGCTCGACCGCGCCCGCCGAGGCCTTGCAGACCGCCGCCGTAACCGCGGCGGCGCGGCGCTTCGGGATCACGACCCCGGTCGCGCCGGCGACCTCGGCCGCGCGGCAGGCGGCCCCGAGGTTGTGGGGGTCCTGAACCTGGTCGAGCGCGAGGACGAGTGCGTCCTCGGCCGCAAGTAGCGACCCGGGGTCGGCATAGGGGTAGGGATCGACCTCGGCGACGATCCCCTGGTGGTCGGGCGAGCCGGCGCGGCGCTCGAGCTCCGCGGGCGCAATCCCGGGCGCCTTCCAG
>JBBQBV010000008.1:0-50005 GCA_038318085.1 Solirubrobacterales bacterium
GGCGTGAGTTATCAGTTTGCCAGGTACGAGAAGAAGGGGCAGATCGCCTATATCACGATCGATCGCCCTGAAGTCATGAATGCTGTCCACCGCGAGGCGAACGCGGAATTGACGGCGATCTTCGATGATTTTAAGCAGGACGAGGAGGCCTGGATCGCTATCGTGACGGGCGCGGGGGAACGCGCGTTCTCTGCCGGGAATGACCTCAAGGCGACCGCTGCGGCGAACGCCGGTGGCGAGCGCCCGGCGGCTTTACCGGGCAGGCGGATCTTCTTTGGCGGGCTGATCGGGAACCCGTGCCATAAGCCGCTGATCGCGGCGGTGAATGGCGTCGCGGTCGGCGGCGGCTTCGAGATCGCGCTCGCCTGCGACCTGATCGTGGCCGCGCGCGACGCGCGCCTCGGCATCCCGGAGGTCAAGCGGGGCCTGATCGCCGCGGCCGGCGGCCTCTTCCGGCTGCCCCGGCGGATCCCGTACCACCTGGCCATGGAGCTCGCGCTGACCGCCTCCAAGGCGATCGTGCGCCAGGCGCAGGAGTGGACCGAGGCCGAGGCGTGGACAAGCAGGGGCGCCTCAGCGGCCACGTGTTCGGGTCCGAGGACGCGCAGGAGGGCGCGAAGGCGTTCGCCGAGAAGCGCGAGCCGGAGTGGAAGGGCCGCTAGGGCGTCAATCCGAGCCGTGCAGCGTCGCCAGCAGCGAGCGCGACCCGCCGCGGTCCCGGTGCTCACACAGGTAGACGCCCTGCCAGGTGCCGAGCGCGAGCCGACCGCCGGCGACCGGCAGGCTGAGCGCGGGCCCGAGCAGCGACGCCTTGATGTGGGCGGGCATGTCGTCGGGGCCCTCGTCGGTGTGCGTCCAGTAGCCGGCGTCCTCGGGGACGGCCGCGTCGAAGTAGGCCTCGAAGTCTCGGCGCACGTCGGGCGAGGCGTTCTCGTTGAGCGTGAGGGATGCCGACGTGTGGCGGATGAACAGGTGCAGCAGGCCGGCCTGCACCGCCTCGAGCTCGGGCTGCAGGGCGCCGACCACCTCGCGGGTGATCAGGTGAAAGCCGCGTGGCCGTGGGTCGAGCCGGAGCTCGCGCTGCAGCCACATCAGGGGATCCGCGCGATCCGCATGTCGACCCGCTCGCCGCGGAACGGGACGCCCTCAGCCTCCAAGCGCACCCGCTGGCGGTCGCCCTTGGCGAGCGACCCGTCGGCGCGCACGACCCGCCACCACGGCAGGCCGGGGTCCTCCGCGTCGTGCAGGACGGCGCCGGCGAAGCGCGGGGACCCGGGCGAGATGTCGCCGTAGGCGCGCACGAAGCCCTCCGGGATGCTCCGTACCCGGGCCAGAACCGTAAGCTCGCTCTCGTTGCGCAAGGGGACGTACTCAATCGTGGCGCACGACCCGGTGTCGGGCGACCTCGGTGTCGCGGTGCAGTCGCACTGGTTCTCCGTCGACTCCGTCGTGCCGCGGGCCCTACCCGGGATCGGCGCTGTGGCCAGCCAGAGCGTCGCCGAGCCCGCCAACGGCCTGCGTACGCTGAAATCGCCTGAAGGCCGGCGAGGCGCCGCAGGATGCGTTGCAGGCCCAGCACCGGCGACTCGCCGGGGCATCGACACGTGGCGCCGTGGCGCCGCGGTGCACGCCGGCCGGCTCGACCTGCCCGCGGCTGTCAGGCACGCTCCAGCTTCACGCGCAGCGTGCGGCCGAGGAACCGGGCGATGCGTTCGGCTTCGGCTTCCAGGGGCTCGGGAGGGATCGTGCCTGCCTCGTCGAACAGGCCGATCGCGAGGGTCTCGTCATCGACGTCCCACACGCCGACGACCCGACCGCCGGCGAGAACCACGGGGGAGATCCACCCGGCCGTCCTGCTGATCTGGCTGCGGCGGGCCGTCGGGATGATGCGGGTGTCCCCGGTTCCCGGCCCGAGGATGTACTGGTCGAATCCGGGCAGCAGGCGCACGCCGCTCGTGGGCGTGGTCGCGTGAAGCTCGTCGGCATCCTCGGCCAGCAGGTATGCGGCATCACCCTCGATGTCGACCTCGATCAGCTCGTCGTCGAGCCCGGCGAACCATTCGCGCAGCTTCTTCTTGCTCGTCATCCCGCGGGTCAACCAGCGGTCGAACGCGTCGCTGCTCGCGGGACCGTACGCGCCCAGATAGGCGCGGATCGCGACGCGCGCGGCGTCCTGTGGCGGGGGGAGGCCTGGCCAGGTGGCGACCCAGGTGTCCGGTCGGGTGAAGGTCACGCGATTGCCCTCGTTCGGGCCATTGCAGAGGTGGCCCATCCAGGCAAGCGGCTTGAGCACCGCGCCCCAGCCGGAGCGCAGCTGCTCCTCCAGGTGACGACCGCCGGTGCGTGCGACGAGCTCAGCGACGAGCTCGTCGCGGGTGAGCACGCGGCCGGCGAGCGCGTCTCCCACGGCATCGACGAGCGCGGCCATGTCGCTCGTCGTCACGCCGAAGCTGCGCTGCCAGCTCGGCCTCTCCCATGACCGCAGGTCGGCCAGTAGCGCAAGGTACGCGCCGGCGTCCTGTGAAACGAGCAGATGGAGCGTCCCGCGCATCGCCCACGTCTTGATCAGCTCACGGCTCATCAGCGCCTCTCCGGCGAGACCCGGGCGCGGGTCGGGCTGCCTCACTGCCACTGCCAGCTCCGCGGATGACGCGACCTGCGCCTGCACACCGCAGAGCGCCCGCACCACCTCGGTCGTCGTATGGCGCTCGCGCGGGTCGAGCAGCTGCCTACGCATGCGCCACGCGAGCACCTGGTCCCAGCAGACCTTCACGGCATCCATTCTCCTACGAGCTAGGCGGTGAGGGCCCTCGCGCGCTCGTTCACCATGGCCACGAGGTCGATGACCGTCGCGGTGACGGCCTCGAGCAGCTCGGAATCCAGCGCGCCGGAGGCGAAGGACATCTCCGCCAGCGGCACCGGGGTGTCGCGATCGAGCACGCGGGCGCCGATCAGGCCCAGCACCTTGCGCAGGTCCGCCTGGGCCCACACCGCACCGAACATGCCGGTGCTGGTGCCGAGCACCGCGGCCGGCTTGTTGCGCAGGACGTTGTGCTCGAACGGCACCGAGGCCCAGTCGAGCGCGTTCTTGAGCTGGCCGGGGATCGACCCGTTGTACTCGGGCGTGGCGAACAGGATCCCCTCCGCCTCGGCGATCGCGCGCTTGAAGGCCTCGGCCGCCGGCGGCGCGGACGTCGCGTCGCGCTGCTCGTCGAACGGCGGGATCGCGCGGAGCCCGTCGTAGACCCCCAGCTCGACGCCGGCGGGGAGGGTCCCCGCCGCCGCCGTCATGAGCTGGGCGTTGTAGGAGCCGGCGCGCAGGCTGCCGACGATCCCGAGCAGCTTCATCGGATCACGCCGTATCGGAGGCCGGCCGGACCAGCTCGAGGTCGACCGTGATCGTCACGTCGTCGCCGAGGGCGTTGCCGCCGCTCGGGAGCGGGGCGTTCCAGCTGACGCCGAAGTCGTGGCGGTTGACGACGGTCTCCAGCGCGATGGCGATGCGCTCGTTGCCATCGAGGTAGGTGGCTGGGCCGGCGATGGTGCCGGTGGCCTCGAGCGGCTTGGTGACGCCGCGCAGGGTCAGCTCGCCGCGCACGGTCGCGCGCTCGCCGCCTGTGCCCGAGGACGAAGTCCTTTGGGTATCGAGGGCGATGTCGGACGCGGAGAAGGTGATCTGCGGGTGCTGCTCGACGTCGAAGAAGTCCGGCGCGAGCAGGTGGCCCCTGAGCTGGGCGATCGGGACCTCGACGCTGGCGACGTCGACGGCGCCTGTGAGCGTGCCGTCGGCGAGCTCGGCGGAGACGTCGTTGAAGTGGCCGCGGAAGGTCGCGATGCCGGAATGACGCACGGCGAAGGCGGCCTTGGAATGAACGGGGTCCAGCTGCCAGGTGCCGGTGGGAACGGACTGCTCGGTCAGGCTCATGAGGATGCAGGCTCCTTGTCTCAGAGAGGTGTTTGCAGAAGCAAGCATATCATAGTGCTTGCGCAAGCAACAAGGTGAGGCGGTCTGTCACTCCCGGGCGTACACTGCAGGCGTGGCCGTCGGTGAGAGCACCGTGTTGAGGACCGAGGGTGGGCTCAAGTACTTCCCGCCCGAGCGCGAGGCTGCCTGGTTCGGCCTGCTCGCCGCGCACGCCGAGCTCACGCGGGGGTTGGATGCCGCGCTGTCGGCGCGCCACGGCCTCAGCCTCAGCGCCTACGAGGTGCTCTCGCGGCTCGCGCACGCACCCGGGGTACGGCTGCGCATGAGCGAGCTCGCGGCCCGCTCGCAGCTCAGCCTCAGCCGCGTCTCCCGCGTGACCGACGTGCTCGAGGACCGCGGGCTCGCCGCGCGCAAGTCCTGCCCGACCGACTCCCGTGTCGTCCACGCCACCGTCACCGACGAGGGGCGGGCGCTCGTCGGCGTCGCGCAGGACACGTTTTTTGAGGTCATCGAGGAGCGCTTCCTCGGGCGCCTCTCCTGCGAGGAGGTCGGCCTGCTCGGCTCGATCTTCGGGCGGCTGGTGGCGGCCGGCCCGCAGCCGCGCGCCTAGCGTTCACCCGGCGCGCGCGCCGGGTTCACCGAGGGCGGGATGTCCAGGTCCAGTGCGGTCCGGATGATGCGGTTCTGCTCGATCGTGTGTGCGGCCGGGTAGCCTTCGCCCGGGCTGGCGCGCTCGGGCCGGCCGACGTAGCCGAACTCGAGCTGGTCGGGCAGGATCTGCAGCATGCGCGGGGACATGTGGGCGCGCGCGCCCATGTTGCGCGGCTCCTCCTGGACCCACACGACCTCGCGCAGGTTCGGGTAGCGCGCGATCTCCTCCAGGATCTGGGCCTGGGGGAACGGGTACAGCAGCTCGACGCGTGAGATGGCGACGCCCGGGTTGTCCTCGCGCGCGATGTGGCCCTTGAGGTCATAAAAGACCTTGCCGGTGCAGAAGATCAGGCGCTTGACCTTGTCCTCGTCGATGCGCGGCTCGGACAGGACGGGATAAAAGCGCGAGTCTGAGAGGTGCGCGAGCTGGGACATCGCCTGCGGCAGGCGCAGCAGCTGCTTCGGCGTGACGATGACCAGCGGGCGCTGCTTGGCCACGCGCGCCTGGCGGCGCAGCAGGTGGAAGTACTGGGCGGGTGTGGTGAGGTTCGCGACGCGCATGTTGCCCTCGGCGGCGAGCTGCAGGAAGCGCTCGAGGCGGGCCGAGGAGTGCTCGGGGCCCGAGCCCTCGTAGCCGTGGGGCAGCAGCAGCGTCAGGCGCGAGGTCTGACCCCACTTGGCCAGCGCGCTGATGATGAACTGGTCGATGATGACCTGGGCGGAGTTGGCGAAGTCGCCGAACTGCGCCTCCCAGAGCACGAGCGACTCCGGGGCCTCCATCGAGTAGCCGTACTCGAAGCCCAGGCAGGCGACCTCCGACAGCGGCGAGTTGTGCAGCTCCATCGGCGCGAGCGCGCCCGGCAGGTTCTGGATCGGCGAGGCGCGGTAGCCGGTCTTGGTGTCGTGAAAGACGAGGTGGCGTTGGGAGAAGGTCCCCCGCTCGACGTCCTGGCCGGTCAGGCGGATCGGCGTGCCCTCGCTCAACAGCGACGCGTACGCGAGCGCCTCGGCGTGCGCCCAGTCGATGCCGCGACCGGTCTCGGCGACCTCGCGGCGCTTGTCGAGCTGGCGCTCGAGCTTCGGATGCATCGTGAAGCCCTCAGGGACCCGCAGCAGGTCGGCGTTGAGCTGGAGCAGGCGCTCGGTCGAGACCGCGGTCTTGACCTCCGGCGACTGCGTGCGGTCGAGCTGGTAGCCGCCCGTGGGCTGCTCGGTGTGGCTGTGGGAGAGCTCGTCCTTGAGGTCGCGGTGGCGGGTCGAGAGCTGGTCCCAGCGTTCCTGGCCGATCGCGTCGGCCTCCTGTTGGGTGACCGTGCCGTCGGCGACGAGCTGCGCGGCGAAGATGTCGCGGACCGACGTCTTGCCCTTGATCTTGGCCGCCATCTCGGGCTGCGTGTAGGCGGGCTCGTCGGTCTCGTTGTGCCCCCAGCGCCGGTAGCCGATGAGGTCGATGAGCACGTCGTGGCCGAACTCCTGGCGGAAGGCGAAGGCCAGCCGGACGGCGGCGACGCAGGCCGCGACGTCGTCGGCGTTGACGTGGATGATCGGGACGTCGAAGCCCTTGGCGAGGTCGGATGCCCAGCGGGTGGAGCGCGCCTCGTCCGGGTCGGTCGTGAAGCCGACCTGGTTGTTCTGGATCAGATGGACCGTGCCGCCGACCGTGTAGCCGTCCAGGCCCTGCAGGTTCAGCGTCTCCGACACGACGCCCTGGCCGGGGAAGGCGGCGTCGCCGTGCAGGACGATCGGCATCGCGGCCGAGTGGTCGATGTGGGTGCGCGGGCCCTGGCGCGTGGTCTGCGCCGCGCGCGTGGCGCCGGTGACCACGGGGGCGACGTACTCGAGGTGGCTCGGGTTGGACTCCAGGCGCACGAGCACCGAGCCGTCGCCGACCTGGTAGGTGCCCTGCGCGCCGTGGTGGTACTTGACGTCGCCCGTCCCCCCCTGCGGGATCGTGGTCACGGCCTTGATCGACGAGGCGCCCTCGAACTCCCGGAAGATCGTCTCGTAGGCCCGGCCGAGGTTGTGGGCGAGGACGTTCAGCCGGCCACGGTGCGCCATGCCGATCACGACCTCGCGCGCGCCCTTGTAGTACGCCAGCTGGGTGAGCTCGTCGAGCATCGGGACCGTCATGTCCAGGCCCTCGATCGAGAACTGCTTCTGGCCCAGGTAGGCCTTGTGCATGAAGCGCTCGAGGCTGTCCACCTGGGTCAGGCGCCCCAGCAGCGCCCGCTTCTCCTCGGTCGTCAGCGGCGAGCGGAACTCGCCCGCCTCGATCGCCCTGCGCAGCCACACGCGCTGGCGGTGGCTGGCGAGGTGCTCGATCTCGTAGGCGATCGTGCCGCAGTAGGTCTCGCGCAGGTGCGGGAGCGCGTCGGCGAGCGTCGCGCCGGGGACGCCGACGCGCAGGATCTTGGCCGGGATGCGCGCCATCAGCTCCGGGGTGAGGCCCAGTGGGTCCGGGTCCAGCGCGGGGTCGCCCTCGGGCTCGGAGCCGAGCGGGTCCAGGCGCGCGGCGAGGTGGCCGTGGGTGCGGTGGGCCTTGATCAGCGACGTGGCGGCCTGCACGCCCTGCAGCAACTCCTCATCCAGCGCGGACTGCGAGGGCGCGGGCTCCGGGACGTCGCGGGCGGTCGCCGCGGCGGCGGCGGGCGCGGGCCCCTGCGGGCCACCGCCGACGGTGACGCCGAGGTCGCCGAAGACCTTCTCGTAAAAGCCGTGCTCGCCCTGCAGGTAGGCCTCGACGGTCTGCAGGAACCGCCCCGACTCCGCGCCCTGGATGATGCGGTGGTCGTAGGTCGAGGTCATGGTCATGACCTTCTCGGCGCCGATCTGCGCGCCGACGTTGCCCAGGCCGACGGGGTAGGCGATCGAGCCCGTGGCGACGATCGTGCCCTGGCCGACCATCAGGCGCGGGACGGAGGCGCTGGTGCCGAGGCCGCCCGGGTTGGTGAGGCTCATGTTGGCGCCCTGGAGGTCGTCGGCGGTCAGCGTGTTCTCGCGCGCCCGGGCGATCAGGTCGGCGAAGGCGTCGAGGAAGCCCTTGAAGCTCAGGCGCCCGGCGTCGCGGACGACCGGGACCATCAGCGTGCGGGTGCCGTCCTTCTTCTGCACGTCGACCGCGATGCCGAGGTTGACGGCCGCGTCGTCGACCACGTGCGGCTTGACGTCGACCGCGAGGAAGTGGCGCGCCATCACCGGCATCTGCTCGGTGGCGGCGAGTGCGATCGCGTAGGCGATCAGCTGGGTGAAGGAGACCCGCTGCCCGGCCTCCGTGAGCTGCCGGCGGCGCCAGTCGAGCGTCGTGACGGTCATCGTGCGCAGGGACGTGGCGGTCGGGATCTGGCGCGACTCGTCCATGTAGCGGGCCAGGGTCGCGGCGCCGCCCTTCAGTGGCGTGGCGGCGGCTGTGGGCGCGGGCTCGCCATGGGGGAGCCGCGATGCGGCGAGGGGGCGAAGCCCCCATACGTCGCGCTTGGTGATGCGCCCCCGCGGGCCGGTGCCGGTGATCGAGGCGAGATCGACCCCCTCGACCGCCGCGACCCGTCTGGCGACGGGCGTGGCATGGATCCCGGCGGACGTCTCCGCGGGCGCGGCGACTGGGTGGGAGGGGGCGGCCTCGGTGGTCGCGCCGCCGCCGGCCGCCGGCGTCGCGGCCCCGGCCCCGGCGCGCATGCGCGCGACGATCTGGCCGACGGTCACGGTCTCCCCGACCGCGGCCAGCGTCTCGATGAGCACGCCGGTGGCGGGGGAGGGCAGCTCGGCGTCGACCTTGTCGGTGGAGACCTCGACGATCCCCTCGTCCTCGGTCACGCTGTCGCCGACCTGCTTGAGCCACTCCAGGATGACGCCCTCCGAGACCGACTCGCCCATCGCCGGGATGACGATGTCGATCTCCTTCTCCGCGACCGCGGGCGCGGCCCGGGCGCCGTTGGCGCCGCCGGCCTCGCCGCCGGCGATCTCACAGAGCACGTCGCCGACGGCGACGGTGTCGCCCGCGCGGGCGTGGATCTTGACGATCGTCCCGCCCGCCGGAGAAGGCACCTCAGCGTCGACCTTGTCGGTGGAGATCTCGACGAGCGCCTCGTCGACGCTGACGGAATCCCCCTCGGCCTTGCGCCACTCGAGCACGGTCCCCTCCGAGACCGAATCGCCCATCGCGGGCAGGACCACTGAAACGGTCGTGTCAACTGCCATCAGGTCAGCTCACGATAGCCCGTTCGGGCTCGTCGCGCTTGCCCTGCAAGCGCCGCTTCTCCTTGAAGAAACCGACCGATCCGGCAAAGGGTCCGACCCCCCCGACGATGGCCACCATCACCCCGAGCCAGAGGGCGATCCGGCGCCGCCGGACGGCCTCCAGACAGAGCAGCGACATGCCGATCCAGGCGAGCCCGTGGGCCCAGCCCAAGACGGTCACGAGGCCGTCCTGGCGGTTCACGAACGCGACGTAGAGCAGCACGAGGTAGATCGTCGAGTGCGCGTAGGAGAGGCGCCGCAGCACGGCCGGGCTCGTGAGGGCGCTCACCGCAGCAGCTTCGCCATGTGGCGCAGGGTCGCGCCGGCCTCGGCGGGCCACGCCTCCGGGTCCGGGGGCCACCAGGCGTGGTCGTCGTGCTCGGCGTCGCGGACGAGGCCGGCGTCGTCGGCGACCCACACCTGCCCGACGAGCAGCACGAGCCGGTTCGGGGTGCACACGAGCGCCTCGACCTGGCTGCGCTCGGGGACCAGGCCCCACTCCTCCTCGAGCTCGCGCGTCAGCGTCTCGACCGGGTTCTCGCCGACCTCCACGGCGCCGCCGGCGCCGAGCGCCCAGCGGCCCGCCCAGGTCGCGACCCACGCCGCGCGCCGGCCGGCGAGCCAGCGCCCGTCGCCGTCGCGCACGACGCACTGGACGGAGATCGATGCCCCGGCGTCGCCCTCGACCAGCCGCAGGCCCCAGCGCATCGGCTGCAGCTCGAGCTCGAGCCCGCCCTCCTGCGTGAAGTCCGACAGCCGGGCGGCGAGGCCGTCGTGCGAGGGCGAGCCGCGGTGCTGCAGGGCGGCGATGGCGTCGTCGGCGGCGGCGTGGCTCTCGGGCGCCGCCTCGTAGACGTCGTCCCGCCAGCGGGCCCGGACGGCGTCGGTGGGCCAGGGGCCGCGGGCGAGGATGCCGGGCTCGAGGGGCACTGGAGGCAGTATGGGGGCTGCGGCGCCTCGCGTGCCTCCTGCGGACAGCCCCGGTATAGCGTTGGTCCGTGCCCGAACCCGCCAGACGCAAGCACTGGGGCTGGGGCCTTGAGTCCGAGCAGCCGTCGCCGGCGGAGCTGCAGGCGGCCGCGGCCGGGCTGCGCGCGCATCTGGGCTTCGGCCGCGAGGACGTCGAGGTTCCGGTCGCGCTGGACGCCGTGCGGCTGCCCGCCCCGCGCGTCGGCATCCCGGCCGAGCTCAAGTCGGTCGCCACCGACGCCCACTACGACCGCGCCCGCTACGGGCTTGGTCGCTCCTATGCCGACGTGGTGCGCGGGTCGCGCGGGGAGATCGAGCACCCGCCGGACTTCGTCGTGCACGCGTGGACCGAGGCCGACGTCGAGCGCACACTGCAGTGGGCGGCCGCGCAGGGCGTCGCCGTCACACCGGTCGGCGGGGGGACGAGCGTGGTGGGCGGCGTCGAGGCGCGGCCCACCGCCGCGGGCAACGGCGCCATCGCCCTGGCCCTCGGCGCGATGGACCGCGTGCTCGAGGTCGACCGCACGTCGCGCGCCTGCCGCATCCAGGCCGGGGCGACCGGTCCCGTGCTGGAGGCCCAGCTCGCCGAGCACGGGCTGACCCTGCGCTTTTACCCGCAGTCCTTCGAGCTCTCGACGCTGGGCGGGTGGATCGCCACGCGCGCCGGCGGGCACTTCGCCACCGGCCCGACGCACGTCGACGATCTCGTCGAGGGCATCCGTGCGGTCACGCCGGGCGCGGGCGTCTGGCAGTCGCGGCGGCTGCCGGGCTCGGGCGCCGGGCCGTCGCCCGACCGGCTGCTGCTCGGCTCCGAGGGCACGCTCGCAGTGATCACGGAGGCCTGGATGCGCGCGCTGCGCAGGCCCTCGCACCGTCGGGCGGCGGGCGTGCGCTTCGCCGACTACCGCACCGGGGCAGCCGCCGTCCGCGACATCGTGCAGGCTGGGCTGTGGCCGGCCAACTGCCGCCTGATCGACCCGCGCGAGGCCGCCTTCACCTTCGCGGGGGACGGCACGCACGCGCTGCTCGTACTCGGCTTCGAGAGCGCGGAGACCCCCGTCGACGAGCGCATGGAGCGTGCGCTGGCGATCTGCGAGGCCCACGGCGGGGCGTGGGAGGAGCGCGACGCCGCGCAGCGGGGCTCGATGGGCGCCTGGCGCGACGCGTTCCTGCGCGCCCCGTACCTGCGCGACACCTTCGTGGCGATGGGAATCCTCTCGGAGACCTTCGAGAGCGCGATCACCTGGGACCGGCACGACGCCTTCGTGCAGGACGTGCGCGGCACCGCCGAGGCCGTCCTGGGCGAGCGCTGCGGAGCGGGGACGGTCACCGTCCGCATGACGCACGCCTATCCCGACGGCGCCGCGCCGTACTTCACCTGCCTGGCCCCGGTCGAGCGCGGCGCGGAGGTCGAGACCTGGCGCGCCGTCAAGCATGCGGCGTCGGAGGCGATCCTGCGCGGGGGCGGCACGATCACCCATCACCACGCCGTCGGGCGCGAACACCGCCCGTGGTATGACCGCCAGCGCCCGGAGCCGTTCGCGGCGGCCCTGCGCGGGGCCAAGGCCGCGGTCGACCCCGCCGGGATCCTCAACCCGGGGGTGCTGCTGTGAGAATCTTGGACGAGCCAATCACCGGACGGAAGGAGAGGTCGTGCACGCGAGGGTGACGACGCTTCAGATGGATCGCGACCGCATCGAGGACGTTGTGAGACAGCTCGAGGAGCGCGACGCGCCCAGGCTGAGGGAGATCAAGGGCTTCAGGGGCTACAGCCGAGCTGGGAGGCTCGAGAGCCGGCGAGCCGCAGATCGAGCGCTTCGAAGTCGCGTTCGACACATTCGAGCGCTAAATCGCCGGTTCCGACCGCGCCGGCCGAACCCCTGGGGGCGGCCAGATCGTACCGAGAGGCTCGTCGGGAGCCTCACGGGTCGACGAGCTGCACCGTGCCGTCGGAGCGCGAGGCGACGACGAGGCGGCCGCTGATCGGGTCCACGCCGACCGAGAACGGGTCGCGGACGGTCCTGCTCGCCCGGCCGACGCGCGGCCGCGCGGGGCGCAGGTCAACGGGGACGACCTCGTTGCGCTCGCTCAGCGCCGTCCACACCACGCCGCGGCGCGGGTCGCCCGCGAGGCCGACCGGCGTGCCGCCGAGCGCGACGCGGGCGCGGAAGCGCAGCTGCGGCCGGGTGTCGTAGACCATCAGCGCCTGGCCGCGGGTGTCGGCGATCGCGAGCCGCCCGGCCGGGCCGAGCACGACATGGGAGGGCCCGAGCCCGCCGCTCTGGGCGCCCCCGCCGCGCGGCGCGTCGCTGGCGCCGTCGTAGAGCTCGACCGTGTAAGCCCGGACGGCGACGACCGCGACCCTGCCGTCCACCGCCGCCAGGCCGCCGGGCTGAGCGTCGACCGGGACCGACGCGCGGCGCCGCCCGCCGCGCGCGACCGACAGCGTCGAGCCGAACTCGTCCGCGGTGTAGAGACGGCCGCCGATCGCCGCGGCGTCGTGCGGATGGTCGCCCACCTTCGTCTCCCGCGTCGCGCCCGTGCGCGGTGCGACCTCGACGAGCGCGTTCGCGGTCTCGGCCGGTACGAGGAAGGGGCCGCCCGGGCGGGCGAGGGCGACGTGCCGCGCCGTCCCCGGCAGCGGGACGCGACGCACGACGCGCCCCGTCCGCGTGTCGAGCAGCACCAGCGCGGGCGGGGACTGCACCGCGACGGCGGCGAGGTGCGTGGCCGGATCGACGGCGACGCCCTCCGGCCTGGCGCCGACGCGTACGACGCGCCCGGGAATGCGCCCGGTGACCGCCGGCCCGGCCGCGGGCTCGGCCGCCTGCGGGGGATCGAGCTGCGGGCGCGGCTGCGTCACCGTGGGCTCGGCCTTCTCCCCGCAGCCGGCGAGGACGAAGGCGAGGAAGGCGAGGAGCGCGAGGGGGGTCATGGGGTGAGGGCGGCGAGCCGGTCGGCGAGGAACGCTCGCTCGATCTCGTTGGTCGCAAGCGCGACCGCCTGACCGTACGCGACGCAGGCCTCTTCGTTACGCGCCAGGCGGCGCAGCAGCTCAGCGCGGGTGGAGTGAAAGAGGTGGTAGCCGTCGAGCGCGCCGAGCCGGCCCGCGGCGTCGACGGCGTCCAGTCCCGCCTGGGCGCCCTCGGCTTCGGCGATGGCGACGGCGCCGTTGAGCCGCACGACGGGGCTCGGGTCCAGGGCGCCCAGCCGCGCGTACAGCGCGGCGACCGCGTGCCAGTCCGTCGTGCCGCGCGCGTGCTCGGCGGCGATGTGCGCCTGCAGCGCGTAAGGCCCGTCCCCCGCCCCTGCGAGCAGCCGCCGCGCCTCGGCGATCTCGTCGGCGTCCCAGAGCGCGCGGTCCTGGCGCGCGAGAAGCACCAGGCGTCCGCTCGCGTCGGTGCGCGACCGCCGGCGGGAGTCCTGCAGCAGCAGGAGCGCCAGCAGCCCGCGCGCCTCGCGCTCGTCCGGTGCGAGCACCGCGACCAGGCGCGCCAGCCGGATCGCCTCGGCGCACAGCTCGCGCCGCACGAGCGCGTCCCCGGCGGTCGCGCTGTAGCCCTCGGTGAAGACGAGGTACAGCGTGGCGAGCACGGACGCCAGCCGCGCCGTCATGGCGCCGCGCCCGGGGACCTCGATGGCGATGCCCGCCCCGCGCAGCTTGCCGCGCGCCCGCACGAGCCGCTGCGCCATCGCGTCGTGGGAGACCAGGAACGTCCGGGCGACCTCGGCCGTGGTGAGCCCCCCGACGTGGCGCAGCGTCAGCGCGATGCGCGCCTCGGGCGCCAGCGCCGGATGGCAGCAGGCCAGCACGAGCGCGAGACGGTCGTCGGGCCAGGGCTCCTCGGGCTGCTCGGGCGCGGCGAGCGCCTCCAACGCGCCGGCGTCCGCGCGCCGCGACTCCCGCTTGAGCGCGTCCAGGGCGCGGTTGCGGGCGGTCACGTAGATCCACGCGGCGGGGTCGGCCGGGACGCCGTCGGTCGGCCAGCGCTCGAGCGCGACGAGGAAGGCGCCCTGCACCGCCTCCTCGGCGCGGTCGAGGTCCCCCGTGACGCGGGCCAGGGTCGCGACCGCCCGCCCCGCCTCGCGGCGGAACAAGCGATCGACGACCGACTGGGCATGGGTCAGGGGGCGTCCTCGAACACCATCACGGGTCGGACCTCCACGCTGCCCGTGTGCGCGCCGGGGATCTGCGCGGCGAGGTCGACCGCCTCGTCGAGGCCCGCCGCGTCCACGATGTAGAAGCCGCCGAGCTGCTCGCGGGTCTCGGCGAAGGGGCCGTCGGTGAGGACCCGCTCGGCGTCGCGGACGCGGACGGTCGTGGCGTTGGCGGTCGGCTGCAGGGCGTCTCCCGCCTGGATGGCGGCGGCGTTGCGCTCGCCGAAGGAGCGGTACCCCTCCATCATCTTGCCCATCTCGTCCGGCGGCGTGGACCCCATCGAGCTCTCGTCGCCGTAGATCAGCAGTGCGTACTTCATTGTGAGCCTCCTCGGTGGGTGTGCATCCGCTCGACGATCGAGGGGTGCTCGCAACGACAAAGTGGCGCGCCGGCGCTCGCCTAGCGGTGGACTGGGACCGCGATCTCGCGCTCCGCGGAGACGGCTTCGACGACCTCGAGATCCTCCTCGGCCTCGAGGCCGGACGGGTCGTCGGGCTCGGCGTCGCAGGTGACGCGCATCATCCCGGTGGCGACCTTCCCGTCGCCGAAGACCGTGAGCCCGCAGATGTCGTCGCCCTCCTCCCAGCCCATGCGTTCGATGTCGAACCAGTTCAGGTGCACGGCGTTGGCGCTGCCGCCGTACGGGCAGGTCTTGTTGTGGACCTCCTTGGCCTTGCAGACCGCCTGCATGTTCTTGGCGGAGGCATCGACGCTCATCGTTCCGACAGTTTAAGCCCCACGCCGAAAGCGCGCTCGAAGAGCTCGGTCTGGCGCTCGGCCATCCAGCGGGCGAGGGTGACGTCCTCGTCGGCGCCCAGATGCAGGTCGGCGTGGCCGTCGACCACCGTCAGATGCGCCTCGTGGACGGCTTGGTCGCGTGCGCGCTCGAGCTGCTCGGCGAGGCGCAGCAGCGCGGCGCCGCGGTCCAGGATGGCCGCATCCCCGTCGGTCATCAGCGGCTCGAGCTCGCCCAGCGTCGGCGCGCCCTTGCGGTGATAGCGGGCCATCTGAGCGACCAGCGCGGTCTCCCGCGGCGCGAAGCCCGGCAGGCCGGCGTTGAGGATCAGGTAGCGCGAGTGCTTGTGGTGATCGTCGTAGTCGACGGCCGTCCCGATGTCGTGCAGCATCGACGCGGCCCACAGCAGATCGCGCTCGGCCGGGTCGCCGCCGTGCTTGCCGGCGGCCGCGAGCGCGTCCCACATCTCGAGCGTCAGCTCGGCGACGTGCTGGGTGTGGTCGAACTCGGGGTGGTACTGGGCGGCGAGGTTGAGCACGGATGCGCGCCGGACGTCGTCGAAGAGCCGCGCGTCGCTGTCGGCGAGCAGCGTCTCGAAGAAGATCCCCTCGCGCAGGCCGGCCTCCGTCGCCTCGATCGCCTCGAAGCCCGCGAGGTCCAGGACGGTGTCGATCACGACGGCCGCCGCGAGGATCACGTCGGAGCGGCCGGGCTTGATGCCGTCGATGTCGTTGCGGTCGGCGACCGGGAGATCGAGCATCCGGTCGATCAGCGCGCACAGCTCCTTGCGGGTGACGGCCGCGCCCTGCACGCCGTAGTCCGGCATCCCAGCCGCTCTCTGCGCGGCGGTCGCGAGGTTGCGGACCGCGCCTCCGAGGCCGACGAGGCGCCGGCCGGACGCCGCCGCGCCCTCGATCCAGGGTGAGCGCTGCAGCAGCTTCTTCTCGACGTGCGCGCGCAGGGCCTTGACCTGCTTTGAAGAAGTCTTCTTGCCCTCCGCGAGGAAGCGCTCGGTCATGCGCACGGCCCCCATCCGCCACGACTGCGTGTCCGTCGCCATCCTGCCCTCGACGCGCGAGAGCTGCAGCGAGCCGCCGCCGATGTCCAGTGCGACGCCGTCGGCGAGCGTCGTCGAATTGACCGCGGCGAGGTAGCCGTACCGCGCCTCCTCGTCGCGGGGCAGGACCTCGGGCTCCAGCCACGTGCGCCGCCGCGCCTCCTCAAGAAACGCCGCCTGGTTGGCCGCGTCGCGGATCGCGCTCGTCGCCACCGCGCGCACGTCGGTGATCCCCGTCGCGCGGCAGAAGTGCGCGTAGAGCTCGAGCATCCGCAGCGCGCGGTGCATCGGCTCGGGCTGCAGCTCTCCGGTGGCATCGAGCCCCTCGCCGATCCGCACCGCCTCGTGGATCTCGTCCGTGCGCTTCCACCACGAGCCGCGGCCGTCCTCGTGCCAGGTGAACACCACTAGCCGGAACGAGTTGGACCCGAGGTCGATGACCGCCTGGCGGCGCTCGCTCACACGCCGAGCCTACTCCGCGGGCCGGGCGACGGGCTCAAGCCGGCCCGGCCCGGTGTCGATGCACGCATCAACGGGTGAAACGCCCCCCGCCAGGCTGGCGTCTCCCCTACCCCAGGCAGCCCAGCTGCCGGACCATTCACAGGCCGCTTCTTCGAGGATCATGCCGACCACAAGTCCCACCGCTGTCGAGACCTTCGACCCGCAGACATTGCTGCTCGTCCTGAGCCAGGTGAAAGCCGGCGACTTCACGGCTCGCATGCCCGTGCACTGGACGGGCGTCGCAGGCAAGATCGCCGACGGCCTGAACGAGATCATCGGCGCCAACCAGGCGCTGGGCAGCGAGCTCGAGCGCGTCAGCCGGGTCGTCGGCAAGGAGGGCAAGCTCTCCCAGCGCGTGTCCTTCAAGGGCACCGATCAGGTCTGGGGAAACTGCATCGAATCGGTCAACAGCCTGATCGAGGATCTCGTCCAGCCCAGCAACGAGATGCAGCGCGTCATCGGCGCCGTGGCCGACGGCGACCTGAGCAAGAAGGTCTCCGCCGATGTCCACGGGGAGATGCTCGAGCTCAAGAACACGATCAACGGCATGGTCGATCAGCTCAACGGCTTCGTCTCAGAGGTCACGCGCGTCGCCCGAGAGGTGGGTACGGAGGGCAAGCTCGGCCAGGCGGCAGCGCACACGGTCGAGGTCGGGGGCGTCTGGAAGGAGCTGACCGACAATGTCAACCTCATGGCCGGCAACCTCACCGGCCAGGTCCGCGACATCGCCGAGGTGACGACCGCGGTCGCCAACGGGGACCTCTCGAAGAAGATCACCGCCGACGTGCGGGGAGAGTTCCTCGAGCTCAAGAACACCGTCAACGCGATGGTCGACCAGCTCAACCGCTTCGCCGGCGAGGTGACGCGCGTGGCGCGCGAGGTGGGGGTCGAGGGCAAGCTCGGCGGCCAGGCGCAGTCCCAGGAGGTCGCGGGCGTCTGGAAGGACCTCACCGACGACGTGAACCAGCTCGCGGCGAACCTGACCAACCAGGTGCGCGCGATCGCCGAGGTGGCGACCGCGGTGACCGAGGGGGATCTGACGCGACAGGTGGGCGTGGCGGCCAGCGGCGAGGTCGCGGTCCTCAAGGACAAGCTCAACGAGATGATCCGCAACCTGCGCGAGACCATGCGCCAGAACACCGAGCAGGATTGGCTAAAGACCAACCTGGAGCGCTTCACCAGGATGCTGCAGGGCCAGCGCGACCTGGCGACCGTCTCCAACATGGTCCTGTCCGAGCTGGCGCCGCTGGTGTCGGCGCAGCACGGGGTCTTCTACGCGCTGAGGGACATGGGCGACGGCGGGGAGCCGGTGCTGCAGTTCCAGGCCGGCTACGGCTACAAGGAGCGCAAGCACCTCGGCAACTTCTTCCGGCTCGGAGAGGGCCTGGTCGGGCAGTGCGCGCTGGAGAAGGAGCGCATCCTGCTCACCGACGTGCCGACCGACTACATCCAGATCAACTCCGGCCTGGGCGAGTCCCCGCCGCTGAACATCATCGTCCTGCCGATCCTCTTCGAGGGTTCGGTGCGCGCCGTGATCGAGCTCGCGTCGTTCGCCGCGTTCAGCCCGACGCACCAGGCCTTCCTGGATCAGCTGACCGAAAGCATCGGCCTGGTGCTCAATACGGTCGACGCGACGTCGGTCACCGAGAAGTTGCTCGAGCAGGCGCAGTCCCAGGCCCAGGAGCTGCAGTCCCGGCAGGAGCAGCTGCGGATCTCCAACGAGGACCTCGCCGAGCAGGCGACGCTGCTGGCCGGCAAGAACAGCGAGATCGAAGGCAAGTACCAGGAGGTGGAGGAGGCGAAGCGCCTGGTCGAGGAGAAGGCCACCGAGCTGTCGGTCTCGTCGAAGTACAAGTCCGAGTTCATCGCCAACATGTCGCACGAGCTGCGCACGCCCCTCAACAGCCTGCTCGTCCTGGCCGAACAGCTCGAGGACAACCCGGAGGGAAACCTCACCGAGAGCCAGGTGCAGTACGCCAGCGTCATCCGCTCCTCGGGCGGGGACCTGCTCAAGCTCCTCAACGACATCCTCGATCTGGCGAAGGTCGAGTCAAAGACCGTGAACCTCGAGATCGGCGAGCTGTCGCTGGCCGGCCTGCGCGACAGCCTGGTGAACAGCTTCCATCCCCTGGCGCAGGGGCAGGGACTGGCGTTCCGCGTGGAGTTCGACGACCGGCTGCCCGCGACGATGGCCACGGATCCCCATCGCCTTCGCCAGGTGCTCAAGAACCTGCTGTCCAACGCCTGCAAGTTCACCGAGCAGGGCGAGGTCGGCCTGCGGTTCGAGCTCAGTACGGACGGCTGGAGCCCGGACTTCGAGCGCCTCGCCCGGGCGGACTCGGTGATCGCCATCAGCGTCCGCGATACCGGTATCGGCATCGAGAAGGATCTGCAACCCGCGATGTTCGAGGCCTTCGCGCAAGCTGACGGGTCGACGGCCCGCCAGCACGGCGGTACGGGGCTCGGGCTCTCGATCAGCCGCAACCTGGTCGACCTGCTCGGCGGCGAGATCACGCTCACGAGCGAGCTCGGAACAGGCAGCACCTTCACCGTGTACCTCCCGCTGGAGCACTGTGACGACGTTCCGGCGGCGGCGATCCCGCTGCCGCTTCCGGCGCCTGTTCCGAAGTCCCGGCCACACACGGATTTCCCGCCCTTCCTGGCCGATGCCACGCCCACGGGCGGAGACGCGTTCTATCGTGGTTCGGCGGCCGGCACGACGGTGCTCATCGTCGACGACGACTACCGCAACATCTTCGCCCTGACGGCGCTTCTGGAGCGCGGAAGGGTGAACGTCGTCCCGGCAGAGAGCGGCCCGGACGCCCTGGCGATCTTCGACGAGCGCAACGACATCGACATCGTGCTGATGGACATCATGATGCCGGTGATGAACGGCTACGAGGCGATCGCCGCGATTCGCAGCCGGCCTGGGTGCGCCGATATCCCGATCATCGCTGTGACCGGCAAGGTGGTCGGCAGCGAGCGCGAGCGCTGCATCACGGCGGGCGCGTCGGACTACATCCCCAAACCGGTCGACACGGCGGAGCTGCTGGCGGCCCTGAGGGTGTGGTTGCCGGCGACGCCCCGCAGCGCGGGCGCCGTGGCGCCGAGGCCTTGATGTCGGTCGGCCGCATCTCGCGCGACTCGCCGACGCCCGCGTCGGCCGCGAGGATCCTCCTGGTCGACGACGATCCCGCCAACCGGCTGGCGATCACGTCGATCCTCGATCCGCTCGGCCCCACCGTGATCGCGGTCGATTCCGGCGAGGCGGCGCTGCGAGCGGCGATGACCCAGACGTTCGCCGCCATCCTGATGGACGTCCAGATGCCGGGCATGGATGGCTACGAGACGGCCAGGTTCATCCGCATGCGCAAGGAGTCCGAGCACACCCCGATCATCTTCCTCACCGCACACGCCAGGGAGGAGGCGCAGATCCCGCTCGCGTACGCGAGCGGCGCGGCCGACTTCATCTTCGCGCCTCTGGATGCGGGCGTCCTGCGGGCGAAGGTCTCGGTGTTCGTGGAGCTCTTCTTGAAGTCGCAGGATCTGGAGCAGTCCCTGAGCGACGTCACGAGGCTCAGCGAGGCACGCACGCGGACCGTGCTCGAGTACGTCGCGGACGGGATCGTCACGGTCGGTGACGAGGGGGTCATCGAGTCGTTCAACCGCGCCGCGAGCCATCTCTTCGGCTACACCGAGCAGGAGGCGATCGGTCAGTCGTTCTCGATCATGCTCGCTCCGGAGTACCGCGGGTTCGCCAGTCACGAGGAAGCCCGGGAGCACATCCTGGCCCAGCAGCAGCGGACGGGGCGCGCGGCCGAGCTGATGGGATGCCGCAAGGACGGTTCGACGTTCCCGATGGAGCTCGACCTCAGCGATGTGCAAGTCGGGCTGCGGGAGATCCACATCGGCTGCATCCGCGACATCTCCGAGCGCCAGACGTACATGGAGCGGCTCCGCTACCAGGCGCTGCACGACGGCCTGACCGAGCTTCCCAACCGCGTGCTCTTCGGCGACCGCGTGAACCACGCGATCCGCGCAGCGCTGAGAGCGAACGAGCCCCTGGCCCTGCTGGTGATGGACCTCGACGACTTCAAGCAGGTCAACGACACGCTCGGACACCAGCACGGCGACGTGCTGCTGCGGCTCGTCGCCGACCGCCTCGCCGCCTGCCTGCGCGACGGGGACACGGTGGCGCGGCTCGGCGGGGACGAGTTCGGCATCCTGCCGATCGGGTGCACCGACCTGGTCGGCGCGGCGTCGGTCGCCTGGAAGATCGAGCAGGCGCTCGAGCCGCCGTTCCTCGTCAAGGGCCACTCGATCGACGTGCGAGCGAGCATCGGCATCGCGCTCCATCCCGAGCACGGCGACACCATCGACGATCTGCTCCGCCGCGCCGACCTGGCGATGTACGACGCGAAGCAGGCGGGGAGCGGCTATGCGGTGTTCGCCGCCGAGCAGGAGGAGGCCCCCGCGCGCCGGCTGGCGCTGCTCGGCAGCCTCCGCCACTGCGTCGAGCATGAGGAGCTCGTCCTGCACTACCAGCCCAAGGTCGACCTCGCGACCCGGGAGACGGTGGGCGTCGAGGCCCTGATCCGCTGGAACCACCCGTCCGGGCGGTTGCTGATGCCCGACGAGTTCATGCCCGAGGTCGAGCGCAATGATCTGATGATCCCGATCACCGAGTGGGTGCTCAACGAAGCTCTGCGCCAGCTGCGGATCTGGCGCGATGCCGGCTACGACCTGACCATGGCCGTAAACCTCGGAGCCCGCTGCCTGCGCCCAGGGACCAGCCTGTTCGAACGCGTCGCGGAGCTCACCAAAACATGGGGGATCCCGCCGGACGAGCTGACGCTCGAGCTCACCGAGAGCGCCCTGATAGACACGGCGGCCCCGGGCCTCGTGGACCAGCTCCAGGGCATGGGCGAGCGGCTGTCGATCGACGACTTCGGGACCGGGTATTCGTCGCTCGTCTATCTCCAACGACTTCCCGTGAGCGAGATCAAAGCCGACAAGTCGTTCGTGATGACGATGGCGTCCGTCAAGGACGATGCCGTCATCGTGCGGTCGATCATCGACCTTGCCCACAACCTGAGTGCGAAGGTGGTCGCCGAGGGGGTCGAGGACGAGACGACGATGGACCTCCTGATCGAATATGGCTGCGACGAGGCCCAGGGCTACTACATCAGCCCGGCGGTCCCCGCCGTCGACCTGGAGCGCTGGCTGCACACCTCGGCGTTCGGCGTCCTCCGTCGGAGGGACGACGAGCCTGCGCTGTCCGGGCTCCCCCAGGGTCCCTAGATCCGGCTCGCTGACCTTGCGCCCGACGGGCGCGACTGGGAAGGGTCCATCATCCTCCCGACGGCACGCGTCGGATCGCGTTGCTAGGGGGCACCTGATCCGTCGGGGCCGCCGCGCTGCAGCATGCGGTCAGCGCTCCTCGGTGCCGTGAGGGCGGAGTTGGCGGCCGCAGGCGCCGAGGGGATCGGACCGATGACCCGGCCGGTGCCGCCGTTCTCCTTCACGCACTTCTGGTTGATGGTGTCGAACACGTTCGCCGACCACGTGTTGTGGTCGCAGTGGACGCTGTTGTCGGCCCCGTCGACTCCGTCCCAGACGGTATAGGGGTCCCGGGCGTTGATCGCTGCGATCAGGGCATGGTCAAGGCCGTTGTCGTGCGCCGTGTTCTGAGACACCGTGGTGTCGACCGTTCCCTCGGCCAGGATGAGGCCGTCGAGCACGTTGTGGTTGGCCGTGTTTGAGACGATGACATTCCCACCGACACCCACCTGGCCGCTGCCGGGGAACGGTCCGAGAACCTCGATGCCACCGCCGAAGTTGTGCGATGAGTTGTTGCCGGCCACGGTGTTGCCGTAGGACAGCGAGACGTGGCTGGAGCCGGAGTTGTGCAGGTAGATCCCCGACGAGCGGTACTCGTCGCCGAAGTCGTTGAGCTCGTGGGTCCTCAGGCCGGTCTTGGAGATCGAGTTGCCGACGATCTGGTTGAAGCCGTTGTTGGCCATCGGGAAGTCGGTGACGAAGGCGGTCACCATGACGCCGGCCAACGAGTTCCTGACGATGCGGTTGCCCCGGACTACGTTGTGCTGAGCACCCGGACCCTCGATGCGCACCCCGACGTCCTGGGTCCACCGCCCCAGCGGCCCGATCTGCGACGACTCCCCACCGCAGATGGTGCCGTGCTCGCCGCTCGGAGGCTGGTTGAGGAGGTCGTTGTCGGCGACCGTGTTGTCCGCGAGCGTGTTGCGGTTCGACTGCTCGATCAGCGCCACGCCCGAGTACGGCCCGTTGCCCGCCACCACGTTGGCCACCAGCGTGTTCTCGTTCGAGCCGATCACGGCGATGCCGTCGCCCAGGTCACAGAACGGGCCCGTTTCGGGGTCGATGTCCTCGGGCAGGGCATTGCGGCCGGTGACGAGGCGGTAGTTCCGGTTGTTGCGAGCGATGATGGCTCTGACCGTGTTGCTGCTTCCGCCTTGGACCACCACGCCCGCGTCGAAGCGCTTGACCGTGCCGTTGCGCACCGTCGACCCGTGGACCTCGCGCAGCAGCACACCGGCGGCGTCAGGACCGCCGCCGCGAGCCCGGGGATTGCCGGTCACCTTGTGGCCGTTGAGGTCGAGCGTCACGTCATCGGCGGCGACGATGATCCCCACAGCAGGGCAGGGCCCGACGTCGGCGGTCAGCCTGGTGCTCTTGGTGACGACCGCTCCGCAGCGGACGGACTCCTGACCGACCGCCGGCTCGGCGAAAGCGCCGGCCATCGCCACGAGGGCCAGCGCGATCACGGAACGCCGCACCGTCATGAAGCCGTTGGTCACCAGAGCCATGAACAAACCCCCACCCGATCGAACGTTGAATCAGGTCGGACCGTAACACCGCCCGGGCGGTCCTGGTAGATGTGGGAAACCTCTAGCTGCCCTGCCGCTCGATGAGCTCGATGCGATAGTCGTCCGGGTCGCGCACGAAGCAGATGCGCGAGCCGCCGGCGCGCACCGAATAGGGCGGCTTCTCGGGCTCGATCCCCTTCTCGGCGAGGGCCGCGAGGGTCGCGTCGAGGTCGTCGACCGTGACGGCGATGTGGTTGTAGCCGGTGCCCAGCTCGTAGGCGTCGACGCCGTGGTTGTAGGTGAGCTCGAGGCGGGGGCCGTCGCCTGGCAGGCCCATGAAGACGTTGATCGCCTCGTCGCGGATGTCCATGCGCCGCAGCTCCTCGAAGCCGAGCGCCTCGTAGAAGGCGACGGAGCGGTCGATGTCGCCGATTCTGTAACACGTGTGGATGAGTTCCATGGCTACCTGGGGGTTGACTCGCCGCGAAGGGCGAGTGTAAGGGGGCGGAGTCCCCTTGGTATGAGCTCGCTGGGCATGCCCGCAGCGTACGCTGCGGACCATGATCGTCGAGCGCTCCATGCGAACGGACTACCTGTCGAACACCTACCTGGTCGCCGCCGAGCCTGGCGGCGAGGCGTTCTTCGTCGACGCCGGCGGCCCGGTGGCCCCGTTGATCGAGAAGGCCGCCGAGCTCGACCTCGAGCCGACGCACGTGCTGCTCACCCACCGCCACGGCGACCACGTCTCCGAGCTCGGCGCGCTGCTCGAGCGCTGGCCGGACCTGGAGGTCCTCGCCCATCCCGACGAGGAGGTCCTCGGCGTGACCGGCCAGCTGCATCCCGGCGAGGAGATCCAGGCGGGCGGCCTGGACGTCAAGCCCCTGCACACGCCGGGGCACACGTCCGGGATGCTCGCGCTGCTCGTCGGCGGCACGGACGTCTTCACGGGCGACACGCTCTTCAAGGGCTCGGTCGGCGGCGTGCGCGCCACGGGCTCGACGTCCTACGCAGACCTCAAGCACTCGGTCACCGAGGTCCTGCTCGCGCTACCGCCGGACACCGTCGTCCACCCCGGCCACACCGATCCGACCACGGTCGGCGAGGAGCGCGAGCACAACGCCTTCGTGCGCGTGTGGGCCGGCAAGGACCCCGAGGGCGCGGAGCCGGTGACGGTCTGGGACAAGCCCGCGACGCTCGTGCTCTGGGGGCCGGACTACGACGGCGGCCATAAGGCGTGGATCCGCTGGGAGGACGGCGCCGACGACATCGTCGGAGGCTCCCAGGTGCAGCGGCCCTGATTGAGCCTCGGACGACGTCACACCTGATGGATCTGAAACAGGGATGTGGTCCCCGGACGCCCGCTCGGCAGGCCGGCGGTGACCCCGATCCGCTCGCCCGTCTTGACCCAGCCGAGCTCGACCACGCGCCGGGCCGACGCGACGATCAGCTCCTCGGTGACCTCGTAGCGCGGCAGCGACGCCCCCTGCACGCCCCACATCAACCCGCAGCGGCGCACGGTCTCGCGCCCCGGTGACAGCGCGTAGATCGGCACCGTCGGCCGGTGGGCGGAGATGAGGCGCACCGAGCGCCCGGACAGCGTGGGGCACACGAGCGCGGCGAGGCCGAGCTCGTGGGCGGCGCGGCAGGCCATCCAGGCCACGGTGTAAGCCGGGTCGCGCTGGTCGCGCTTGACGCGCGTCTCGTTCCAGCGCTCGTAGGGCAAGGCGCTCTCGGTGGTCTCGGCGATCGACGCCATCATGCGGACGGCCTCGACCGGGAAGTGGCCGACCGCGGTCTCCTGGGAGAGCATCACCGCGTCGGAGCCGTCGAGGATGGCGTTGGCGACGTCGGCGACCTCGGCGCGCGTGGGCCGCGACGAGCTGACCATCGAGTCGAGCATCTGCGTCGCGGTGATGACGGGACGGGCCATCGAGCCCGCGCACGCGATCACGCGCTTCTGGACGAGCGGGACCTCCTCGATGCGCAGCTCGATGCCGAGGTCGCCGCGGGCGACCATCAGGCAGTCCGAGGCGTGCGTGATCTCCTCGATGCGCTGCACGGCCTGCGGCTTCTCGATCTTGGCGATCAGCGGCAGCCGCGTGTGCTTGCGGAGCGCGTCGACCTCCGCCGCGCGGCGCACGAAGCTCAGCGCGACCAGGTCGACGCCGATGCGCTCGCCCGTCTGCAGGTGGGTGAGATCCTCCTCGGGGACCGACGGCAGCTCGGTCACCTCGCCCGGGATGTTGAGGCCCTGGCGGGAGGCGACCGCCCCGCCGATCTCGACGACCGCGTCGAACTCCGAGGGCCCCGGCCGGACGGCGACAGTGCGCAGGCGGACGGCGCCGTCGGCCAGGTAGAGCACCTCGCCCTCGGAGATCGCCTGGGCGAGTCCGGCCCACGAGATGTACATGTGGCGCTCGTCGCCGTCGCTCGGCTCCGGGCCGCCGCATACGAAGGTGACCACGTCGCCGGGCTTGAGCTCGGCGACGCCGTCGCGCAGCGTGCCGATGCGCAGCTTGGGCCCGGGCAGATCCTGCAGGATCGCGACCGGGCGACCGGCCCGGTTGGCCGCGTCGCGGATGCGCCGGGCGGTCTCCTCGTGCTCGGAGGCGCTGCCGTGGGAGAAGTTCAGACGCGCGACGTCCATCCCCGAGTCGATCAGCCTGACGAGGATCTCGGGTTCGCGGGAGGCGGGCCCGATGGTGGCGACGATCTTGGTGCGGCGCACGTCGGCGGCACGCTAACCCTTCTCAGCGCAGCACGATGTTCCACCGTCGCGACGCGGCCTCTCTGGCGCTGTCGACTGCGCGGACCTCGAGGCGCAGCCGGCCGCTGGCCGCCCGCGCCACCGCGTCCCGCGCCGGCTTCAGCCTGAACGCCCGACCTGCCGTGGCCCTGTAGATCTCCAAGAGGGTGAAGGGGCGGCCGCTGAAGCGGTCGTGACCGGTGAGCCGGACGCCGATGCGGACGGGCGACTCGAGCCCCACGCGCAGCCGCGGGCCGCGCCGCAGCGCCCGGCGGCCGATGCGCTTCGGCACACCCGACACCTGCAGGTCCGACGCCGACAGCCCGCCGAGCTGGCGCGCGACGAGCAGCACCGACCTCCCGCCGGTGCAGGGCGTCCCGGTTCCGCCCCGGTCGCAGCCGATGCCGACCGTCACGATCCGCCCGTCGGACTGCAGCGCGCCCGCGGTCGCCCGGGCGACGGGGTAGCGGCTCCAGGCGACCGTCGCGATGCCGCGCGTCCCGAAGGTCTTGTCCAGCTGGCCGGTCGGGCGCAGGCGGGCGGTGGCGAACCGGTAGGCGCCGGCGTCGGCGGCCTGCCCGACCAGCAGCGCCCGCCGGTCCCCGTAGGCGACGAGGTCGTTGGCGAGGGCGCCGTCGAGCGTGGTGACCAGCGCGGCGCCGCCGGTCCCGAAGTGCCTGTCGATCGCGCCGGTCGCCGTCCCGCGCACGGCGGCCATCGCCTGTCGGCCGTCGGGAATCGTCGCGGCGCCGGCCGCCAGCCACCCACCGTGAAGCTGGAGCGCGACGGCTGTGGCGAACGAGGCCGAGGTTCCGACCCGCTGCTGGGCGAACCCGCCGGTCCCGAATTTGCCGTCGAGCATCCCCTCCGGCCCGAGGCGCACCTCGCCGAAGCGGAAGCTCGTCGGGTCGGGGGAGTCGCCCGCGAGGCCGACGGCGGTGAGCGTGCCGTCGGAGGCGACCGCCAGCCCGAGGCCGTAGCTGAAGGCGGGGCCGGCCAGGCGCGTGCCGCCGGCGCCGAAGCCCGGGTCGAGCCGGCCGTCGGCGGTGAAGCGGGCCACCGCCGTGCGCGCGCCGGCGCTGTCGATGGCCTGCCCGGCGGCGAGCAGGGTGCCGCCCGGCCCGGCGGCGACGTCGGCCGCCGCCGCGTAGCCGGCGCCGACGCGCTGGAGCACGACGCCGCCCGTGCCGAAGCCCTGGTCCAGCGCGCCGTTGGCCCGGTAGCGGGCGAGGGCGAAGACCACCCGGGTGCCGTCCGTCGCGATGCCGCCCGCGACGATCTTGCCGTCGCTGAGCAGCGTGAGGTCGAAGGCCTGGGAGCGGCCGGGGCCGACCGGGGTCGTCACGAAGCCGTTGGCCCCGAACTTCGGATCCAGGCCGCCGTCCCGCGTCAGCCGCGCGAGGCGGAAGCTCGAGTCGCCGTCGATGAGGCAGGTTCCGTCCCTGGTCTGCGGGGACGGCTCGCACGCGTAGCCGGCGACGACGATCCGGTGGCGCCGGTCGATCGCCACGGCCCGCGGCACGAAGGACCCGGCGGAGGGAAGCGCGATCCGCCCGTCGCCGGCGAAGGCGACGTCGACGGCCCCCGCCCTCGCGTGCGCGGCCGGCGCGCAGGTCAGCGCGATCAGGCCGGTCGTGAGCAGGGCCACCACGCGGCGTGGACATCGCTTGACACGCACCGTGTCAGCGAGGCTACAGATAGTCGTCAATCGCGACGATAGCCTGGCGCGTCATCAGACCGTCGCGACCGGCACGCCGTCCGCGAGCAGGCGGCCTCCGTCGCGCAGATCGCAGATCAGATCCCAGTGCAGGGCGCTCCCGTTGAGGCCGCCCGTCTCGGGGTAGCTGCGGCCGAGCGCGAGGTGCACCGTCCCGCCGATCTTCTCGTCGAGCAGGATCAGCCCGGTCGGGCGGTCGATTCCGGTGTTGGTGCCGACGCCGATCTCGCCCAGCCGCCTGGCGCCGGGGTCGGTCTCGAGCGCCGCCTGCAGGTAGGCGTCGCCGCGCTCGGCGCGCGCCTCGACGACGACGCCGCGCTCGAAGCGCAACGCGACCTCGGCGACGTCGACTCCGCCTGGGCTCGAGGGGATGGTGAAGCGCGCGGTGCCCTCGGCGGAGTCCTCGAGCGGACCGGTGAAGACCTCGCCCGAGGGCATGTTGCGCCTGCCGTCGGAGTTCTGCCACGAACGCCCGCCGACGTGCAGCGTCAGGTCGGTGCCGGGAGCCTGGAGGCGGATCTCGTCCGCCTGGGAGAGCGTGTCGATCAGCCGCGCCTGGCGCTCGCGCAGCTCGCCCCAGGCCGCGATCGGATCCGGTCGGTCGAGAAACAGGGCGCGCTCGACGAGCGCCGCGAACGCTGCGGTGCCCATGCGCGCCTGCTGCGCGAGCGCCGGGACCGGCCACAGCGTCACGCACCAGCGCCGGCGCAGGCCCGCCTCGCGCAGTGCCGCGCGGGCGCGGGAGGCGCGGGCGATCCCGGCGGGCTCGACGTCGGCGAGGGCCGTGGCGTTGTCGGGGGAGACGATCCGCAGCGTGGCGTCCGTGGTCTCGGCCTCCAGCCGGTCCAGCGGGGCGTAGCCGTCGAGGTGGGCGTCCCCGGCCGCCGACCACCAGGAGTCGTCCTGCCCGGCCAGCGCGGTGCGCAGGATCGGCCACGCGCCGCGCCC
This sequence comes from Solirubrobacterales bacterium, assembly GCA_038318085.1. Taxonomy (GTDB): domain Bacteria; phylum Actinomycetota; class Thermoleophilia; order Solirubrobacterales; family Solirubrobacteraceae; genus DATLGB01. The sequence goes on from JBBQBV010000008.1 coordinate 28,491, forward strand.
GAGGATCTCGCGCTGGAGGGCGAGCACGAGCGGCGCGGCGCCCGCGCCGGCGTGGACGACGACCTGCTGGCCCGGCTGGATGTCGAGGCAGTAGCCGGCGAGCAGCCGGGCGTGGCGGGTGGCCAAGCCGGCATCGATCACGGCGCCGGCAGCTCCGGGAAGTGCTCGGCGAGGTGCTCGCGCAGGATCTGGCGGATCCAGCGGCGCTCCTCGAGGGTCGCGAAGCGGAAGCGGCGGAGGAGCTCCCTCTGGCGGCGCAGGGGCTCGGCCTCAGCCACCGACCAGCTGACCGCGAGCCGCTCGAACAAGAACTCGACCGCACGCTGCCAGGCGTCCTCCTGCGTGGCGCCCGGCGCCAGCGCCCGCCCCGAGTGGACCCGGCGGTAGGCCTCGCGCGTCTTCGGCGTCATCGCCCCGCGCAGCACGAGCACGCCCTCGACGGAGCGGTACTGGGCGTCGGGAGCCCGCAACTGGTCCTGGTGGCGCTGGCGGCGGCGGGCCATACGCCTGACGATAAGGTCCACGCGGCCATGGGGGGCGCCCCGGGCGCGCCAGGACGCCGATCGCCGGCCGCGTAGGCTCTGGCCATGCGCATTGACGAGCTGCTCGACGGCGCCGACCGCCCCCTGTTCTCGTTTGAGTTCTTCCCGCCCAAGACGGAGACGGGGGAGCGCAACCTGCTCGAGGCACTCGACGCCCTGCGGCCGCTGGCGCCGGACTTCGTGTCGGTGACCTACGGCGCCGGCGGTTCCACGCGCGAGAAGACGATCGACATCGTCACGCGGATCAAGTCCGAGTTCGGGATGGAGGCGATGGCGCACCTGACCTGCGTCAACGCCACCACGCAGGAGCTGCGCCGGACGCTCGACCAGATGCGCGACGCCGGCGTGCTGAACGTACTCGCCCTGCGCGGCGACCCGCCGCAGGGCCAGGAGCGCTGGACGAAGACGGCCGGCGGCCTGGAGTACTCGCACGAGCTCGTCACGATCCTGTGCGGGGACTACGACTTCGCGGTCGGGGCCGCCGCCTTCCCGGAGACCCACATCCACGCCACCTCGACCGAGGACGACCTGCGTCACCTCAAGGGCAAGGTCGACGCGGGCGCCCAGTTTCTGATCACGCAGATGTTCTTCGACAACCGCTTCTACTTCGACTTTGTCGACCGGGCGCGCGCGATCGGCATCAACGTGCCGATCATCCCGGGTGTGATGCCGATCCTGTCCTCGGCCGGCATCAAGCGGATGACGGAGCTGTCGGCGGCCAAGCTGCCCGAGAGCCTGCTCGCCGAGCTCGAGGCGCGGCGCGGCGACGACGAGGCCGTCGCGGAGCTCGGCGTCTCCTACGCGACGCTGCAGTGCTCCGAGCTGCTCGCCGGCGGGGCGCCCGGCATCCACTTCTTGACCCTCAACCGCTCGCCCGCCACCCGCGCGATCCTCTCGGCGCTGCGGGTCTTTGAGCCCTGGCGCGCGGCGGCTCCGGCGTAGCCCCGAGCAGCTCGGTCAGCGCCGCGACGGTGCTGTGATCCGGCTCAGCGGCGCGTGACCGCGATGCGGGTGACGGTCCCGTCGCCGGCGTTGGCGATCCAGACGGCGTCGGCGCTCAGGGCGACCCCGCGGGGATCACGGCCGACGCGCACGCCGACGTCCGGCGAGGGCTTGGCGGGAGCGAGCGGATGCACGGCCGTGGGCCGCGTCTTGCCCGGCAGCAACGAGCCGGTATCCGTTAGCCATAGGCGACCGAGTCCGGCGGCCAGATCGGTGGGCACGCCGGCGGGGACCTCGGCATGGCGCCCGTCGAGCTTTCCCGTCCTGGGATCGATGCGCCGCACCTCGACGCGGTCGCCGATGCGGATGTCGGTGCTGGCCAGCCAGACCCCGTCGCGATCGACCGCGAGCGCCAGGATCTGTGCCTTGCTGACCGCGATCGGCTTGCCCACCGGGGTCCCGTCCCGCGCGTCGAGGCGCGAGACGGTGCCGTCGTCGACGTTGGCGACCCACACGCTGCCGAAGCCAACGACGACGTCGGCGGGCGTGCGGCCGACCGGTATCGGCCGACCGCTGACCCGCCGGGCGCGCGGATCGATGCGGGTGACCGTGCCGGCCTGCCGGTTGGTCACCCAGACCGAGCCCCCACCGGCGGCGATGCCGTTGGGATCGCGGACCGCGATGGGCGATCCGTCCGCGGCGCCGGTTCGCGGATCGAGACGCCGGACGGTTCCGGCCCCAGTCGCCACCCAGATGCCGTCCTCTCCGATGCCGATCGCCAGAGGTGCCCGGCCGACGCGGGTCGCCGCACCGATGCGGCGGCCGGTCGCGGGATCGAGACGGCGGACGAGCCCGCGGCCGTTGTCGGCGACCCAGATGGAGCTGGGAGTCGCGGCGATCGCCACGGGCGCGCCGCCCAGGTGGATCGTCTTCGGCGTCAGGCGCAGCGGGCGGACCGGCCTCGGAGCGGGCTCGTTCCGGGTCGCCGACGCGCACCCGGCCAGCAGGGGGACCGACAGCAGGAGGGCGGTCAGGGACGTCTTGCGCGTCAACGTAGGGAGTACTGCGGGACGTCGGGCGTCGCGGATCAGCTCCGTATTCGGACAGGCTGGTGATCCGATCGCAAGCTCGCGCGATACAGAAAGCCGTAGCACCACCACGCCCATACCCCGGGAGGACCCGATGAAGAAGGTCTTGATCGCTGCTGCAGTGATCGCCGCAGTTGTTGTTGCCTCGTTCGCCTCGGGTTCCAGTCATCGTGAGGCGCCGAACATCATGCTGGACCCGTCGGCCGACGACACGGACACCTACGCGTTCACGGCCAAGGACGCGCCCGACGCGCTGACCGTCGTGGCGAACTGGATCCCGGGCGGGAACCCCGCCAACGGGCCGAACTTCTTTCGCTTCGACGACCGCGCGCGGTACTACATCAACATCGACAACACGGGCGACGGCAAGGTCGACATCCGCGACCGCTACGTGTTCAAGACCCACGTCAGCGACAAGTCCTACCTGTACGCCCAGCCGGGTGTGCAGTCCTTCGGGGACCCGAAGTTCCAGCAGCCCCAGCGGTATTCGATCGTGCGCGAGTTCTTCCGCAACGGCAAGCGCAGGCGCACGAAGACGCTCGCTCGGGGGCTGCCCGTGGCGCCGAGCAACACCGGTCCCAAGACCTTCCCCGACTACGCCAAGGTCGCCAGCGAGGCGATCAGGAACGTCGGCCCGATGAAGGTCTTCGTCGGCCAGCGCAACGACGCGTTCTTCATCGATCTCGGTACGGCGTTCGACAATCTCAACGTCCGGGTGGGCACCGGCAACACCGGCGGGGGAACCGACACCCAAGCGGGCACGTCGATCCAGACGATCACCGTGCAGATTCCCGAGGCGCAGGTCACGCGCGACCGCATGCCGGTTTCGGGTCCGGACGCCGCGAACGCCACGGTCGGCGTCTGGGCCAGCACCGAACGGCGCCGGCTCGAGGTCACCAACGCCGACTTCAACAACCGCAAGGGCTCGCGCGGCGGCTGGGTGCAGGTCTCGCGCCTGGCCAACCCCCTCATCAACGAGCTGTTCCCGCCCGCGGGCCTCAAGGACACCTACAACCGCCGGGGCCCGGCCGGCGACGCCACGTTCCTGGTGCCGTTCCTGCGCGCGCCCGAGCTGGCCAAGCAGATCAACGGCATCCTCGCCGCGCTCAACGCCCCGGAGACCAATCGAGACGACCTCGTCACCGCGCTGCTCACGGGCATGCCCGGCCTCAACCAGGTCGACAAGACCAATCCGCGCCCGACCGATACGCTCAAGATCAACCTGGGCGTGCCCCCGGCGCAGACGCCCAACCGCTTCGGCGTCATCGGCGGGGACAACGCCGGTTTCCCGAACGGCAGGCGCCTCGAGGACGACGTCACCGACATCGTCCTGCAACTCGCCGGAGGCTACCTGAAGGGCAATAGGCTCCCGATCGGCGACGGCGTGGATCAGGACGACAAGCCGTTTCTGGCCACGTTCCCCTACCAGTCCGAGCCGGACTCCGGCTTCCGGCAGAAGGTGGGTCAGCGCCAGGAGCCGCTCCATCTCCCGACCCTGCCGGGCAACAACCCGCCGATAACGCGGTAGCGGACCGATTCGGACACCCCGAGCACGTGATCTGCAGATGCATCGTCCGGGCCGCCGTCGTGGCGACGGTCGTCGGGGCCGTGCTCGGGGGCGTCTCGCTCATCAACGGCGCGAGCGAGGCGCGCCCCGGCCTGCCGGCTCCGCACCCGGTGAGCACAGCGTACGTCGGCGCGACCGGCGCCGCCGCGATACCGGCCCTCGAGCGGGCCGCACGGGACGCGCCGCAGAACGTCGACAGGCTCGTGGCGCTCGCCGACGCTCACCTGCAGGCCGTGCGCGAGACGGGCGACTTCTCGCATTATCTGCGCGCCGACGGCGTCCTGCACCGGGCCGCGAGGGTCCGTCCGGGCGACAGCGGCGTGCAGATCGGGCTGGCCAACCTCGCGCTCGCGCGTCACGACTTCGGTGCGGGCCTGCTGCGCGGGCGGGCCGCCCGCGCAGCCGCACCCCAGACCGTGCGGCCCTACGCGGTGCTGGTGGACGCGCTGGTCGAGCTCGGCCGCTACCAGGCAGCCGGGCGGGCACTGCAGCGTATGATCGACCTCAGACCGAACCTCGCCTCCTACGCGCGCGTCTCCTACTTCCGCGAGCTGCACGGCGATCTGCGTGGCGCGGTGAAGGCGATGCGCCTGGCGGTCTCGGCCGGTGGCGGCACAGCCGAGGGCACCGCGTACGTGCAGACGCTGCTCGGCGGCCTCGAGTTCGGCCGGGGCCGGTTGGGCCGAGCCCGGCGGGCCTACGCGCTGGCGCTGCGGAGCTTTCCGCGCTATCTCGCCGCGGAGGTCGGTCTCGCCCGGCTCGACGGAGCCCGGGGACGCTTCCCCGCCGCGATCTCGCGGATGCGCCGTGTCGTGGTCCGGTTGCCGCTGCCGGAGTACGTCATCACCCTCGGCGAGCTCGAGCTCGCGGCGGGCCGGCGCCCGGCCGCGAAGGAGGATTTCGCGCTCGTCGACGCTGAGCGGCGCCTGCTCGCCGCCAACGGTGTCAACACCGACGTGGAGGTCGCCCTCTTCGAAGCCGATCACGGAGATGCCCGGCGGGGTGTGGCGCTCGGGCGCCGGGCCTGGCGGGGCGCACCGAGCGTCCGGTCGGCCGATGCCCTGTCGTGGGCGCTGACGCGTGCCGGAAGGCCGCGGGACGGTCTGCGCTTTGCCCGCCGGGCCGTCCGCCTCGGGTCACGCGACCCGCTCCTCCTCACCCACGCAGGGTTGACGGCGAAGCTCTCGGGCGCGCCCGCGCCGGCCCGGCGCTACCTCTCCCGCGCCCTGGCGGACAACCCCCGCTTCTCCCCGCTGTGGGCGCCGCGGGCTCGACGGGCCTTGCGGGCGATCTCATGAAGCGCGGGACCGCCATCCTGGTCGCCGTGACCTGCGCGCTCGCGCTCGCTGCCCCGGTGGCCGGGGCTCACCCGCTGGGCAACTTCACCGTCAACCACCTCACCGATGTCTCGATCTCCAAGGATCGGGTCTCGCTGCTCTACGTGCTCGACCGAGCCGAGATCCCGACGTTCCAGAAGCGCCAGCAGACGCCCACGGAGCTGCTTGCCGACGTGCAGAACGAGGTTGCGAGAAACCTACGGGTCGAGGTCGACGGCCGCGCTGTGCCGCTGCGCTTCAGCCGTCCGGGCGCCCTTGCCTTCAAAGCGGGACAGGGCGGGCTGAAGACCTCGCGCTTCGAGCTGCCCGCCGAGGTCGTCGCGAACGGCGCGAGCCACGTCGAAGTCCACGACGGCACGTACCCCGACGGCCTCGGGCTGCGCGCGATCATCGCGCGTCCCGGCGAGGGAACCGCGGTCCGTTCGAGCGTTCCCTCGACGGACCCGACCAACGGCCTGCGCACCTACCCGCGCTCGGTGGTGGAGCGTCCGCCCGACCAGCGCGAGTCGAGCTTCGCCGTGCGTGAGGGAGCCGGGACGCTGACGGCACCGGATCGCCGGAACGGCACCGGCACGAAGGTCGGCTCCGGCTCCGGCGACGGCTTCGCGGGCGTTTTCGAGCGAGCCGCCGCCGGCCAGGGCGTACTCATCTTCCTGCTGCTCGCGGCCCTCGCCTGGGGCGGCTTTCACGCCCTGTCGCCCGGCCACGGCAAGGCGATGGTCGCCGCCTATCTCGTCGGCGCGCGAGGCACCCGACGCGACGCGGTGCTGCTGGGCGGCGTCGTGACCATCACGCACACCATCGGCGTCTTCGCGCTCGGTCTCGTGACGCTCCTGCTCGCGCAGTACATCCTGCCCGAGGATCTCTACCCCTGGCTCACGCTGGTCTCCGGCGCGATGGTGGCGGTCATCGGCGTGAGCGTGCTGCGGTCGCGGGTGCGCTGGGGTCGCTCCCAGCGGGCCCACGCGGAGGGGCACCGGCATGACGGCGGGCATCATCACCACCACGATCACGACCACCACCACGGAGAGCACGGTCACTCCCACGCCCCGCCCGAGCGGCTCACGGGTCGCAACCTGATCGCGATGGGCGCCTCCGCGGGCATCATCCCCTGCCCCTCCGCTCTCGTGGTCCTCCTCGGCGCCATCTCGCAGCACCAGGTCGCTCTCGGACTCCTGCTCATCGTGACCTTCAGCCTCGGCCTGGCGGGCACGCTCACGGCGCTCGGGCTCATCGTCGTCGGAGCCCGCGACCGGGTCGCCGCGCGCGCCGGCGTCAACGGCCGCATCGTCTCCGCCCTACCGGCGGTATCCGCCATCGTCATCGTCGTCGTCGGCTGCGTGCTGACCGCTCAAGCCGTGCCGCAGGTGCTGTGATGAGCTTTCACTTTCTCTACGGCCCGGTCGAAGACCTCGACGCGGCGCTCAACGGGCTGTTCGCGGGCGCCCCGCTGCTCGTCGGCCTCCTCGCGGCGTTCCTGCTCGGTCTCCGCCACGCCTCGGACCCCGACCACCTTGTCGCTGTCACCGCGCTCGTGGCTGCCGACGACGGAAGCCCGCGGCGCGCCGCCGGGCTCGGTGCCTGGTGGGGCGTTGGACATTCCGGGGTGCTGCTGCTTGTCGGCCTGCCGCTGATCTTCCTCAAGCAGGCCCTCCCGTCCTGGCTGGAAGCGGGCGCCGAGAGGGCCGTGGGAGTGACCATCCTGATCCTTTCCACGCGCGTGCTCGTCAAGTGGGTTCGAGGAGACTTCCGCGCCGACCAGCACAAGCACGGCGAGACGTCGCCGGACCCGCATCTGTCGGGGCGGCGCCACCGCCACCTCTGGCCGAGGCGGCAACCGGAGCACATCCACGAAAGCGTGCGAAGCCCGCGGCAAGCGATGGGCATCGGCGCGATCCACGGCCTGGCCGGAACCGGCGCGATCGTCCTGCTGCTCATCGCAGCGCTGCCCGACAAGCTCGAGGCGGCGATCGCGCTGGCGGTCTTTGCTCCGACGGCGATCCTCTCGATGGCGATCTGCACGGGGCTCTACTCCTGGATCCTCACCCGACCCGTAGTCGCCCCCGTGTACCGCTCCGCGATCATTCCCGCGCTCGGCATCTTCGGCGTCCTCTTCGGCACCTGGTACGTCGGCCTCGCGTAGGCTCAGAACGGCGCCGAGTCCAAGGTGGTGGCGCAGTCGTGCCGACCCCAACGCGGCCCGTGGCGCTACGCCTTCGCCGCTGCCGGCGGCCCCTCGATCTCCAGGGCATGCGCGACGCGCGGGGTCCCGTCGACGGTCCAGGCAATGTCCACCTCGTCGTTGCGGCCGTACTGGCCGATCCCGAAGGCGCCCCAGAACCACTTCCAGAAGCCGAGCTTGCCCTCCTTGATCAGCGGGCGGTCGAAGACGAGGGCGCCGTCGCGCACCTCGTAGTCGCTGCCGGCCTGCTGGAGCACGCCGTTGACATACACGCTGAAGGGCGTCCGCACGCCCGGCGGCAGTTGCACCTTCCAGAGATCCATCCTGGCTGAACCGTACCCTCACTGATCCGCGTGTCGACCCTCGCCTACACCGTCCGCCGCTCTGCGAAGGCCCGTCGCGTGCGGGTCACGGTGCATCCGGGCCGGCAGGTCGAGGTCGTGCTCCCGCAGCGCGCGGCCCAGCGCGAGGCCGCCGCCGCGGTGCAGGAGCTGACGCCGTGGATCGAGCGGCGGCTGCGGTCGCTGGACCGGGCTGCGAGCGAGCTCGGCCGGCCCGCGGGCACCGTCCCGTGCCTCGGTGAGGATCTGACCCTGCTGGCTCAGCCCGGGCGGGTGCGCGTGCACCGCCGCGGGCACGAGCTGCTCGTGCCGGTCGCCGACCCCCTTCCGGCGCTCGAGCGCTGGTACCGCGGCCAGGCCCGCAAGGTGATCGCTGTAAGGCTCGACGCCGCGGTCGCCCGGGCCGGCACGCGGTACACCGGCCTGACGATCCGCGCGCAGCGCACCCGCTGGGCGTCCTGCTCGTCCACCGGCGCAATGTCCTTCAACTGGCGGCTGCTGCTCGCGCCGCCGGGGATCCTTGACTACGTCATCGAGCACGAGGTCTGCCACCTGGAGGTGATGGACCACTCACCGCGCTTCTGGACGCTGCTCGAGTCCCGCGTCCCCGACTGGCGCGCCTCGGCGCGCTGGCTCAAGCGCTACGGCGCGACGCTGACGCTCGACAACTTCCGGCGCAGCGCGGCGTAGGCGCTCTCGCCGCGCTCCTGCTCGACCAGCTCGCGGCGCAGGCGCCCGACGAAGGCCTCGGTCGAGCCGTTCCCGCGCACGTCGATCCCGCCCCGGACGCCGCGCGGGCCGCGCAGCTCGACGCGCGCCTGGACCTGGACGATCGGCTCGTAGGTCCGCTTGGCGACCTTGAGCGGTTCGCGCCCCTTCCCGGCGGCGAGCGCGCGGCAGGTGGCCTCGAGCGCGTCGAGCGCGGCTTCCATGCTCTCGAAAGTGGACCGGTCAACCGCCGGACCGGATCGCGTCGTGACGCGCCATTTCACGCGTCAGACGCTATACAGCCTGCATGCCCCGCCTCTCCGTTCCCGTCCTCGGTCTGACCACGGTGGCCGCGCTTGTCCCGGCCGGGGCGAACGCTGCGACGATCACCACCGACCGGCCCTGCTACTACGAGCGCCAGGCCACGACGATCACCGGGGCGGGCTGGGGACCCGGTACGCGCTGGAACGCCGCAGCCGACCAGATCTTCGCGGCCGGCGACGCCGACCCGGCCGGCAACTGGACCACGCAGGTGCAGGCGCCGATCCTGACGCGTGAGGGGATCTCACCCAAGGCGGTCACCCTCACGGGCACCCAGGACGGGGTCGCCGTGGCCACGACGAACTTCCAGGTCGTCAACTTCCTCGTGCAGCCCAAGGCCACCCACGGCAAGCCGACCAGGTCGACGACCTGGGCCTTCTCCGGCTTCGAGCCCGGCAAGCGCATCTACGTCCACATCCGTCGCGGATCGCACACCTACACCGAGAAGGCCGGCCGCGGCGACGGCACCTGCGGCACCCTGCGCACGCGCCTGCGCCGGCTGCCCGCCGTGCCGGCCTCGCAGATCCGCAAGGGCAGGTACGGGGTCTTCGTCGACACGCGGCGCGCGTTCCGCAAGGGCGGGCACCAGTTTCCCGCCAGGATCACCGTCTTCTAGCGCCGACGCTGTCTAGAACGTCAGCGCGAGGAGCTCCTCGACGCCGCGCGCCGGGAGCGGGCGGGCGAGCAGAAAGCCCTGCGCCAGCGGACAGCCCTCGTCGGCGAGGAACTGGTGCTGGGCCTCGGTCTCCACGCCCTCGGCGATTGCGACGCGCCCGAGGGCGCGGGAGAGGCGCAGGATCGCGGTGACGATCGCGGCGGCCTCGCGGTTGCCGGGCACCTCGCGCATGAAGGCGCGGTCGATCTTGAGCGTCCCCACCGGCATCTCGCGCAGGCGGCTGAGGGACGAGTAGCCCGACCCGAAGTCGTCGAGGGCCAGCCGCAGGCCGTGCGCGTGCAGGTCGCGCAGGATCGTCTCGCACTCGACGGGATCCTCCATGGTGGCGGATTCCGTCAGCTCGGCGGTCAGTCGCGTCGGGTCGGCGCCGGTGCGGCGCACGTGCCCGGCGACGCGGTCGGAGAAGTCCAGCCGGCGCAGTTGCCGCGGGGAGACGTTGAAGGAGATCTGGGGATGCAGGCCGCGCGAGGCCCAGTCGACCTGCTGCTCGCAGACGGCGCCGACGACCCAGTCGCCGATCTGCTCGATCAGCCCCGTCTCCTCGGCCAACGGGATGAAGTCGCCCGGCGGGATCAGACCGCGGTCCGGATCCTGCCAGCGCAGCAGCGCCTCGACGCCGATCAGGGCACCCCGCGCCACCTCGAAGATCGGCTGGTAGTGCAGGACGAACTCCTGCCGCACCAGCGCGCGTCGCAGGCGGGTGGACATCGAGAGCCGCGCGCGCGGATCGTCGATCTCGGCGGCGGCGGTGTAGAGCGCCCAGCCGCCGCGGGCCACCGTCTTCGCGCGGTACATGGCCGAGTCGGCGTGCGCGAGCAGCTCCGGCGCGTCCGAGGCGTCCCGCGGGTACAGCGACACGCCGATCGAGCACTCGACCTGGAACTCGGCGCCGTCGATCGTGAAGGGCGCGTCCAGCGCGTCGATCAGGCGGCGGGCCGCCTCCTCCACCACCCGATGCTCGTCCGCCTCGATGTCGGCGATCAGCAGCACGTACTCGTCGGCGCCCGGGCGGGAGAGCAGGTCGGTGCTGCGCGTCGCTTCGCCCAGGCGGGACGCGAGGTTGCTCAGCAGGCGGTCGCCGGCGAGGTGGCCGAGAGAGTCGTTGACGAGCCGGAAGGCGTCGACGTCGAGGTGCAGGACGGCGATCGAGGTGCCGGCCCGGCGGGCGCGGGCGAGGGCCAGCGCCAGGTGCTCCTCGAGCAGCATGCGGTTGGGAAGGCCAGTCAGTGGGTCGCGGAAGGTCAGCGTGATGCCGCGCTCGCGCTCGACGTCCAGCGCGAGCCGGACCTGCAACAGCGCGTCGCGGGCCGCGGCGAGCTCCCGGGTCAGTTGCGTCGGCTCCACCTCTCCTTCATCGGCGGTTGGGCCGGCGAAGTGAAGAGCGCTGTCGCCGCCGGCGCTCCCTAGCGCTCGCCGATCGGCGTGTAGGCGAGCTCGCGACCGCCGGTGTAGACCTGGCGCGGTCGGGCGATCTTCGTCTCGGAGTCCTCGATCATCTCCAGCCACTGCGCGATCCACCCGCTGGTGCGCCCGATCGCGAACATCACCGGGAACATCTGGGTCGGCAGGTGCAGGGCCTCGTAGAGCAATCCCGAGTAGTAGTCGACGTTCGGGTAGAGCTTGCGCGAGGTGAAGTAGTCGTCGTCCATCGCCTGCTTCTCGAGCTCGGAGGCGACCTCGAGCAGCGGGCTCTTGCCCATCACCTCGAAGACGTCGTCGAGATGCTTCTTGATGATCGTCGCGCGCGGGTCGTAGTTCTTGTAGACGCGGTGGCCGAAGCCCATGAGGCGCTCGTCACCGTTCTTTACGCCCTTGAGGAAGTCGGGGATGTTGTCGACGGTCTCGATGCGTTTGAGCATGCGCAGGGCCTGCTCGTTGGCGCCGCCGTGCAGCGGCCCGTAGAGGGCGGCGACGCCCGCGGCGACGGACGAGTAGGGGTCCACCTGCGTGGATCCGACGAAGCGAACGGCACTCGTCGAGGCGTTCTGCTCGTGGTCGGCGTGCAGGATGAACAGGACGTCGAGCGCGCGCTCGAGCCGCGGGTCCGGCTCGTAGGAGAGCTCGGTCATCTTGTACATCATGTTCAGGAAGTTGCCCGAGTAGCTGAGGTCGTTGTCGGGATAGACGTAGGGCTGGCCCACGTTGTGGCGGTAGGCGAAGGCCGCCAGGGTCGGCACCTTGGCGAGCATCCGGATCACCTGGATGTCGCGGACCTCGGCATCCTTGACCTGGGACGCCTCCGGATAGAACGTCGACAGCGCGCCGACTGCCGCGAGCAGCATGCCCATCGGATGGGCGTCGTAGCGGAACCCCTGCAGGAACTCCTTGACGTTCTCGTGCACGAACGTGTGGATCGTGATCTGATGCATCCACTCGTCGAGCTGCTTCTGGTCGGGCAGCGCGCCGTGGATCAGCAGGTAGGCGACCTCGAGGTAGGTGGACTGGTCGCAGAGCTGCTCGATCGAGTAGCCGCGGTACTCCAGGACGCCGGCCGCGCCGTCGATGTAGGTGATCGCCGAGCGGCACGAGGCGGTGTTGGTGAAGGCCGGGTCGTAGGCCATCATCCCGAAGTCGTCCTCGTTGACCTTGATCTGCCGGAGATCTATCGCCTTCACCGTGTCGTCGGTGATCTCGAGCTCGTAGGTCTCCCCGGTGCGGTTGTCCGTGACCGTCAGGCTGTCCCGAGCCGTGGCCAGCTCGCCGCGGTCGTCCTTCTTGGGTTCTTCGCTGCCCATGTGACTCCTCAGTCTCGGGTTGCCCGCAGGGTTACCCGATTTATCCGCCCTCGCTGCGGAGGACTGGTCAGGACGTGGCGACGGCGGTCGTCATCGCCGCGGCCACGAGCAGGACGGAGATGCCCATGATCGCGCGCGCGGCACCGTCGCCGCTCGGCCACTTCTCGCCCCGGCTGATCCCGACCAGCGAGAGGGTGACGGCCCACAGGGCCAGGAGGCCGCCCGCGACATAAAACGGCGCCTTCGCGGGTGCGGCCTCGGCGGCCAGGGTCACGAACGCGTTCAGCACGGCCGGGACCCTATACCCCGTACCGGCTCTCGGTCGCGGCGACCTGGCCCTGGTAATGGGAGCCGAGCCCGTCCGACCCGTACGGGCGCTCCGCAGGCCGGTCGAGCGCCATCACGCTCAGCTGGGCGATCGGCAGCCCGGGGTAGAGCTTGATCGGCACCCGCGTAAGATTGTTGAGTTCCAGGGTGAGCGTGCCCTTCCAGCCCGGGTCCACGAAGCCGGCGGTGGCGTGCACGATCAGGCCGAGCCGCCCGAGGCTCGACTTGCCCTCGACGCGGGCGACGAGGTCGTCGGGCAGCTCGACGCGCTCCAGGGTGCGCCCGAGGCAGAATTCTCCGGGGTGGATGACGAAGGCCTCGTCCGGCCCGATGACGACCTCCTCGGTCAGGTTCGCGGGGACCTCGCGGAGGTCGATCGCCGTCACGCGGTGGTTGGAGAAGACACGGAAGGAGTCGCCCAGGCGCAGGTCGATCGAGGCCGGCTGCACGAGCGCGGGATCCCACGGGTCCACGCGCAGCCGCCCGTCCTCGACCAGGCGGCGCAGCGTGCCGTCCGACAGGGCGGAGTGGACTTCCACGGCGGGAAGTCTTCCAGCTTCAGCGGTCGGAGCGGTGCTCGCGCGCCGAGCGGCCGCGCGCGACGGCGCTGACCGGGCGCACCCGGGGCGGCGACGGGACCGCGGCCGGATCACCGTGCGGCCCGCGCGGGCGGCGCCGCTTCGGGCGCCGCGGGGGATGCGGCCGGGGCGGCCGGACGGGGCGCACCGTCTCCTCCGGGCGCGGCTCTTCGTCGGAGGACTTGATGGCCCACCAGACGATGCTCAACAGCCCGATGATCGGGATCTTGAGGATGAACATGAGCCAGATGAATCCCCAGGTCATTGCGGCGGACCCTACCCGGTGGCGGCGCCGGTGAACAGCCCGACGGTCCGCGTCGTCGGTCACCCGCGCAGATCGACCGGCGCGTCGTCGAAGCGGGAGATGCGCCCGAGCTCCCGCACGCGCGCGGTGATCTCGTCCGGCGTCAGCGTCTGCAGCCGCTCGGTCCCGAAGGCCTCGACGTTGAAGGACGCCAGCGCGGTGCCGTAGGCGAGCGCCCGGCGCAGGTCGGCGTCGCCGTGCGCGGCGATGTAGCCGACGAAGCCGCCCGCGAACGTGTCGCCCGCCCCCGTCGGGTCCACGACGTCCGGCGTCGGGTACGCCGGGAGGGCGAAGACCTCGTCGGCGGTGTACATGCTCGAGCCGTACTCGCCCTGCTTGGCGACGACGACGCGCGGGCCCATGTCGAGCGCGGCGCGCGCGGCGCGCACGAGATTCGGCTCTTGAGTTAAGTCTTTGATCTCGCTGTCGTTGACGATCAGGCAGTCGACCATGCCGATCGCCGTGACGAGGTCGTCGCGGGCGATCTCGATCCACAGGTTCATCGAATCCAGCGCCGTGAAGGTCGCCGCCCGGCACTGCTCGCGCACCGCGACCTGCAGGGCCGGCACGATGTTGGCCAAAAAGAGCACCTCGGCGGCGGCGGACGCCTCGCTGAGCTTCGGCTCGAAGGTCTCGAAGACGTTGAGGTCGGTCTGCAGCGTCTCGCGCAGGTTGACGTCGCGTTCGTAGCGCCCCGCCCAGAAGAACGTCTTGCCGCCGGCGATCTGCTCGATGTCGTCGGTGTTGACGCCGCGGTCGCGCATGACCGCGAACTCGGCCTCGCCGAAGTCCTCGCCGACCGGACCGACGACGCGCGTGTCGGCGAAGAAGGAGGAGGCGAGCGAGAAGTGCACGGCGGACCCGCCGAGCAGGCGGTCGCGCTTGCCTGTCGCCGTCTCGACGGCGTCGAAGGCGATGGATCCGACCACGGTGACGTTGCTCATAGGAGGCGGCAGGCTAGCCGGACGCGGGCTGCGCGACGCACGAACGGCAACGCTCCTGCTAGACCCTGGCGGTGATGGAGATCGTCCGCGGCAGCGAGCTGCAGGTCCAGACCGGGCCGCCGGAGTGGTTCACCGGCGCGGTCTCGATCGAGCCGCTCGTGCGGGCGCCGGTCGGGCTCGCCCGCGTGAGCTTCGAGGCCCGGGCGCGCACGGCCTGGCACACGCACCCGCACGGCCAGGCGCTGCACATCGTCTCCGGGGTCGCCCTCGTCGGCCGCGACGACGGGACCGTGGAGCGCCTCGCGCCGGGCGACGCCGTCTGGTTCGCTCCGGGGGAGAACCACTGGCACGGCGCCTCGTCCGACGGCCCGATGGTCCACCTCGCCCTGCAGCAGCCGGGCCCCGACGGCGCCGCCGCCGACTGGGGCCCCCAGGTCACCGACGTGGAGTACGGCGGCTAGGCGCGACGGGTCCCCGCAGCAGCAGGGCCTGCCGTTTTCGTTCCACACCCCCGGCTCGGCCGCGACGTCTGGAACGTTGAGGTCGACTGTCGCCGAGATCGTTCCAGGCAAGAGCACCGGAGAACGTTGCGGCTGATAGCCGACTACAGCGTTCCACACCCCTCCGCCGGCCCGACCCCTTGGAACGAACCCACTTGAGCAAGCGACCCAGGAGCCGCCGCGCGCTACCTCGATCGCGCCGGCGCCGCGGACCCACGCCGGCCGCGTCACACCCGCGCCTGGACGCTCAGCGCGCGCACCTTCGCCGGGTTGAAGCCGGGCACGCGCGCGAGGTCGGAGACCGTGGAGAAGGCGCCGTTGGCCTCGCGCTCGCCGACGATCCGCCGCGCCGCGACCGGCCCGACGCCCGGAAGCGCCGCGAGCTCGTCCTCACCGGCGCGGTTGAGGTCGACGCGGCGATCGTCGGCGCCCCGGGAGCCCCGCCGGTGCGAGCGGGCGACCCCGGCCTCGGCGGCGTCCCAGCCCGCGGCGCCCGGCGTCGCTGCCGAGCGCCTCCGCCGGCGCGGCATCGTGCGCGCCTGCGCGGGCGCGCCTACGCGTGCCGGCCGGTACAGAAACGACAGCAGGAGCGCGAAGGCCGCGATCAGCAGCAGGATGCCGACGGCACCCAGGACGTTCGTGTGGCTGGCCCAGTCGCCTACGGCGAGGCCGACCGTGGCGAGGGCCACCAGAGCGGCCAGATGGGTGAGGGCGCGCATCGGA
The DNA here is from genome assembly GCA_038318085.1 of Solirubrobacterales bacterium. Lineage (GTDB taxonomy): Bacteria > Actinomycetota > Thermoleophilia > Solirubrobacterales > Solirubrobacteraceae > DATLGB01. The sequence goes on from JBBQBV010000008.1 coordinate 44,306, forward strand.
CCTGGAGTGTGCCACCACCTATCGTCAGCAGCGAAACATGACGACATTCCAGGATCTCGGCCTCTCCGAGAACATCCTCACCGCCCTCTCCGAAGTGGGCTACACCGCGCCGAGCCCCATCCAGGAGCAGGCGATCCCCCACCTCCTCCAGGGCCACGACGTGATCGGGCAGGCGCAGACGGGCACCGGCAAGACCGCCGCCTTCGGCCTTCCCATGATCCAGTTCGTGGACCCCGCCGAGCAGGAGGTCCAGGCACTCGTGTTGACGCCGACGCGCGAGCTGTGCATCCAGGTCACCCAGGCCCTCCGCACCTACGCCAAGCCCAAGGGTATCGAGCCCGTGGCCGTCTTCGGCGGCGCCCCGATCCGCGACCAGCAGGCGCGGCTGAAGACCGGCGGCCAGATCGTCGTCGGCACCGTGGGCCGCGTGCTCGACCTCATCAGCCGTCACAGCCTGATGCTGCACTCGTGCCGCTACGTCGTGCTCGACGAGGCGGACGAGATGCTCGACCTCGGCTTCCTCGAGGACGTCGAGAAGATCCTCAGCCTGTGCCCGAACGGCCGGCAGACGTGCCTGTTCAGCGCGACCATGCCACCGCCGATCGCCGCGCTCGCCTCGCGCCATCTCTACGAGCCGGTGATGGTCAAGGTCAAGTCGGCGACGCTGACGATCGACACCGTCGAGCAGTTCTTCCTCGAGGTCAATCCGCGCGACAAAAACGACGCGCTGGCCCGCGTGCTGGCGTCCGAGCGCCCGGCGCAGGCCATCGTCTTCGTGCGCACCAAGATCCGCGCCGACCAGCTGTACCGATCGCTGCGCGACAAGGGCATGAACGTCAAGGCGCTGCACGGCGACATGAGCCAGGGCGGCCGCGACGGCGTGATGATCTCCTTCAAGGACGGCCGGGTGAAGATCCTCGTCGCCACCGATGTCGCCTCCCGCGGCCTGGATATCTCCACGGTCACGCACATCATCAACTTCGACGTGCCGATGTCTCCCGACGTGTACGTGCACCGCATCGGCCGCACGGGCCGCGTCGGGCGCACGGGCCGCGCGATCACCTTCGTCGAGCCCAGGCAGCTGCGCGACCTCGAGGCGATCGAGGCGCACGCCAACACCAAGATCGCCCCGTGGACGGAGGGCGCCAAGGTCGACCCCGCCCCGGTCTCCGAGCCCAAGCCGCGCCGGCACACGCGCAAGCCGGTCGACCTCGAGCCCGTCGCCTCGATCGGCGCGCCGAGCAACGGCGGCAGCTACCGCGGGCTGATCGCCAGCGCCGGCCGCGCCGACGGGCTCTCCGAGGCCGACCTCGTCGCCGCCGTGCACGGCGCCGGGCTCGAGGGCGCGTCGATCCGCAACGTCCGGCTGCTCGAGCGCTTCGCGCTGCTCGAGGTGCCCTCCGCCGAGGTCGCCCGCGTGGTCGCGGCCGTCAGCGGCTCTGACGTCGGGGGCGTGAAGGTGCAGCTCGAGGCCGCGCGCGCGTAGCGGCACCGCCGCTAGGCTCGGCCCATGTCACAGGCCACGATCTCCACGAACCACGGCGACATTGCACTCGAGCTGTTCGACGACGATGCGCCGAAGACCGTCGAGAACTTCCGCAAGCTGGCCACGGACGGCTTTTACGACGGGCTGATCTTCCACCGCGTCATCCGCGACTTCATGCTGCAGGCCGGCTGCCCCAAGGGCAACGGCACCGGCGGCCCGGGCTACGACTTCGAGGACGAGTTCAACGACCACAAGGTCGTCCGCGGCGCGCTGGCCATGGCCAACTCGGGCCCGAACACCAACGGCTCCCAGTTCTTCATCGTCACCAAGGGTGCCGCGCCCTGGCTCGACGGCAAGCACACCGTCTTCGGCGAGGTCACGAGTGGCATGGGCGTCGTCGACATCATCGAGCGCCTCCCGACCGACGGCGGTGACAAGCCCAAGGAGGAGGCGCGCATGAAGAAGGTGACGGTGGACTCGTAGGCCTGGTTGCGGCGGGCGCGAAGGTTCGGTTCCTTCCCCGAGGGGAACCGAGCCCCAATTCCTCGGGGAAGGAACCGGACCTTCACGCCTGGTCCGGCGGTCGCGCTCGTCCTGGACGGCCCTGTCCTGGGCATTTCGGGGCGAGCGCGCGCCGCCCGGGTACCGGCGTAAGGTATCGATCGTGTCCTCAGCAGCCCGCACGTTGATCGTCGAGGCGAGAGATCTCGACACCGTCGAGCGGACGATCGCGACGTTCGACGTCAAGATGCCGGCTGACGAGCCGGGGCAGCGAGCGCAGATCGCCGGAGCGGTCGCTCGGCTGCATCCGGACGCATGCATGCGGTCCTTTGGCCGGTGGAGCGGCCTCATTCCTCGATTCCTATGTCGATCCGCAAGCTCTTCTCCGATCACTTCCTGAGCGAGCGGCTTCCGGCGTGGCCGGAGTTCGCCGCCGCGGAGCCGACGGCACTGTTGCAGGATCTGGGCGAGCTGTGGGATCGGGAGCGGCGGCCTCGCGACCGCGAACGAGGCACAGACGGAGGAGCGGTCCATCAAGCCGGTCCTCGCGCGGCTCGGGTTTGCGTACGCGGTGCAGGCGGGCATCGCGACGGCTGGCGGTCATCGCCAGCCGGACGACGCACTGTTCGCCGATGAGGCCGGTCGCGCCGCGGCCGACCAGCGGCGAAGCGCCGATAGGTTCAGCGGCGCGGTCGGGGTGTGCGATGCGAAGCGCTTCGATCGACCGCTTGACCGTCGGCGAGCCCTGGCGCTAACATAGCCGCTCCTCGCAAGCTCGTGCACATCTCGTCGCCGTCCGGCAGGCTCGCTCCTGACCGAGACCGCGCAGGACTGGCGTCGACGCAACGCTCGCTTTTTGTCCGCAGCGAGTGTCGTCGCCACCGCCGCTGAGACTCTCGGATCCACGCGAAAGCGAGCGTCTGATTCGAGCGATGCCTTCGCGGATGGCGTGCGACGGTGCCCGAGACTGCGGACGGAGCGCAGGTCGTCGGGCACGTTGTAGATCTACTTGACGGCGATGATCAGCAGCGCGGAGGCGCCGTCGAGCGCGCTCCAGGCCACAACGCGCCCGTTGGCGCGCGTGGCGTCGGCGCGGTCGTTCACAGCGCCGCAGGGCGTGGCGCTGGCGTCGTCGGGCGGGGCTGCGCGAACGCGCCGTAGGCGTAGGCCAGGCCGATCAGCAGCGCGATCGCGGCGAACACGATCTGCACAGTGTCGCCGTCACGGACCGCGGCGATGCCTTCATAGACCGTCGCACGGTAGAGGTAGATCACCGCGATCGATACCAGTCCGGCGCGCAGGAGCGGCAGGCGTCGGATGTCTGCGGCGCCCGACAGGCCGTAGAGCCCGAAGACGGCGAACGCCGCGCACGTGACGAGCGCGAGGATGTAGGGCAGCGCCGCGCCCTGGGTGGCGAGCTCGCGCATGTCTGCTTCGATGCCCACGGCGCGGAACATGCTCCACGCCCAGATCAGGCCGATGGCCTGCGCGGCGGCGATCGCGAGGTTCGCCCAGCCTGCAGTTCGCAGCGCGCGGCGCGCCCGCGGAGCTGTGGTGCTGGTGATGTCGGCGTCATTCGACACGGGTCGAGGTTCCGGCGCTGCCTGCCTGTGAGCTGTCGATGTCATGGCCTCATTCTCGCGCCGACGGGCGGTGGCGCCGTCCCCTGCTCTGCCTGGGCGGCGTCTAACGGCAACGGCGCCTAACGCTAACCGTTGGATTCCGCAGACTTGTGGTCGGAACCCCCACCGACGAAAGCGAGCGTCCCAGCGGCTCCTCGCCGGCTCCCGCTCAGGACGAAAAGCGACAGCGGGCTTTGGTGCGCTATTGGGCTGGCGCCGGCGCGGCGGCCAGCGCGAAGGGGCTGCCCTCAGAATCCCGACAGATGGCCCACCGGTCGCCGGGGTGGATGATCGAGCCGCCGAGCTCGCAGACTCGCTCTAGGGTCGTGGCCAGATCGGCAACGGTGAAGTACGGAAGGGAACCGGTATCGCCAGGACCGCGTCCACGTTTGTGGACGCCCAGCCGCAGGCCGTCGGTGTCGGTCTCCCAACCCGACCCGGCCGCCGCGGGCCGAGGCGCGAGGTCGACGCTGAGCACTCCGCTCCAGAAGCGGCGGGCACGATCGGCGTCGTCGGCGGGGAACTCGATCAGCGGCGCAGGCATGACCACGAGTATGCCCCCAGCGCCGGGTCGCTTCTCATCCGCATGGAAAGTGACAGCCGGCGCCGCGCGACCCCGTGCCTTCCGTGTGCATTGCACGGGCGCGCTGCCGGCCGGTCGATAGCCCTGACTGCTCAGCGGCAATGGAGCTGTGATGTCAGGACCGCGGGAGCTGCTGCTCGTCGATCGAAACGACACTCTGCCAAACACCCTCAGCGGCGCCGCGTTCGCTGCCGGGCAGAGCCAGATGCGACGTTCTCAGCGAGTCATAACACGGGGTCCTCGGCGACCGCTCGACGTAGGGCCTCGTCGAAACCGACGGGGTGCACGTCAAACAGCTCCATCCCGGAGGGGTCGGTAACGACCGTCGGCACGGCGAGTCCCTCGATCAGAGGTCTCGCGACGCCCGCGTCGACTGGCGTGACTAGCCCGATCCACAGTGAGGACAGCCACGGTGTGATCAGAGGGACCGGCAACCTCGGACGCCGACGCAGACCGAGCACCGCCGCCATGCGATCGAGCATCTCGCCGTAGGAGAGGACGTCGGGACCTCCGATCTGGATCTCCCTCCCGACCGAGCCGGCGTTGGAGAGCGCTTGCGTGAGGTAGCTCAGCGTGTCCTCGACAGCGATCGGCTGCGTCTCGTTCTTCAGCCAGGCCGGAGCGATCATCGCTGGCAGTCGCTGCACCAGGTAGCGCAGGGTCCGGTAGGACTCGCTCTCCGCGCCGACGACCATGCCCGCGCGGAAGTACGTCAGGGGTGGACCGTGCTCCTTGAGTGCGAGTGCCGTTTCGTGACGACTGCGCAGGTGCTTTGACCGTGGGCGATCGCCAAGCCCGCCGAGGTAGACGATCCGTTGGACGCCCTCCGCCAACGCCATCTGTGCAAATGACGTCGCGGCCGCACGCTCACTCGCGACGAAGTCGCCGCCCGCGCCCCTACCCATCGAATGGATCAGGTAATACGCCGCGTCCGCACCTCGACCCGCGCCGCGCAGGGTATCGGGGCGCAGGACGTCCCCAACGCACAACTCGAACCCGCTCTGCTCTAGCTGCCTTGCGCGAGCGCTCTCACGGTCGCGCACCATGCAGCACACCTCCCAGCCGGACTGTGCCAGCGCTGCGGCAAGGCGCCCACCGATGAAGCCAGTCGCGCCAGTCACGAGCACGCGACCGGACATCACCAACGGCCAGCTTTGAGCACCAAGCGCATCCGGGCCAAGATTACCGTGCGCGCATCCCCGCAAACCGCCACGATCATTTCGGCCGCAACCTCCCTCCCGTGCGATTCACACTGCCCCTTCGGGCTAGCAGCGGCAGTCTCCCGCAGTCCGTCGGAGGCGACTCCTTTGCCGCGTATGCGGGAGCGGATTTGACCGCCGCATCGACCAGCCAACCGCTGCTGCTTTGGACGAGCAGGAGGCGCTTCGGACGGTCGACGCCGAGGCGTCGTGGTGTTCGCTTCCAGCACAGAAGCGGCTGGCCTCAAGGGGGTTCGCGGGAGCGCCGGTGGCGCTCCCGCGGTCATCGAGTGCCGGTCGCTTAGAGTT
>JBBQBV010000009.1:0-48850 GCA_038318085.1 Solirubrobacterales bacterium
CGCCAGCGCGCTCGGCTCCGCGCGCCGGCAGCGCGCGCGGGTCGCGGCGCTGGTGTTCGACGACTGAGAGGGTCGCCGCCCCGCGGGCGTCTACAACCGGCTGGTGAGGGGAGTGATGCGATTCGCCGCGCCGACACCACGACGTGCCGGACGATCTCGGCGACGCGCTTAATCGGGGTGATAGCCTCCATCAAGCGCGTGTTCGCTCCTGGGCGCCGCGACTCCGCCGCCGCGCCGAACCCGCCCTACCCAGCCCAAAGCTGTAAACGCCTGCTCCCCGAGCCCCCTAGAACGGCGGCGGGCCCAGGATCTGGTGGCCCGTGCGCTCCGCCGCCGCCCTGATGCGCTCGATCGGCATCGAGCCGGGCGGGGGGGCGGCGTGGTCGGGGGCCGGCTCGCCGCCGTCGCGGTAGAAGGCCTCGGCGCTGCCGGGCGTCAGGATGCTCAGAAAGCGCGCCGTCTCGGACTCGACGACGTAGGCGTGGGGCATGTCGCGCGGCACGAAGACGGTCGTGCCGGCCTCTCCGCGGTGCTCGGCACCGTCGACGTGGATGCGCAGGGTCCCGTCGAGCACGTAGAACGTCTCCTCCTCCGGATGGGCGTGCAGCGGCGACGCCTTGCCGTGGAGACTGGTGGCGACGAAGAGGAGCAGCGTCTCCGACGTGACCTTGAATTCGAACAGGGAACCACCGAACCACCGCGGTTCGCCGGCTCCGGCGGAGAGGACGACGTGTGGCTCACCGACATGGCCGGGCTGTCGCGCAAGCAGGCCGTCGAGCTCATGTGCTGGAAGGCGCAGGCACTGCTGCGCGGGGCGATCAGCCCTTGAGGAAGCGGCGGACGGCGCGGCGCTTCTCGGCGTCGGTGACCGCCACGCCGCCTCCGGGCTGGAGGCGCCCGAGCACCGTGGCCTTCGGGTCGCCGCCGATCTCGACGGCGCCGAGCAGGCCGAACAGCGACGGGCCGGCCATGTCGGACTTGATTGCCTTGGGTGCCTCCCAAGCGACCCACGGAAGACGCAGGAAGATGGTGGGGGAGACCAGGCGGGACTTGATCGCGGCCATCACGTTCTGCTGGCGATGTGCGCGCGTGAGATCGTTCTCGCGCGGGTTGCACTTGTTCTTGCGCGTACGCGACAGCGCGAGGGCCTGCTTGCCGGTCAGGTGGTGGCTGCCCGCGCGCAGCCGCAGGCTGACGCCGCCGTTGCGCCGGCCGCCGTTGATGTCGGAGTTCACGCAGCTCGTCGAGACGTCGATGCCCCCGAGCGTGTCGATGAACTTCGGGAAGTTGCCGAAGTTGACCTCGACGATGTGGTTGATCGGGATGCCGAGGTACCCCTCGACGGTCAGGATCGTCAGGCTCGGGCCGCCGATCGCGTAGGCCGCGTTGATCTTGCCGCGGCCGTGCCCGGGGATGTCGACGACGGTGTCACGGGGAATTGAGAGCTTCGCAGACCCGCCGCCGCCGGCCCGGATGAGCAGGATCGAGTCCGACCGCGACGGGGCGCCGACGTCGGCGCCCGGCTCCTTGGTGCCCTTTTGACGGGCGTCGGAGCCGAGCACGAGGATCGTGTTGGCCGAGGTCAGCGTGTAGCCCGCGCCCTTCAGGGCCGAGCGCGCGGCGTCGGTCGTGTTGCTGCGCTCGATCCAGGCGGAGATGACGAACAGCACGAGCGAGAGCACGATCCAGCCGACGACCGCCGAGAGAACCCACTTCAGGACCCGGCCGGCGGTGATGCGGCCGAGCCGCGCGCCGACGGAGGCGGCGGGGACGCCCGTCTTCTTGCGCCTGGGCAGGCGCAGCCCGCGGCGACGGCCGTGGACGGTGTACTCGGGCCGCGCGCCGGGCTGCCGGGGCGCACCGGGCGCCTCGTCACGCAGCTCCTGCAGGCCGTCGGCGGCATCGTCGTCGCGGGATTTGAACAGGCGCGGCCGCGAGCGGTAGACCTTGTAGTCCGGCTCGTCGGGCATGCGAAGGCGCCACTGTAGGGTCCGCTCAGACGTGGGAACCTCGATCGGCCTGGACCTTGGCGGCACCAAGTTGCTGGCCGGAGTGGTGGACGACACGGGCCGCGTGCTGGCCCGTGAACGCCGCGTGATCGCCGGTCTGGCGCTCCCGGAGCTTCTCGACGCCGTGGCCGAGACGGTGGCCGCGCTGGGCGCCTGCGGCCCGGTCGGGCTCGGGGTCCCGGCCCTGCTCGACCAGGGCTCGGGGCTCGCGGTCCGCTGCGTCCACCTGCCGCTGGACGACGTGCGCGTGGCCGACGTCTTCGGCGCGCGCCTTGGCGTCCCGGTGGCCGTCGACAATGACGCCACCTGCGCGGTTCTGGCCGAGTGGCGCCTCGGCGCGGCGCGCGGGCGCTCGCACGTCGCGCTGCTCACGCTCGGTACGGGCATCGGCGGCGGGCTCGTGCTCGCCGGCGCGGTCTACCGCGGCGCGGTCGGCGCGGCCGCGGAGCTCGGGCACGTGCCGGTCGACCTCGACGGCCCGCGCTGCTTCGGCGGCTGTCCGGGACGGGGCTGCCTGGAGGCGCTGTGCTCCGGCTCGGCGCTCGCGCGCGATGCCACGGCGGTCGCCGGCGCGCTGCCGGACTCGGTGCTCGGCCGGCTCGCGGCGGCCGGCGAGCGCATCACAGGCGAGCGGGTCACGGCCCTCGCGCTCGGCGGCGACCCTGAGTCCGCGGAGCTGCTGCGCACGCTGGGCGACCGTCTCGGCGCCGGGCTGGCCGGCATCGCGATGGCGCTCAACCCGGAGCTGATCCTGCTCGGCGGCGGCGTTATGGCCGCGGGGGAGCTGGTGCTCGGACCCGCGCGTGCGGAGCTGCGCCGCCGCGCGCTGGAGCCGTCGCGCGACGTTTCAGTCGAGCCCGCCGCCCTCGGCGAGGACGCGGGCATGGTCGGCGCCGCGCTGCTCGCCCGCGAGCGTCAGGCATGATGCTCGCGTGATGCCCGGCCGCCTCGTCGTCTGCCCCACGCCCATCGGCAACCTCGAGGACATCACCCTGCGCGTGCTCTCGGCGCTGCGCGACGCCGACGTCGTCGCCTGCGAGGACACGCGCCGCACGCGCGTCCTGCTCGAGCGCTACGGCGTCCAGGCCACGCTCGTCAGCTACCACGAGCACAACGAGGTCGCGCGGGCGGCCGAGCTGGTCGCCACGATGCGTGACGGCGTGACCGTCGCGCTGGTCTCCGACGCCGGCATGCCGCTCGTCTCAGACCCCGGCTACGTGCTCGTCCAGGGCTGCGTCGCCGCGGGGCTCGAGGTCGAGGTGCTGCCGGGTCCGAGCGCCGTGATGGCCGCACTGGTCGCCTCGGCGCTGCCCGCCGACGTGTGGCGCTTCGTCGGCTTCCTCCCGCGCAGGCGCGCGGCGCTGGCGGCAGTGCTCTCCTCGCCGGAGACCGTCGTCGCCTTCGAGTCGCCCAAGCGCGTGGCCGGATCTCTGGGCGTGCTCGCCGAGCTCGACCCAGCACGGCCGGTCGCCGTCTGCCGGGAGCTCACGAAGCTGCACGAGGAGGTCGTGCGCGGGCCGGCGGGCGAGCTCGCGGCGCGCTACGCGGCGGCCGAGCCGCGCGGCGAGGTCGTGCTCGTGATCGGCGCCGCGCCGGCCGCGGACGCCGAGACCGACGCCGCCGTCGACGCCGTCCGGCGCCTCGTGCAGGCCGGCGCCAAGCCGCGCGCCGCGGCCGGCGTGGTGGCGGAGCTGACGGGCATCGGAGCCAACCGGCTGTACAAGGCCGTCATCGCGTGAAGCGCCCCGCCGCCCTGCTCACGCGCACCGTCGCCTCCTACGGGCGCCCGGCGCCACCTCCTGTGGTTGTCCGTCATATACGGGGACAACGTCAGGCACCGCGGAACCTCGGCGGGCGGGGCGGTCGGCCCTTTGCAACAACTTCGTGACAACCGCTGACAACCGGGCAGCCCAGGCGTAGCTTCGGCGGCGTGCTCGTCCTGCACCCGCCCGTCCCCGGCCCGATCGTCCGGCCCTTCGCCTACCACGGCTCGCCGTTCGCGCGCGGGCTGCACCGCGGCGTCGATCTGGCCGCGCGCCCGGGCGCGGCGGTTCGAGCCCCCTGCGACGGCGCCGTCGCCTACGCCGGGCCGCAGGCGGTCACGCTCGTGTGCGCGCGCCGGCGCGTGACCATGCTCCCCGTCACCCGCGTCGTGGTGCGCGCCGGCGCCGCGATCCAGACTGGCGCGGCGGTCGGCCGCGTGCGCGGGACGGAGGGGCTGCACCTCGGCGTCCGCCGGGCGGGCGACCCGTTCGGCTACGTCGACCCCGCGCCGCTGCTGGCGCGCTCCCGCCCCGCCCCGCCGCCGTTCGCCGGCCCGCGCTCAGGCGGTCGCGCCCGAAGGGATCCGCGCGGGCGTCCGGGCCGGGCTCCGGTGGCGCAGCCCGCGCCACTGCCGGCCCCGCCGCCCGCGCCGGCCCCGTGGCCCGCGCCGGAGCCGCACCTCGCGCCGGCCCCGCGGACCGCGCCGCTCGGGACCGCGCAGCCCGTCGCCCCGTGGCCCGCCTGGGCCGGGCTCGCGCTCGCGCTCGGGGGCGTCCGGCTGCGGCGCCGGCGGCGCCGCAGCGCGCGGATTGCTGCGGCTCCCGCACGGGCCGGGCCGGGGCGCGTGCCGTAGCCTCCAGCGCCGTCCATGGCCTTCTATGTCACGACCCCGATCTTCTACGTCAACGCGGCGCCGCACCTGGGCCACGCGTACTCGGCGATCGGCTGCGACATCCTCGCGCGCCACCAGCGCCAGCGGGGGGAGGACGTGTTCTTTCTCACCGGCACGGACGAGCACGGTGAGCCCGTGGCGCTCGCGGCCGAGCGCGAAGGGGTGACGCCGAAGGAGCTGGCCGACCGCAACGCCGAGCACTTTCAGGACCTGATGCCGCTGCTCAACGTCTCCAACGACTTCTTCATCCGCACCACCGACGAGCGCCACAAGGTCCGCGTCCAGGAGATCATGCAGCGCGTCCACGACAACGGGCACGTCTACAAGGGCGTGTACGAGGGCTGGTACTGCCCGCGCTGCGCGGACTTCAAGACCGAGAACGAGATCGGGCCCGATAACACCTGCCTGATCCATCTGATCCCGCTGATCCGCGAGAACGAGGAGAACTGGTTCTTTCGCCTGAGCACCTTCCAGGAGCAGCTCGAGGCCCTCTACGACGGCCAGGTGGACTTCGTGCTGCCGAAGGCGCGCTTCAACGAGGCGCGCTCGTTCATCGGCGGCGGCCTGCACGACGTGTCGCTGAGCCGGGCCAAGCTGACCTGGGGCGTGACGGTCCCGTGGGACGAGTCGCACGTCTTTTATGTCTGGTTCGACGCACTGCTCAACTACGTCACCGCCCTGGGCTTCGCGCGCGAGGGCGAGGATCTGACCGATCGGTTCTGGCCGGCGACGTTTCACGTGCTGGGCAAGGACATCCTGAAGTTCCACGCCGTCATCTGGCCGGCGCTGCTGCTCGCGGCGGGATACGCGCTGCCCGAGCACCTGTTCATCCACGGCTACCTGCTCATGGACGACCAGAAGATGTCCAAGTCGCTGGGCAACGTGCTCGATCCGTTCGAGATCATCGACCGCTTCGGGACCGACGCACTGCGCTACTACTGCTACCGCGAGGTCTCCTTCGGCCAGGACGGCAGCGTGTCGGCGGGCACCTTCGAGGAGCGCTACACGACCGAGCTCGCCAACGACTACGGCAACCTCGCGAGCCGGACGCTGAACATGATCGGCCGCTACGCCGGCGGGCGGGTGCCCGAGGTCGCGCCGGACCCGGCACTGGCCGCCGACTTCGCCGGACTGCCCGAGGAGGTCTGCGAGCTGCTCGACCGTGCCGAGGCGACGCAGGCGCTCGAGCGCATCTGGCGGCGCGTCCGGCGCCTGAACCGCTACGTCGAGGAGACCGCGCCGTGGAAGATGGCCAAAGACCCCGCCCAGGCGGACGCGCTGGCGACCGTGCTGCGCTCGCTCGCCGAGGGTCTGCGCAGCGTGACCGTCCTGCTGCACCCCTACCTGCCCGCCAGCAGCGCCAGGCTCCTGGCCGCGCTGGGCGACGAGCGCTACACGATCGCCGACGCGACCTTCGGCTCCGGGCCGGGCGGCACGCAGACCGCCGAGCTGCCGCCGCTGTTCCCGCGCCCGCAGTAGCCCGCCGGTGATCGACGCCCACACCCACCTCGACCTGACCCCCGGCGAGCCGGAGGAGGTCGTCGAGCGGGCGCGCGCGGCCGGCGTCACGAAGCTTCTCTCGATCGGCACCGAGCCGCAGTCCTGCCGCACGGTGCTTGCCCTGGCCGACCGCTTCGCGGGCACGGTCTACGCCGCGGTCGGCCGCCACCCGAACTCCAGCTCGGGCTTCTCCGACGCCGACGCCGCCGAGCTCTCAGCGCTCGCCCGCGACCCGCGCTGCCGGGCGATCGGGGAGACCGGCCTGGACTTCTTCCGCGACGGCGCCCCGCGCGCCGACCAGGAGCGCGCCTTCGTCGCGCAGATCGCCATCGCCCGCGACGCGGGCAAGCCACTGGTCATCCATACGCGCGCCGCCGACGACGCCTCGATCGACCTGCTCGCCCGCGACGCGCGCGACCTGACCGTGATCCTGCACTGCTTCTCGATGCCCGAGCGCGTCGAGAGTGCCTCGGGCACGGCTGGTTCATCTCCTACGCCGGCAACGTCACCTACCCGAGCTCGCAGGCGCTCGCCGCCAGCGCGCTGCGCGTCCCGCTCAACCGCCTGCTTGTGGAGACCGACGCGCCATACCTGACCCCGCAGGTCGTGCGCAAGGAGCGCAACCAGCCGGCGAACGTGGTCCACACCGCGCACTTCATCGCCGAGCAGCGGGGTGTCGCCTACGAGGAGCTCGAGGCGGCCGTCGAGGCCAACGCCGCCTCGCTCTTCGGCTGGTGAGACCCCGCGGGTCCTTCGCGGCAGCGGTTGGCGGCCCGTGAGCGGCTCGCGGCGAGGCGACGGCCTGCCGGCCCAGCCGAGCCTGCGCCGCCTGAAGCAGTTCGGCGTCCGGCCCGTCCGCGAGCTCGGCCAGAACTTCCTGATCGACTCGAACCTCCTCGGCGTCATCGCGCGCGAGGCCGAGCTCGGCCCCGACGACGTCGTGCTCGAGGTCGGCGGTGGCCTCGGCGTGCTCTCCGAGCACCTCGCCGCGACGGCGCGCCACGTGCACGTCGTCGAGCTCGACCGTCGCCTCGAGCCCGCCCTGCGCGACGCCGTCGCGCCCTACGACAACGTCACGCTGCACTTCGCCGACGCCGTCCGGCTCGACTACCAAGCGCTCGACCCACCGCCCGGCAAGGTGGTCGCGAACCTCCCGTACGGCGTCGCGGCCACGGTGATCCTGCAGACCGTCGCCGACCTGCCCAGCGTCACGCGCTGGGTCGCGATGGTGCAACGCGAGGTGGGGGAGCGCCTCGCCGCGCAGCTCGGCACGCCCGCCTACGGGGCGCCTTCCGTGCTCGCCCAGCTCAGCTGCGACGTGAAGGTGGCGCGCGCCGTGTCGCGAAACGTGTTCCATCCCGTGCCCAACGTCGACTCCGTGCTCGTGCGCCTGCAGCGCACCGGGCCGCCCGCCCCCGCGGACGTGCGCGCGCTCGTGAGCGCCGGCTTTGCGCACCGGCGCAAGGCGCTCGCGCGCTCGCTGTCGCTGCAGTCCGGAGCCGAGCCCGATCGGCGCGACCGCGTCCGCCGCGGGCTCGCAGCGCTCGGCCTGCCGCTCGACGTCCGCGCGGAGCGGCTCGCGCCGGCGCAGTGGCGCGCCCTTGCGGAGCGCCTGCGATGACCGTCCTCCGGACGCTCGCGCCGGGCAAGGTCAACCTCTGCCTGTTCGTCGGGGAGCCGCGCGGTGACGGCTACCACCCGCTCGTCTCGGTCTTTCAGGCCGTCTCGCTCGCCGACGAGCTGCGGCTCGAGCCCGCCGGCCCCGGTGCCCGTGGCGACGAGGTCGTGTGTGCCGGCGTCGAGGCTCCGAACCTCGCATCGGCCGCACTCACCGCCTACCGCGCCGCCTCCGGCTGGGATGGCCCGCCCGTGCGCCTGACGATCACCAAGCGGGTGCCGGTCGCGGGCGGGATGGGCGGCGGGTCGGGGGACGCGGCAGCGGCCCTGCGCCTCGCCGCCGAGGCGGCCGGTCGCCCGGGCGACCCGCTGCTCTCAGAGCTCGCTGCAGGCCTCGGCGCCGACGTGCCCTTCGCGCTGGCCGGCGGCCGGGCGCTGGTCACGGGCGTCGGCGAGCACGTCGAGCCGCTGGCGCCCGCCGGGCCCGCGGCGCTCGTGCTCGTCCCCTTCGCGCAGGCGCTCAGCACGCCCGCCGTCTACCGCGAGGCCGATCGGCTCGGCAACCCGCGCGGGCCGCAGGCGCTCGCGGCCGCCGAGGCCGACGTCCGCGCCGGGGCGCTGCCGCCGGTCAACGACCTGCAGGACGCCGCGCGCTCCCTGTGCCCGGCGATCGACGCCGTGCTGACGGCGGTGATCGCGGCCGGTGCCGGCGGCGCCCTGGTCTCGGGCTCGGGTCCCACGGTCTTCGGCGCCTTCGACGATCCCGAGCGCGCGGCCGCCGCCGCCGCGGGGCTGCCCGGCGCCCTGGTCGTCCGGCCGGTGGACGCCGCATGAGACGGTTCCGCCGCCGCGCGTCTATCTTTTGGTTGGCCCGACGATGAGCAACACGTCCCTCACCTACCTGATCGCCTCCCTGGTCGGCGTCACGAGCGTGGCGCTGTGGGCGTGGCTCGTGCTCGTGCCGGCCTTCGGCGCCTATGCGCGCTGGTGGCAGCGCGCCGTCGCCGTGGTGTTGAGCGTCTACGTGCTCGCCGCGATGGTCGGCGCCGGCGCCCTGATCGGCGCGCTGTTTCTCTGGAACTACAACCGCCTCGCGTGACCGGCCGGTCCGAGCCAGCGGCCGGGCCTGACCTCGACGCCCTGCATGCGGTCACGGACGCCGTGGCGGCGGGCGCCGGGCTGCCCGAGGTCGTGCGCGCCGCCGCGCGGGTGCTCGACGCCTCGCTGGTCCTGATCGATCACACGAGCGCCGTGCTCGCGGTCGCCGCGCGCTCGCCGGCCGACGAACGGTCGCTGATGGCCGACGCCCAGGGCGTCGAGACGCACGAGCTGCGCGTCGGCGGCGCCGTCGTCGGCCGCCTGCGACTGCGGGCGCGCTCCGGCGCGGCCCCGGCGCCCTTCCTCACGATGGTGCTCACGCTGATCGCCTCCGAGGTCGAGCGGCTGCGCGCTCCGGAGCGCCAGTCCGAGGTCGCGCAGCAGACGTTCCTGCGAGCGCTGCTGGAGCGATCGGTCACCGACCGCGGCGACATCGTGGCCCGCGCGGCCGAGCTCGGCCTCGACCTCGCCGCCGGCGGCGCCGTGATCGTCGTGCGCGCGCACCACTTCGCGGTCTCCGACGGCGACTGGCGCGGGCGGGTGCTCGCCGTCGCTGAGCGCGCGACCCGCGCGACGGCGCCCGGCGCGCTGCTGGCGGCGCTCGAGCACCCGGCGTCCGCCGCGACCGGACTCGTCGTGCTGCTCGTGCCGGCCGACGGCACCGAGGCCGCACGCCGCACGGCCCTGGTCGTCGCGCGCGAGCTGCAGGCCGCGCTCGGCGGCTTCACGTTCGCCGTCGGCCACTCGCGCGCGGCGGTCGACCCCGCCGACCTCTACCGCGCCGGGCAGGAGGCGCTGCTGGCCGCCAACGTCGCCGAGGCGCTGCCCGGCGGCGACGCCGAGGAGCCGGCCGCCGTGCTCGCCTTCGAGGACACCGGGGCCTACCGGCTGCTGCTGCCCGCGATGAGCGAGGACCCCGGGGAGCTGCACCGCTTCTACGACGAGACGATCGCGCCGCTGGTCGCCTACGACGAGCAGTACGAGACCGACCTGGTGGCGACGCTCGAGACGTTCTTGGACTGCGATGGCAACGTCGCCAATACCGCGGGCCGGCTGTTCACCCACCGCCACACGATCCGCTACCGGCTCGTGCGGGTGCACGAGCTCACCGGCCACGACGTCGCGTCCACGGACGGCCGCGAGCGCCTCGGCCTCGGCCTGAAGGCCATGCGCGTGCTCGGCATCGCCGCGCCGGGCGGCCCGGCGCGCGAGCGCGGCGCCGGCGCCGGCCGCGTTGCGCGCGAGCCGAAGGATCGCTGATATCATGATATTGATGGTCGAGCGCAAGCCCCTCTACGTCCGTCTCCCGGCCGCCGCGGCCATGAGCCTCGACCGCGCGGCCTTCGAGCTGCAGGTCTCGAAGCAGGACCTCGTCGCCGACCTGGTCCACCGTCACCTCGAGGGGCCCGACGACGGCCTCACCGTCGGTCGCGCATCCCTGCCCACGCCGCGGCCCGAGGTTTTGACCGCCGGCGAGGCGGCGCAGCTGCTGCAGAGCACCGAGGCCGCCGTGACCGAGCTCGCCGAGGCGGGCGAGCTGCCGGGCCGCAAGGTCGGAGGCGAATGGCGCTTCGCGCGCGCCGCCGTGCTGGCCTGGCTCGCGGCGGCGTAGGCTCCCGCCCCATGCGCGTGGGGATCATCACCGGCTCGGGCACCTACGCGCTGCCCGAGCTGCAGGCCCGTGAGGCGCAGGACGTCGAGACGGAGTACGGGACGGCGCGGATCTCCCGCGGCACCTTCGCCGGCGCCGAGGCGGTCCACGTCTCCCGCCACGGCGCCGGCCACGCCCGGCTGTCCAACCACGTGACGCACCGCGCCAACGTCGCCGCGCTGCGCGACGAGGGCTGCGACGCCGTGCTCGCGGTGACCGTCTGCGGTGCCGTGGACCCGGACGTCCCGCTCGGCTCGATGATCGTCTTCGACGACCTGCACTTCGTCGCCAACCGGCTCGCCGACGGGTCGCTGTGCACCTTCTACGACGCGCCGGGCGACCCCCGGCGCGCGCACTGGATCTACGAGGACCCCTATTCATCAGAGCTGCGGCGTGCGCTGGTGGCGGGCGCGACCGAGGCGGCCGTCGTCGCCCGCGACGGCGGGTGCTATGGCCACGTCGACGGGCCGCGCTTCAACACGAAGGCCGAGATCCGCGGGCTGGCCGCCTGCGGGGTGACCGCGGTCTCGCAGACCGCCGGCCCGGAGACGGTGCTGTGCGGTGAGGCCGGCCTGCCATTCGGCCTGGTCGGCTACGCGACGGACTACGCCAACGGCGTGCAGGACGCGCCGACGCCGGTCGAGCGGCTGCTCGAGCTGATCGCCGCGAGCACGCAGACCTTCGCCGCCGTGCTCGCGGCGGCGGTGGCGCAGATCGAGCCCGCCGCGTTGACGCCCACCGGCGTCAACTACCGCTTCCACGAGCGCTGACCCCGCGCTCGTCGCGCATCGCGGATCTGCCCGTCTCGAAAGGGCGGCGTGCCCCGATGCGTTAGTTGGGGAGCGTGGGCAACCGACATACCCCATCGACGTACGACGCCCACGGCCGCCTGCACGTGGTCCCGATGCAGGATCCCGGTGGGATCGTCGCGCGCGTCGAGTCCCAGCCGGAGGCCATCCGACCGCGCTTCTCGCCGATCGCCGACCTCGCGCGCGGCGGCGCGGTCGGCTACGAGGTCGTGCTCTCGCTCGGCGGGGACGAGAACGCCCCGCCGCGTGATTGGGCGCGCCGGGTGGGTGCGGAGCAGGCGGGCCGGCTCGAGGCGCGGCTGATCGAGGTCGCGCTCGCCGAGCGCGAGCGCCTGCCCGCCGGGGCCTACCTCAGCGTCAACGTCTCCGCCGCCGGGCTGCGGTCCGAAGCGGTGCGCGCGCTGCTGGCGCGGGCCGGAGGCCTCGAGCGGGTCGTGATCATGGTCAGCGAGGACGCCGCCGACGACGAGGCGGGTGTCGCCGCGTCCGCGCTGGCGGGCGTCCGCGAGGCCGGTGGCCTGATCGGCGTGGACGAGGCCGGCTCGGGCTACTCGTCCCTGCGCCACGCGGTCGAGCTGCGGCCCGACTTCGTGCGCGTCGGCGCCGAGTTCGTCGCCGAGGTCGACCGCGACCAGGCCAAGGCGGCGGTCATCGAGGCGCTCGCCGGGCTCGCCTCGCGCATCGACGCCTGGGTGATCGCGGTCGGCGTTCCCGGCCGGCAGCAGCTCTCGGCGCTGCGCCGCATGGGCGTTCCGCTCGGGCAGGGCCCGATCTTCGGGCCGGTCTCCGCCGTGATGGGCCCGCTCCCGGCGCTCGCCGCCGAGGCGATCAAGCGAGCCTCACCGCCCGTCGAGCCGGCCGAGACGGTCGCCGCGCTGGTCGAGGCTCGCCCCGCGCTGCCCTGGGGCGGCTCGCTCGAGCTGGTCGCGGACGCGTTCCTCAGCGATCCCCTGCACGACGTGATCGTCCTCGTCGACGCGCGCAACCGGCCGCTCGCCCTCGCCGACCGCGCGGCCCTGCTGCGCGGCGAGCCCTACGAGCGCCCCGTCATGCGCGCCACCCCGACGAGCCCCGTGAAGGCCGTCGCGCGGCGGGCCGCCGCCCGCCCGCTGCTCGAGCGCTTCCACCCGCTCGTCGCGTGCGACCGGCGTGGGGTCTACCTCGGGCTGGTCCGGGTCGAGCAGCTGCTCGACGCGCTCGCCCAGGACTGACCAGCGGCTAAGGAAGCGTCATCAACAAGAGCACGGTTTGGACACCCGCCCGCGGCGCCAGACACCACCCTCGATGCTCGCGATACCACCAGTATCGCTGCGCTCGAGTGCGGCGTCTGGCATCCACGGATCGGGGGCCCAAACCGCACACTTGTTTCTCGACGCTTCCTAACGGCGGCGAGGGAGCACGCGGACGGTCGTCCGCGCCGCCCCGCCGATGCGGTACGTCGGATCGCGATAAAACGGCGCGCCGGACTTCAGGGTGACCCCGTCGTAGCGCTTGAGGCCGTGGAAGGCGCGCACGAGCTGATGCAGCGAGCGCGGGCCCTCCGTGTCGTACAGGCTCGAGCCATCACCGGATAGGTCGATCGTGATCGTGTCGAAGAAGCCGCCGCCGGAATCCGGGTCGGTGCCGCGCAGGCGCAGCGTCCGCCTGCCGATGTGCAGCGCCAGCGGCACGTGCCAGGTGAAGGGGATGGTGCGCATGGCGCCGCGGACGACCTGCACGACGAGCCGGCCCCTGACGTCGGCGCCGCGGTGCACGCGCCGCGGGAGCATGACCGAGCGCAGGTAGGCCTGGCGCTGGGCGCGCGTCTCCTTGACCCGCGCGGACGCCTCGGTGATATGCACCGGCTTGCCCTTGTAGATGTCGAAGAGCGTGAGCGCCGTGGACGCATCGGCCCCCGCCGACAGCGCGAGTGGGTTGCCGCCGGAGCCGTCGCCCGGCGTCGTCCCGTCCGACACGTAGCGATTGCAGAAGCGCAGCGGCTGCTCGCGCTCGCGCAGCGTGACCTGAAAGCACATCTGGCCGGCCACGCGCTGCGGAGCGCCGCCGAGCAGCTCGGTCGCGCCCTGGCTGACGGCGAGCGGGCCGATGTAGCCGAGGGCGGAGTAGCCGACGGGGTTGCCGAGGTCCGTCTCGTCGGCGACGTCGACCTCGGTGTCCGTCTGCGCGGCCCGGTCGAGATCCTCGGAATAGACACGCACCCGGGTGGTCGCCGGGAACGCCCCGACCCGGCCCGCGACGGCGTTGAACCCGTCGTCGGTGATGGTCCCGACCGTGTGCACCGGCCCGGAGAACTTGTACGTGCCGCCGACGTCGGCGAGCTGCAGCGGGTTGTTGATGATGGCCGACACGTAGGCGTCCTGCAGCAGCAGCGCGCGCGCCCCCGCGCCGTCGAAGCTGTGGCCGAACGCCCAGACGCTCTTCCCGTCCACATACGCGACGGTGCCGACGGCGCCGATCGAGACGTCGCCGCTCGACATGCCGACGCTCACCGCCGACCCGGGCGCGAAGGGCACGATCGGCGACGAGTCCGCCGGGACGGCCGGCGCGGTGAGCAGCGTCACGCCGCGCCGCGCCGCCGAGGCCCGCAGGCCCTTCATCAGCGACGGCGCGAGCCCGCTGACCGTGATCGGCGACGATAGCGGCCGCGCGCTGGCGAGCAGCGAGGCGTCGCGGTGCCGCTTGGCCGGGCCGGCCGCCGCCGCGGGCGGCCCCGTGGGGGCGTCGACAGGGGTGCCGATGATCTGCTCGATCGGCGTCGCGAGCACGGTCTTGCCGCCGTAGTCGCCGACCGTCTCGGAGATCGCGCCGGCGTTGAGCATCGTGCCGTCCGCGGCGGGACAGTAGATCGGCGAGCCGGAGAATCCGGGACCGACGCCGGTCGCCTCCACCTTCCCGCCGGAGACCCGCACCAGCAGCTTCGGCAGCGACTCGCCGTTGGTCGCCTGCCCGACGATGTCCTGGATCTCGACGTCGAACGGCTCGATCGTCTGGCCGTGAAAGACGGACAGCCCCGTGCATTTCATGCCGGGCTGAACCTGGGCCAAGGGCATGACGGGGTCGCCCTGGGCGGCGGCATGGGCGGCGGGCCCGAGCGCGGCGAGGGCGGTGAGAACCACGAGAGTCCGGCCGCGCATCGGCGCGAATCTAGCGTGTTCTATCGGGCGCGAGGCGCGTTTTCGGCCCGGTACCAGCGCATCCACTTGCGCACCGCGTTGTCAGAGACCCCGTACTTGCGCCCCACAGCCGAGAAACTGCTCTCCTGAAGCTCGCGTGCCAGGACGTCATAGGGCGGACGCCTGCCTTGCGCAGGGCCGGCTGGGGGACGCCGGCCTTGTTCTGCGCGTGCGCTCGCCCGACGCAGATCAGCGAGCAGTAGCGCTGTTGCGTGTACTGCGGAAGGAAGGGCCGGTCGCACTCCAGGCATCCACGCGGCTCCTTGAGCGCCGGATTGCTGTTGCAGTGCGTGGCGAGCGTCGGGGCGCAGTTCGGGCAGCGCCGGTGTGCCGGCCGAGCCGGCGGAGCACGTCGCGCCAACAGACCGAGGCGGCGATGGCGCCGCGGAGCTTGGACTCGGCGAACGGCGGAGGATGCACGAACACACGTTCCCATCACCTCCGGACGGACCGGACTGGGGAGGCAGGACTCGGACCCGCGCCTCGAATGCCAAAGATTCGCGTGCTAGCCAGTTACACCACTCCCCAACGGGGTCGCGACGTTACCAGCGCAGCCGCCGCGTACCCTCCTCCACGTGCCAGCCCTGACCGTCGTGATCCTCGCCGCGGGCGACGGGACCCGGATGCGCTCGGCGACGCCGAAGATGCTGCATCCCCTGTGCGGGCGGCCGCTCGTGCTGTGGCCGGTGCTGGCCGCGCGCGCGGCCGGGGCGGGCCGGGTGGTCGTCGTCGACGGGCCCCATCGCCGGCTCGCGGCCACGCTGCCGGCGGACGTCGAGGTGGCCGTACAGGAGCACCAGCGCGGGACGGCCGACGCGGTGCGGGCGGCCAGCGGGCACTTCGAGCCGGGCGACGCGGTCGTCGTGCTCATGGGCGACGTGCCGCTCGTGACCGCTGAGGCGATCACCGGGCTCGTGGCCGCGCACGACGCAGACGCCACGATGGTGACCATGGTCCTCGACGAGCCCGGGAGCTACGGGCGGGTCGTCCGGGATGCCGACGGCGCCGTAAAGCGCGTGGTCGAGGCCAAGGCAGACGGCGACGCCACGCCCGAGCAGCTCGCCATCCGCGAGGTCAACACGGGCATCTACTGCTTCACCGCCGACGCCCTCGTGCGCGCGCTTGCCCAGGTCACGCCCGACAACGCCCAGGGCGAGTACTACCTGCCCGACGTGCTGGCGCACCTGCGGACCGGCGCACACGTCGTCGACGACCACACGCTCACGCTCGGCGTCAACGACCGCGTCGATCTCGCCGCCGTGCGCGCCCACGCGCAGCGGCGCATCCACGAGCATCACATGCGCAACGGGGTGACGATCGTCGACCCCACCTCGACCACGATCGACGCCGACGTGACGATCGGACTGGACACGACGATCGAGCCCGCCACGACGATCACCGGGCAGACCACGATCGGCGCCGGCTGCACGATCCGCCACAGCTACCTGGACCAGGCCACGCTCGAGGACGGCGTCAGTGTCGGCCCGTTCGCCTACCTGCGGCCCGGCGCGCACCTCAGGCGCGGGGCGAAGGCCGGGACCTTCGTGGAGATCAAGAACAGCGTCATCGGCGCCGGCTCCAAGGTCCCGCACCTCTCCTACATCGGCGACGCGGACGTCGGGGACGGCTCGAACCTCGGCGCCGCGACGATCACCGCCAACTACGACGGCACGCACAAGCACCGCACCACGGTCGGTGACGGGGTGCGGACGTCGGTCGACACCACCCTGGTGGCGCCGGTGACGGTCGGCGACGGCGCCTACACCGCCGCCGGGAGCGTGATCACGCAGGACGTGCCGCCCGGCGCCCTCGGCGTCGCGCGCGCCAGGCAGACCAACGTCGAGAACTACGCGGAGCGCAAAGCGCCCAAGCAGCGGGGCCGGCCGTGAGTGGCGTCGGCGGCCGGGCGTACAATTCGTGGTACGTGAGCGCGCTCTCGCCCACCACGGCCGCTGCGACGACCGCGATCCCGCTCGACTACAACAAGCGGCTGATGCTGTTCAGCGGTCGCGCCAACCCGGCGCTCGCCGGCGAGATCGCCGACAAGCTCGGCGTCGGGCTCGGGGGCGTGACGCTGAAGACCTTCTCCAACGGCGAGGTCTACTGCCGCTACGACGAGTCGATCCGCGGGGCGGACGTCTTCATCATCCAGCCGACCTGCGGCAACCCGCAGACGGGTGTCACCGCCAACGACGCGCTGATGGAGCTGATGTTCATGATCGACGCGGCGGTCGGCGCCTCGGCGCACCGCGTGATCGCCGTGACGCCGTGGTTCGGCTACTCCCGCCAGGACAAGAAGTCCGCGCCGCGCGAGCCGATCTCCGCCCGCCTGGTCGCCCGCATGCTCGAGAACGCCGGCGCCGACCGCGTGCTCGCCATGGACCTGCACGCCGGCCAGGTCCAGGGCTTCTTCCAGAAGCCGATGGACCACATGACGGCGCTGTTCATGCTCACCCAGCACTTCAACGACCTGCACCTCGAGGACCTCGTGGTCGTCTCGCCGGACGCCGGCCGCGTGAAGCTCGCCAAGAAGTTCGCCGAGAAGGTCGGCGCCGAGCTCGCGATCCTCAACAAGGAGCGGCCTGCCCAGCAGGTCGCCGAGATCTCCTACGTCATCGGCGACGTCAAGGGCAAGACCGCCCTGCTCGTCGACGACATGATCGACACCGCCGGCACGCTGAAGGCCGCCGGGCAGACCGTCAAGGACGAGGGCGCGAGAGTCGTCTACGCGGCCGCCACGCACGGCGTGTTCTCGGGCAACGCCTGGGAGAACCTCGCGAGCTCCCCGTTCGAGCAGATCGTCGTGACGGACACGATCCCGCTGCGCCCGGGTGCGCCGTCGAACATCACGGTCCTGCCCTGCGCGGACCTGCTCACGGACTCGATCCGCCGGATCTTCACCGACGACTCGGTGTCCGAGGTCTTCGGCGGCGAGAACCAGCTCTTCTGACGTGGCGGGACGGCTCCGGCCTTTGTCGGCTGTCGTCAGCCGACGATCGGTGACGCGCGTAAGTGTCCACGGCACCTATTGACAGCCGTCTGAGCGTGTCGTAGGTTCGCCCGCATCGAGTCGACGAGGAGATTCCCGGTGGCGGCTTTCCGACGCATGATCGGTCTCAGTGCGCTCGTTGGTCTGGCCCTGCCCGGCGCTGTCGCCCTCGCCGACACGGCTGGGGCCCACGTCGGGTGCGGGGCCACGATCACCCACAGCACGACGCTCACCCACGACGTGGGCCCTTGCCCCGGCAACGGGCTGGTCGTGACCGCCGACGGCATCACCCTCGATCTGGCCGGTCACCGGGTGTTCGGGACTTCGGCCCAGGGGGCGTCGGTCGGCATCATCCTCCAGGACGTGCGAGGGGTGAAGGTCGAGGGTGGCGGCTCTGTCAAGCCGAAGGTCCGAGGCGCGGAGGTCAAGCGCGGCGGCTCAGTCGACAACTTCGACGCCGGCGTGGGCATCGTCCACGGGGGCGCCAACACCATCCGGGGCCTCGATCTCCACGACAACAGCTCCAACCAGTTCGCCGCCGACCACCCCGAGCTGGCGCAGTTCGGCGATGGCCTCGTGATCCTCGGTTCGAGCGCCAACCGGGTCACCGGCAACGTGATACGCGAGAACGGCCCCTACTCGGGGATCTCCGTCGTCACCGAGACCGACCAGGACTCCGGGGTCAGCGGCCCCACCCCGCTGAAGAACGTGCTCAGCCACAACCTCGTCCGGGACAACAACGTGCCCGATGTGTGCATGAGCAACGGCACGTTCTTCGGGGGCCCCTGCCATCTGGGCGATGCGGTGTTCAGCGAGGACATCGGCATACGCGTCGAGGGGCCGGGCGCGACCGGTACCAGGATCTGGGCCAACCGCGTCACGGGGAACGGTCGGGACGGCATTTCGGTCCTTGACACCTTCAATGGTCAGAGCCCGCCTGGCGTCGACGTCCCGTCCAACAACGACACTCACATCCTGGGCAACGACTCCAGCGGCAACGGCCGCGCGGTGGTCATCACCGACCCGCAAGTCGGTCAGCTCGGCGGTGACGGCATCTTCAATCGCTGCTTTACGGGCAGCGTCCTTCGCGGTTGTCCGAGCGAGACGGTCATCCGGGGGAACCGGACCAACCACAACCCGGCCCACGGCATCGCCCTCGACCACTCCCAGGGCAACACCGTCACCGGCAACGTCGCCTTCGGGAACGGCTTCGGCACGGTCACCGCCTACGCCTCGGATCCCCCCTACACCGACGGGTTCGACACCAACACCGACCCCGCGTGCGACCACAACGTGTGGCAGAGCAACGCGTTCGGCACGGTCAACCAGCTCTGCGTGAGGGGCCACGCCGCCGACGCCATCTCCACGCCGCCCGCACCCATGAGCGCGCCGTTCCGGCGGGGGCCGGTGAGCTTGGCAGCGTCGGGTCACCGCGCCCGGGCCGGCCTGTAGGCGCTCCTGGGCGACGGAGCCGGCTGACCGGCCTATCGGGGACGAGGTTGCGGTCGTCCGCCATGCTTGATCGGCGAGGCTGACCGCCACCGATGACACGACCGGAACCGTCCCACCGCGCCGCCCGCCTGCAGGCGCTTCTCGGCCTGACCGACGAGGAGCTGATCCGCACGCTCGACGCGAGCGCGCTGGAGCTGCTGAGCGGGGAGCTCGACCACCGGCCCCAGCTGCAGATCCTGCTCGACCTGCTCGCGGACGCGCAGGAGCGGGCGAGCCCGGCGCTGCTCGCGCGCTGGGTGCGGGCGACGGGCAGGCACGGCCGGCCGCTGGACCTGCTGGTCGAGCGCGACTTCGGGCGCTTCGAGGACGCCGTCGACGACCTCGCCGCACGCGGGTTCATCCTGCGCTCGGGCGACGCATGACCGAGCGTCCCGTCCCGGGCTAGTTCCCGAAGCCCGCCTTCTCCTGCTTCCTGTCCCCGGGCCAGGTGCCGGTCAGGTACTCGAAGCCGCGCGCGCCGTAGCGGTCGATGGCTGCCCGCGTGCTCTTGAAGACCATGCCCTGCAGGGCGGCGGCGCCGATGACCTTGCCCATGGGCGCCTCCTGGGTCGTGGCCTTTGGCGCCTCTGCGTCGTCGAAGCGCGCCCAGATGAAATCGAAGAGCTTCTTGGAGAGCAGGCCGGCGAGAATCCCGATGACGATGCCAAAGGGCTTGTAGATCAGCTTCATGCCTCGACGCTACCCGGCCGGCCGGATAGGCATGTTCAGCGCGTTGGACATGGAGTTCGTCGGGTACTTGGCCGATACTGCACCTCTAGGACGACGATGGACGACTTCGATCACGCCGAGGATCTGCTCAAGCGAGCCCTCATGGAGCCCGGGGCTTCGGCTGCCGTCGCGCTCCGCGTCGGGGGCCTGCCGCTCAGCGAGGCGGTGACCGTCGTCTTCCACGGGCGCAAGGACCTCGGGACGATCCAGACCTACGTGGCACGCGGGCGTCACGGCGCGGGCACGGCGCTCGCGCCCGGTGACCTGATGCGCGTCCCCTGCGACCTCGACCTCGGCGACGCCGTGGACCGCGACGAGGCCGAGCGCATGTACGCCGAGCAGGCCGCCGCCCTGCGCGACTCGCTCGCCGCCGCCGACACCGTGCTCGACGTCTGGCGCGAGCCGCTCTCAGACCTCGCCCGCTCGCGCGTCGACGTGGACACGCGGATCCGGCTCGAGGTGAACCTGCCCGCGCACCGGCTGCTGCCGACGGCGCTCGTCGCCACGGACTGCCAGATCGTCGTCGCCGCGGTATGCAGCGCGCGGCCGCTGGCCGCGGGGCGGCCGCCGATGGGGATCGCGTGCCTGCAGCAGGACGTCGCCCGCGTCTACCCGCTGCCCGACGATCCCGAGACGTGCCTGCAGGACTTCATGGCGGCCGCGGCCGACCACGCGCACCGCATGGCCGACGTGCTCGAGCACCAGGAGCAGTCGGTCGCCCGCTTCCTTGAGCTGTCGGACCCCGACGAGGCGGCGTAGCCCTCGTACCATCCCGCCGGGATGGCTCGGCGGACCAAGATCACGGTGATCGTCTTCGGGGCGTTCGTGTTCCTGGGCATCTCGCTGCTGCTCGCGCGCGCGCTCGTCGGGACGGGTGCCGAGCGCTCGAAGGTGCTCGACATCCTGCGGGCCGAGGCCCGCGGCGACACCGCCGCCGTGCTCGACCAGATGCCGCCGTGCCGCGGCGACAGCACGTGTGCTCGGGTCACCGCGCAGCGCACGGCGAAGCTGCGGCGCCCGGGAAAGGTCGAGATCCTCAGCTTCGAGCCCT
Organism: Solirubrobacterales bacterium; assembly: GCA_038318085.1. GTDB lineage: Bacteria > Actinomycetota > Thermoleophilia > Solirubrobacterales > Solirubrobacteraceae > DATLGB01. The sequence goes on from JBBQBV010000009.1 coordinate 20,774, forward strand.
CGACGCAGGCCGCCTTCACCAACGTCAGCGGGACCGCCCGGGTGGCGTGGCGCACGCAGGCGAAGCGGTTCCCCGTCGTGCAGTGCGTCGTCGTCCGGCGCCAGGGACCGCTGACCGGTGGCAAGGTCGAGATCGTCTCGATCTCCAACCCGATCGGGCTGGAGGCGCCGTGCGGTGGCTGACGGAGGAGCTCCGGCTAGTGGCCCATCCTGCAAGTCCGCACACGCTTGGGTCGCCCGCTGATCACCGCCTGGCTGCGTCCTCGCTCGGTCATGTGGCAGAGCCACACTCCCTCGCTGCGTCCTTGCCAGCCGGCGCCAGCGACCGCCCAAGCATGCACGGACTTACAGAATGAACCACTAGACCCGCTCGGGGGCGCGCCGCGGCGCCCGCTGCGGCGCGGGCTCGGGCCGGCGCACCGGGAACGGGTGGCGGTCGGCCAGGTCGCCGGGACCGCGGAAGCGCTCCGCGGACTGCTGGGCGTCGGGAAGCGGGATGCCGCCGGGCTTGGGCGACTTCGGCGGGTGGCGCAACCGATCGTTGCCCCCGCCCCCACCCTCGCCCTCGTCCTCGTCGGAAGACTCGTAGTCGTCGGCGGTATCCGAGCGCAGGAACATCCAGAACAGGACGCAGGCCAGCGAGAGGGCCACGATGTGCAGCCCCCCGATCAGCACCACGAGCTCCTGGTCGGGTGTCATTCGCCATAGAGTATTCCCGAAAGCGAGCGGCGGGAAGCCACTCCGCTAGCATGCTCGCCCGCCGATGGCCTCGACCGACACCGCCTCCCTGGAGCTCTCCTCCCGCGCGGAGCACGGCTCCCGTGCCATGCGTCGCCTGCGCCGCTCCGGCAGCGTCCCGGGCGTGATCTACGGCGGCGGCGAGGACCCGGTCGACTTCCAGATCGACGCGCGCATCCTGCGCAACACGCTGGCCCACGCGGGTGCCGTCCTCGAGGTCACGATCGACGGCAGCGCCACCCAGCCCGTCGTCGTCAAGGATCTCCAGCGCCATCCCGTGCGCGGCGAGATCATCCACGCCGATCTGCTGCGCATCGATATGAAGGTCGCCATCCAGACGAGCGTCACCGTGGAGCTGGTCGGCATCGAGGCGTCTCCCGGCGTGGACGAGGGCGGCGTGCTCTCCCAGGAGGGCCGCGAGATCACGGTCGAGGCGCTGCCGGGCGACATCCCGGACGCCATCCAGTACGACGTGTCGGGCATGCACATCAACGAGACCCTGCTGCTCGAATCGCTGACCGCACCGCCCGGCATCACCTTCGTCGACGATCCGCACACCGTCATCGCGACCATCACCCCGCCCACGCTCGAGCCCGTAGAGGACGAGATCGAGACGGAGACCGAGGTCGTCGGCGAGGGCGAGGGCGCGGACGACGCCGAGGGCGAGTCCACCGACGCCCGCGACTCCGAGTAGGGGATCGTCGTGAAGGTCTTCGGCGGGTCGGCGCCCGTCGACTGGCTCGTGGTCGGCCTGGGCAATCCGGGGCCGAGCTACGCCAACTCTCCGCACAACGTGGGGTTCCGCGTGGCCGAGCGGCTGATCGCGCGCTGGGAGATGGGCAAGGCGAAGAGGCGGTTCGCCGGCGAGCTGGCCGAAGGGCGCATCGCGGCCCTGCCCGACCGCCCCCGCGTCGCCGTGCTGCTGCCGCGGACGTTCATGAACGACTCGGGCCGCGCCGTCGGGCCCGCCCGCGGCGCCTACAAGCTCGGCCTGCACCAGCTGGTCGTCGTGCACGACGAGATCGATCTGCCCTTCGGGGAGATCCGCACCCGCCTGGGCGGCGGGCTCGCCGGCCACAACGGGCTGAAGTCGCTCAAGCGCGAGCTCGGGTCGCCGGACTTCCAGCGCGTGCGCGTCGGAGTCGGCCGGCCGGACTCGACGGACTCCGAGATCGTCTCGGCCCACGTGCTCGGCGCCTGGCGGCGGCCGCAGGCCGAGGTCGAGGAGCTGGTGCGGCGCGCGGCCGACGCCGTCGAGCGGCTGTTGTCGTCGGCACCCGAGAGCGCGCCGTAGACTCAGGGACTCTCCCGCCGCGCACAGTTGCGCGGCCGTTCTGCGTGTCCTGATGTCGCTGCGACCCCTTCTCTCCAAGCTCTACGAGCACCCTGACACCGCCGCGCTGCACGAGCGCGGCGGGCGGGCGTTCGTGTCCAACAGCCTGCGCCCGGCGCTCGTCGCCGCGCTCGCCGACGTCGACCCCGACCGGCCGACCGTGGTGGTGGCCGGGGACGATCGCCACGCCCGCGAGCTGGCCGCCGACGTGCGCGCCTGGCTGAGCCCGCGCCTCGTGCGCTTCTATCCCAGCCGGGGGGTCACCTACGAGTCCCACCTGACCCCGCCGCCGCATCTGACGGGCCTGCGGGTCGCCGCGCTCGACGCCCTCGCCGAGGCGTCGCCGGTCGTCATCGTGTCCGCCGTCGCGCTCAGCGAGAAGGTGCCGGACCCGTCGCTGCGGCCGCACTCGCTCAAGATCGCCAAGGGTGACCTGCTCGACCTCGACGAGCTCGCCAACCAGCTCGTCGGCGCCGGCTACGAGCGCGTCGAGCAGGTCGAGGACCGCGGGCAGTTCGCGATGCGCGGCGGCATCGTCGACCTCTTCCCGGCCACGGAGGAGCGCGCCGTGCGCGTCGAGCTCTTCGACATCGAGGTCGAGTCGCTGCGCTGGTTTTCCACCTTCACCCAGCGCTCCCTCGGCGACACGGAGGAGATCGAGATCGCCCCGGCGGCGGAGCTGGCCCCCGAGCACCGCGAGGCCGCCGAGATCGCCGCCATGTCCGACGAGCGCGTCGACATCGCCGACATCCTGCCGGTCGGGTCCTTCCGCGAGCTGCTCGACCTCGTGCCCGCCGACGCGCAGATCCTCGTCGCCGCCGAGGAGGATCTCGAGCCCTCGCTGCGCGACCACTGGCAGGACGTCTGCGCCGCCTTTCACGACGCCGACGCGGGCCACCTCTACGTTGAGCCGGGGCGGGTCCTGGCGGCGCTGGGGCAGCGCGCGAGGATCCGCCTCTCGGGCCTCGACGCCGACCAGCTGCTCGCGTTCCGCGCGCAGGCGGCCGACGTCGCCGCGCGCTCGCTCGCGGCCGCCGAGCCCGAGCTCGAGAAGCTCACGCGGTCGCAGTACACGACTGTCATCGCCTGGGCCAACCGCGGCACGGGCGAGCGCGCCGCCTACAACCTGGGACGTCTGACCGCACAGTGGGGCGCCGACGCCGAGAGTCCTTTGCGCTTCGTCGAGGCGCGGCTGCGCGACGGCTTCATCGCCCCGGCCTTCGGGCTCGCGGTGATCCCCGACCACCGGCTCGTCCACGCGCGCCATCGCCGCCAGGAGCGCGGCGGGCCGGGCCGCGGCGTGCGCGGCGCGCTGCGCTCCTTCGCCGACCTGCGCACGGGCGACATCATCGTCCACGAGGACCACGGCCTCGCGCGCTTCGCGGGCTTTGACACCAAGACGGTGGCCGGGGTCACGCGCGACTACCTCGACCTCGAGTTCGCGGGCACCGACAAGGTCTTCTTGCCGGTCGACCAGCTGGCCAAGATCTCGCGCTACGTGACCGGCGGCGGCGCCCACCCGCCGCTGTCCAAGCTCGGCGGGGCGCGCTGGCAGACGATCAAGTCGCGCGCCCGGCGCGCCGCGCAGGAGCTCGCCGGCGAGCTGCTCAACCTCTACGCGGAGCGCCGCAGGCGGCGCGGTCACGCGTTCGGCGCGGACCCCGAGGAGCTGCTCGAGCTCGAGGCCAACTGGCCCTACCGGGAGACGGCGGACCAGCGCGAGGCGATCGAGCAGGTCAAGGGCGACATGGAGTCCGAGCGCCCGATGGACCGGCTGATCTGCGGCGACGTCGGCTACGGCAAGACCGAGGTCGCGCTGCGCGCGGCCGTCAAGGCGATGGGGGAGGGCAAGCAGGTGCTGATGCTCGTCCCCACGACGATCCTCGCCCAGCAGCACTACGGGACCTTCACCGAGCGCCTGCGCGACACCGCCTTCGAGATCGAGCACGTCAGCCGCTTCCGTCCCGCGGCCGATCAGCGCGCCGCGATCAAGCGCTTCGGCCAGGGGAAGGTCGACTGCCTGATCGGCACCCACCGCCTGCTCTCGCGCGACGTGCGGGCCAAGGAGCTCGGCCTGCTCGTCGTCGACGAGGAGCAGCGCTTCGGCGTCAAGCAGAAGGAGCTGCTGCGCCAGATGAAGCTCAAGGTGGACGTGATCTCGATGAGCGCCACGCCGATCCCGCGCACCCTGCAGATGTCGCTGGCGGGGATGCGCGACATCAGCGTCATCGAGACGCCGCCCGAGGGGCGCCGGCCGATCAAGACCTACGTCGGCGAGTACGACGAGCGGCTCGTCAAGCAGGCGCTCGAGCGCGAGAAGGCGCGCGGCGGCCAGGCGTTCTTCCTGCACAACCGCGTCGAGGACATCGACGAGGTCGCCGAGCGCCTGCGCGGCCTGTGCCCGGGCAGCCGGTTCATCGTCGGCCACGGCCAGCTCGATCCGGAGGATCTCGAGGAGCGCATGCTCGCGTTCCTGCGCGGCGACGCCGACGTCCTGATCGCCACGACGATCATCGAGTCCGGCATCGACATCCCGCAAGCCAACACGCTGATCGTCGACCGGGCCGACGTCTATGGGCTCAGCCAGCTCTACCAGATCCGCGGGCGCGTCGGCCGGTCGCGCGAGCGCGCCTACGCCTACCTCCTCTACCCCAGCGCGGCGGCGCTGACCGAGGAGGCCGCCAACCGGCTCAGCGCGCTCTCGGACTACACCGAGCTCGGCGCCGGCTTCAAGATCGCCATGCGCGACCTCGAGCTGCGCGGGGCGGGCAACCTGCTCGGCGACGAGCAGTCCGGCCACGTCGCCGCGCTCGGCTTCGAGCTCTACATGCAGATGCTCGACGAGGCCGTGGCCGCGCTGGAGGCCGAGGCCGGCGAGGCGGGCTACGAGGAGCGCCCGGAGCCCGTCCGCCTGGACGTCAACGTCGACGCCTACGTGCCGGCGAGCTACATCCCCTACGAGCAGGCCAAGGTCGACGTGCACCGACGGATCGCGGCCGCGCGCGACGTGGCCGACCTCGAGGAGCTGCGCCGCGAGCTGGCCGACCGCTTCGGGGACCCGCCCGAGCCGCTGGTCAACCTGCTCACGCTCCAGCAGGCGCGCATCAAGCTCGGGCAGGCCGGCGCGACGGCCGTCAGCTTCAAGCAGGGCCGCCTCGCGGTGACGCCGATCGAGCTCGACTCCGTGCGGGCCAAGCGGCTGCGCGCGCAGCTCCCGGGCGCCATGTACGAGTCGGGCAAGTCGCAGTTCTCCGTGCGCGTGCCCGACGACCCGCGCAAGCGCTTCCCGGCCGTCGTCGAGGCAGCCGACGCCCTGCTCGCGGTGCAGCGCGAGGCCGCGTAGGGTCCTGCTGGCGCAGCCACGAAGGTAAAGGTTCTGAAAGGCCGGGCTTCGGCGCCACGGACTTCGTTACCCTGTGGGCTTCCCGGTGGGCGTGCGCGTGATGCGGAGCATGCGCCGCTGTCCCCTCGGAGCTCCGAGTCCGCGGGCTCCCTCCCCCTTCCCCTCCGCACCGCCATCCCTATGAACTCACGCCCTGCCCGAACCCCGCTCTCCGCCCTTGCCTGCGCGGCCGTCGCCTCCGCCGTCCTCGTGGCCGGTTGCGGCGGCGGCGGCCTCCCCGGCAACGCGGTCGCCTCCATCGCCGGCAACGCCATCACGAAGGCGTCCTTCGACCACTGGCTCGCCATCGCCGCCAAGTCCGGCGGCCAGGCGGCGACGTCCATCCCGAAGCCGCCGGACTACAAGGCGTGCCTCGCGACCAAGCGCAAGGCGCTGCCCAAGCCCGCCAAGGGCCAGCCGACGACGACCGACGCCCAGCTGAAGACCCAGTGCGCCGCCGAGTACAAGGCGCTGCGCGAACAGGTGCTGCAGCTGCTGATCTCCTTCCAGTGGATCCAGGGCGAGGCGAAGGACCTGAAGGTCAGCGCTCCCGACGCCGAGGTCAAAAAGCAGTTCGACACGCAGAAGAAGGCGTCGTTTCCGAAGGACTCCGACTACAAGAAGTTCCTCGCGCAGTCCGGCCAGACCGAGGCCGACATCCTCCAGCGCGTCAAGCTCGACGTGCTCTCCAACAAGATCCGCACGAAGATCACCAACGGCAAGGACCAGGTGTCCCCGGCGGAGATCACGAAGTACTACAAGGCCAACAAGGCGCGCTTCGCGCAGCCTGAGCGGCGTGACCTGCTGGTCGTGCTGACCAAGGACGCGGCGAAGTCGCGCGAGGCCAAGGCCAAGCTCAAAAAGGGCGCGAAGTGGGCCACGATCGCCAAGAAGTACTCGATCGACCAGGCCTCCAAGGCGCAGGGCGGCAAGCTGCCGGCCGCGACCAAGGGCCAGCAGGAGAAGGCGCTGGACACCGCGATCTTCGCCGCCAAGAAGGGCGCGCTGACCGGTCCCGTCAAGACGCAGTTCGGCTTCTATGTCTTCAAGGTCACGAAGATCACGCCGGCGTCGCAGCAGACCGAGAAGCAGGCGACCGCCACGATCAAGCAGCTGCTGGCCTCCCAGAAGCAGCAGAAGGCGCTGGACACCTTTGTCAAGAACTTCACCAAGAAGTGGAAGGCCAAGACGACCTGCCGCAAGAGCTACGCGACGACGGACTGCAAGAACGGGCTGACGCCGACGCCGACACCCACGGGCGCCGCGGGCACGCAGCAGGTGCCCCCGCAGCAGGCGCCCCCGCAGCAGGTCCCGCAGCAGGTTCCGACCCCCGCGCCCACCCGGTAGTGGCGGACGCCGACCCAGCCGCCGCCGTCGCGCGCCTCGACGCGCTGACGCGGCGGCTCCGGGTCGAGTGCCCGTGGGATCGCGAGCAGGACGAGCGCTCGATCGTGCCCCACACGGTCGAGGAGGCCTACGAGCTCGCCGCCGCGGCCGCGGCGGGCGACGACGCCAAGCTCCTCGACGAGCTCGGCGACGTGCTCTTTCAGGTCCACTTCTTGGCGCTGCTGCTCGAGGAGCGCGGCGCCGGATCGCTCGCCGAGGTCGCCGAGCACGTGCGCACGAAGCTCGTGCGGCGCCATCCCCACGTCTTCTCAGATGCCGAGGCGGCCTCGGCCGGCGAGGTGCTGCGCAACTGGGACGCGATCAAGGCGACCGAGGCGGGGCGCGAGCCCGGCATCTTCGGCGAGGTGCCCGAGAACCTGCCGGGGCCGCTGTACGCGCGCAAGCTGCAGCGCCGGGCGGCCGCGACCGGCTTCGACTTCCCCGACGTGCCGTACGAGGCGGTGGAGGAGGAGCTCGCCGAGCTGCGCGAGGCCGCGACGCGTGATGGGCGCTTCCACGAGGCCGGCGACCTGCTGTTCTCCGCGGTCAACGTCGCGCGTCTGCTCAGGGTCGATCCCGAGCTGGCGCTGCGCGCCGCCTCTGAGCGCTTCCGCGGGCGCGTCGAGGCGGCCGAGGCGCTCGCCGCCGCCGAGGGCCGGGAGTGGGCCGCGCTGGACCTTGACGTGCAGGACGCCTACTACCAGCGGGTTCATGGATGATGTGCGCGCAATGAGCCAGATCGACGCCGTCCACGCCCGTCAGATCCTCGACTCGCGCGGCAACCCGACCGTCGAGGTCGACGTGCTGCTGCGCTCCGGGGCGACCGGCCGGGCGGCGGTGCCGTCCGGCGCGTCCACGGGTGAGTTCGAGGCCGCCGAGTTGCGTGACGGCGGCCTCCCCTGGATGGGCAAGGGCGTGACCAAGGCGGTCGCACACGTCAACGGCGAGATCGCAGAAGGGGTCACGGGCCTCGACGCGCTCGACCAGGCCGGCCTCGACCGCGCGCTGTGCGACCTCGACGGGACCCCGAACAAGGGGCGCCTCGGCGCCAACGCGATCCTCGGCGTCTCCCTCGCCGCCGCCCACGCGGCCGCGCGCGAGGAGGGCCAGCCGCTGTGGCGCTACCTCGGCGGCGAGGCGGCGCGGGTGCTGCCGGTCCCGATGATGAACGTCATCAACGGCGGCGCGCACGCCGACAACTCCGTCGATTTCCAGGAGTTCATGGTCGTCCCTGTCGGCGCGTCGAGCTTCAGCGAGTGCCTGCGCATGGGCGCCGAGGTCTTCCACCACCTCAAGGCGTGGCTGCACGACCAGGGCATGGGCGGCGGCGTGGGAGACGAGGGCGGCTTCGCGCCCAACCTCGCGTCCAACGAGGCGGCGCTCGAGGCGCTGATCGCCGGCATCGGCGCCGCGGGCTACGAGCCCGGCCGCGACGTCGCGATCGCGATGGACCCGGCGACGAGCGAGCTCTACGCCGACGGCGTCTACGACCTGACCAGCGAGGGACGCCAGCTCTCCTCGCAGGAGATGGCCGACTACTGGGCCGACGTCGCCGGGCGCTTTCCGATCGTCTCGATCGAGGACGGCATGGACGAGGAGGACTGGGAGGGCTGGAAGGCGCACACCGAGGGTCTCGGCGAGCGCGTGCAGCTCGTCGGCGACGACCTTTTCGTCACCAACACCGAGCGCCTGCAGCGCGGCATCGACCTCGGCGTCGCCAACTCGATCCTGATCAAGGTCAACCAGATCGGCACGCTGTCGGAGACGCTTGCCGCGATCGACATGGCGCGCGCGGCGGGCTACACGGCGGTCATGTCGCACCGCTCGGGCGAGACCGAGGACACGACGATCGCCGACCTGGCCGTCGCGACGGGCTGCGGGCAGATCAAGACGGGCGCGCCCTCGCGCTCGGACCGCACGGCGAAGTACAACCAGCTTCTGCGGATCGAGGAGGCGCTCGGCGCCGACGCGGAGTTCCCCGGGGCAGGCGCCTTCCGCGCCTGAAGGATCCGTTGCGCAGGAAGGTGTCGCCCGGCGCCGAACGAAGCGCAAAGCCATGGCCGGCGCTTCGACCCGTATCCGCTGGGACCGCCTCGGGCGCATCGCGCTGCTCTTCGTCGTGGCCCTGGTGCTCTACCTCTACATCGGTCCGACGCGCGCGTGGTTTACGACCTACCGGGAGTCCAAGCACCGCCACGCCCAGCTCGCGGCGCTCAAGCACGACAACGCTGTCCTGCGCGCCCGCCGCGACGCCCTGCGCAGGCCGAGCACGCTGGAGACCGAGGCGCGCCGCCTCGGGATGGTGCGCGGCGCCGAGAAGGCGTACGTCGTGAGCGGGCTGCCGAACCGCTGACGGCGGCGGCTACCCTGCCGCTCGATGCCGTTCGACACCGCCTTGCCGCAGTGGGAGGAAGGGCTCCGGCGCCTGGCCGCCACGCCCGCAGATCGTCGCCGCGTGTTCGAACGCGTGACCACCCGCGTGGTGGAGGAGCTGCGCCGCCGCCTGGGCGGGGCGTTCACCAGCGACGAGCTCGCACAGCTCTACGACGCGAACCCGACCTGGATCACCGACGTGGCGATGGCTGCCGCGCCGGAGGACCCGGACGCCTGGGACACGCGCACCGTCGGCGACGCCGCCTTCGCGCGCTACCTGCGCGAGGCCGCGGACTTCGCGGGCGGGCGCCGCGTCGTGCCCCACGGGTCCTAGCGGCGCGCATCGCCGCGGGTCATGTCAGGTCGATGCGTCTCATGGTCGTTATGGCGACCACTTCGCGCATGCACCTCGGGAGGGGCCGGGCTGGGCACCCACGGAACCTATGAACGCGCCCCCTAGCTCCCCAGGAACCGCTCCACGTCGGCGGCTTCGGCCTCGAAGCCGGGCGGCGGTGCCTCGGAGCCCGACCACGTGCCGACCACGGTCCCGGTGGCGTCGACTGCCGTGGCACGAATCATGCCGCCTCCGGGATGCACGGCCTGCGCGAGCGCGCCCGGGACCGCGAACGAGCGGTCCTTCCAGCCCAGCAGGTACTCGTCGAAGGCGGGCAGCAGGCGTCGCGCGAGCGGCTCCGGCGCGGGGGCCGTCGCGGGGCCGGCGGCCGCGAGCGCCGTCCGCGCCGCCCGCAGGCCCAGCCCCGACCAGGCGGCGAGATCCGCGGCGTCCGCCGGTGCGTGCGCGGCCAGGTAGCGCCGCCCGAGCGCCCCCAGCGCGTCCGACGGCGGTGGCGCGGCCCGGGGCGCCGGGACGACCATGCGGTCGTCGCCGAGGACGCAGACCCCGTCCAGCGCGGCGCGCATGAGCAGGTGCGGGGTCTGCTGGCCGGCGCTGCCGAGCCGGTGTGCCAGCTCGGGGCGCGTGCACGGCAGTGCGGCCTCGATGACTCCGACGGCGCGCTCGGCGGCTGCCTCGTCGACACCGAGCTGGCGCAGGCGCCGCGCGTTGGCTGCTCGCCGCCCGGGCGCCGTCAGCGCGAGCAGCCAGCCGTGGTCCTCCCGCGCGACGAGGTGCAGCGTCCCGCGCATGAGCCAGCAGACCACCAGGGACCCCTCCTGCAGGGCCGCGGCGACCGCCGACGCCCCGAACCCCGTTCCGCGCGCGCGCAAGGCCAGCGGTGTCGCGCGGGCGTCCTGGGCCTGGGCGACGAGCAGATGACGGACGATCTGCAGGGGCGAGCCGCCGGGCGGGCGGTGCAGGAGCTGCGCGCTCGCCCGGAGCTCGCGCATCCGTCAGGAGGCGCAGCCGAGATCGTCGTGGGCGATCCGGCGGAAGATCAGCGGGTCTTGCGCTCCAGGTCGGCCACTTCCTCGGCCTTGAGGTCGGCCTCGCGCCGAACCTCGGCGAGCTCGTCCTTGGCCTCGCCCTTCCGCTCCTCCTGGCGGCCCTTGCGGTGGAGCGCGGTGTCGCCCGTGAGGTCGGCGGCGGCCTTCTTGATGCGTCCGGTGATCTTGTCGGTGATGCCCATCGATGCCTCCTTGGTGGCTACGCCGATCCTACCCTGGCCACAGGTACTTCCTGCTCTGACCTAGGGCTCGAGCGCCTCGGTCGGCACGACGTAGAACTCCTTGCGCGGGCTCTCCTGCTGGCGGACGCGCGGCCCGAGTCCCTGGCGGTAATAGGTCGGAGTGCTGTCCACGTGGCCTCCGTGCTCCCGAACCCATGTCGAGACCGCCTCCGGATCGCCGCCGGCCTCCTCGATCCGGGAACGCAGGATGGCCACCGTGTCGGGTGTCCGGTCGATCCAGCCCGATGGCTGCACGGAGGCCAGGAGCGCGCGTATCGGGTCGTCGGTCACGGGCGTAGGAGGTGGTGGCGAAACGCGCGCGTCGCCGTGTAGAGCCAAGAAACGAAGGTCATCGACGGGAGAGGGTACCCCACGGATCGCAGGGAGGGGCGACGCGCCCGCTCAGCCGTCGTCTTCGCCACCGGCGCGGCGGATCACGATCTGGTCCTCCTCGATCGTGACCTCGACGGGGCGGTGGCCGGCCCAGAACTCGGCGTACACCGGGTCGTCCTGGACACCGGCGTCGAGCCACAGGCCGTAGCCCTCGTCGCCGTGGTCGAAGGTGGCCTCGATCGGGGTGCCGGCCTTGCGGCGGCCCCGTCCGCCGCGGCGGGTGCGCTTGCGGGCGGGCTTTGCCTCCGGCTCCTCCTCGGCCTCGCCCGCGGCGGCGCGGGCTACCTTCTCGGCCTCCGCCTTCTCGGCGGCGGCCTGCTCCTCCTCGGCGCGCTTGGCGGCCTCGGCCTCGAGCTCGGCCGCGATCGCCTCGTCGTCCCCGGCGCGCAGGTCGATCTCCTCGGCGCTGGCGCCCCCAGCGGTCTCGCCGTCGGCCTCCAGATCCTGCTCGCGCTTGAAGGCCTGGATCTGCTGGACGGTCACCTCGAGCTGATGCGCGATCCACGCGTCGGTACGTCCCTGGCGGACCCAGGTGCGGATCTGATTGAGGTGGGGTCTGAGCGATCGGCGGGTCATCGCGGGGAAAACTACCGAAATCCCCTGGCCGGACGGCGCTACCGCCCCCTGTCCGGAAGATCGGGAGGTATGCTCGGGCACGGTTAGTCCGCACAACGTCCTCGGGTACCTCCCGGGGACGGCCAAAGGCGAGGGGCAGGGGGGCGTCGTGCTGGTTTTGACGCGGAAGTCCAATCAGAGCATCATGATCGGCGACCAGATCGAGGTCTCGGTCCTGTCGATCATGGGGGAGAAGGTCCGGATCGGCATTCAGGCGCCGAGGGACATCCCGGTGTTCCGCAAAGAGGTCTATCTCGAGATCCAGCAGGAGAACGTGGCGGCCGGGGGGTCCGCCCGGGCCGAGGTCGACGACGCGCTCAAGCGCTTGAGCTCCCGCCCTCAGTAGGCGGTCGAAGAGCGGCCCCGGCTCCGCGGGAGCGGGGAGGCCGTCAGCCCATCACGATGTAGAGCGTCTGGAACATCGCGACCGTGACGCCGATCGCGGTGGCCAGCAGCGCCAGCACCAGCAGCGCGAAGCGCATCGTGCCGCGGCGGTTGACCTGCTCGACCCGGCGCCGCTTCGTGCGCACCTGCGCCTGGCGCCGGCGGTGCTCGTCGACCTGGCGGTCGAGCGCGATCTGGTCGGCGAGCTCGGACTCGAACTCGGCGATTGGCTGATGCATGCGCATGGCGATGCCCGGAAGGATACAGGCGGGCTTATGTCCCCCGGATCCCCCGGGCGCGAATCAGGCGATCGTGACGTCGTCGTTGAGATAGACGTCCTGGATCGCGTTGAGCAGCGCGACGCCCTCGTCCATCGGGCGCTGGAACGCCTTGCGGCCGGAGATCAGGCCCGTGCCGCCCGCGCGCTTGTTGACGACGGCCGTGCGCACGGCCTCGGCGAGGTCTGACTCGCCGCTGGACGCGCCGCCCGAGTTGATCAGCCCGGAGCGCCCCGCGAAGCAGTTGAGCAGCTGGTAGCGGGTGAGGTCGATCGGGTGGTCCGTGGTGAGCTTTGAGTAGACGAGGTCGTCCGTCTTGCCGTACGACGCCCCGTTCTGGTTCAGCGCGACGAAGCCGCCGTTGACGGTCGGCAGCTTCTGCTTGATGATGTCGGCGGCGATGGTCACGCCCAGGTGGTTGGCCTGGCCCGTGAGGTCGGCGGACGTGTGGTAGTCGGTGTCGCCGACCTTGAAGTCGTTGTTGCGCAGGTAGCACCACAGCACGGTGAACATGCCGAGCCGGTGCGCCTCCTCGAAGGCGCCCATGATCTCGACGATCTGGCGGCGGCTCTCCTTCGAGCCGAAGTAGATCGTCGCGCCGACGCCGGCCGCGCCCAGGTCCCACGCGCGCTGCACGGACCCGAACAGGACCTGGTCGAAGGTGTTGGGCAGGCTCAGCAGCTCGTTGCTGTTGAGCTTGCAGATGAACGGGATCCGGTGGGCGTGCGTACGGCTGATCGCCCCGAGGACGCCGGGGGTCGACGCGAAGCCGTTGCAGCCGCCCTCGATCGCCAGCTCGGCGAGCCGGCCCGGATCGAAATAGCGCGGGTTGGGCGCGAAGCTCGCGGCACCGGAGTGCTCGACCCCCTGATCGACGGGCAGGATGCTCACGTAGCCCGTGCCGGCCAGGCGGCCGTTGTCGTAGAGCGCGTGCAGGTTGCGCAGGACCTGCGGGCTGCGATCGGTGGGCGCGACCACGCGCTCGATGAAGTCGTGGCCCGGCAGGTGCACGAGATCCTGGGGGATGCCCTCGCAGGTGTGCTCGAGGAGATCCTGGGCGTCGTCGCCGAGGAGATCCGCCAGGCGGTCGGTATTGAGTTCAGCGATGGCCATGCACACACCGTACCGCTGATCTGTCCCTACGCTCGCCGCGGTGGACCATACGGCGCACAATTTCACGGGAGCGGGAGGCCGGTACACGGTCGGCATCGAGGAGGAGCTGATGATCCTCGACGCCGAGAGCCTGGACCTCGCCAACGGGATGGACCGGCTCGTCGGCGCCGACGACGGCGACCAGATCAAGCCCGAGCTGCACGAGTCCGTGCTCGAGATCGCGACCGCGCCGTGCGCGGACGTGCCCGAGGCCGGGGCGCAGCTGCGCGGCCTGCGCGACCGCGTCCGCGAGCGCGCCGCCGCCCAGGACTTCGCGATCGCGGCGGCCGGGACCCACCCCTTCGCCCGCTGGGAGGAGCAGCGGATCTCCCCGCGCCCGCGCTACCGCGACCTGATCGCCCAGCTCGGCTTCGTCGCGCGCCAGGAGGTGATCTTCGGCCTGCACGTGCACGTCGGGGTCGACGACCCCGACAAGGCGATCCAGGTCGCCAACGGCATGCGCCTGCACGTCCCGATCCTCCAGGCCCTGTCGGCCAACTCGCCCTTCTGGGGCGGCGAGCCGACCGGCATGGCATCCGCGCGGACGCCGATCTTCCGGCAGTTCCCGCGCGTGGGGATGCCGCCGCGCTACGAGGACTGGGAGGACTGGACCCGCCGGATCGCCTTCATGATCGACGCGGGGATGGTCGCCGACCACACCTGGTTTTGGTGGGACGTGCGCATCAGCCCGGGCTTCGGGACCGTGGAGGTGCGCTCGATGGACGCACAGACCCGCGTCGAGCACACGCTCGCGCTTGCCGCGCTCGTGCAGGCGATGGTCAAGGAGCTCGCAGAGGCCCACGACGCGGGCGAGCCGGCGCCCGACGTCGCCCAGGAGCTGCTCTCCGAGAACAAGTGGCAGGCGGCGCGGTACGGCCTCGAAGGCGAGCTGGTCGACCTGCCCGGCGCCGGACGCGTGCAGGCTGCCGACCTGGCGCGCCGCCTGCACGAGCGCCTGCGCCCGCACGCGCAGGACCTCGGGGCCGAGGAGGAGCTCGACGGCCTGCTCGAGCTGATCGACTCCGGCGGCGGCGCAGCGCGCCAGCGGCTGGTGTTCGACGCCAACCGCGACCTGCGCGAAGTTGTCGGCGAGCTCGTGCAGAGCAGCGGCGGTGGCGCGGAGCCCGCGTAGACTGCGAAGGAGATGAGCGGCGCTCCGGACCTGTTCGTGGTGTGCAAGAACTGCCGGGCCGAGGTGAGCCCGTACATCACCGAGTGCCCCTACTGCGGGCACCGGCTGCGCAAGCGCGCGCCGAAGCTCGACAAGGGGGCAGTGCCCCGCCGGCCCAAGGCCTCGCGGCGCCGGCCCTCCGCTCCGTCGCTGGGGCGCCTGCGCCCGGGCGAGATGCCCGGGGTGCGCGACGGCGGCGCCGGCAAGCCGGTCGTGACGATCGGCCTCGTGCTGGCCGCGGTGATCTTCACCGTGCTCGTGCGCTCGGGGGTCGTCCACGCGGTCTCGCTGGTGATGATCGTGGGCCCGCAGGGTGACTGGTGGCGTCCGGTGAGCACGACCTTCTTCTACGGCAGCACGGCCTACGAGGTCACCGCGCTGGGCGCGATCTTCCTCTTCGGGTGGCTGCTCGAGCGCCGGCACGGCCACTGGGCTCCGCTGCTGGTCTTCGCCATCGGCACGGCCGCCGGCATGGCCGTCGCGCTGGTGTCCGAGCCGACGGCCTACATCACCGGCGCCAACGGCGGGGCACTCGCCCTGCTGTGCGCGTGGGTGGTGCGCGACCTGCTGGCGGCGCGCCGCGGGGAGGAGATCGAGGCCGACCTGCTGGGCGTCGCGGTCATCGCGATCCTGCTCGCGCTCCTGCCGGCCGCCAACCTCGACGCGCATCCGCTCGTCGGAGCGGGCGGCGCGGTGGCCGGGCTGCTGCTGGGGTTTCCGCTGGCCCGCCTCAGCCCACGCTGACCGTCCCCGGCTCCCCGGCGACGAGCCGCCCGACGACCCAGCCGTCGACCTCTGCGGCGGCGTCCGGCGGGACCGCCGCCAGCAGGCCGCCCGACGTCATCGCGTCGCTGGCCAGCCACCGGATCGGCTCCGCGACGCCCGGAGCGAAGGTCGTGAAGGTCTCGGCGTGCGCGCGGTTGCGCCGCGTCCCGCCGGCCAGCGCCGACTCGGCCGCGAGCAGCTCCGGCACCCCCTCGATGGCGGGGATGGCGGAGCCGTCGAGCTCGACCGCGGTCGCGCTCGCGGCGGCCAGCTCGTTGACGTGGCCGAGCAGGCCGAAGCCCGTGACGTCGGTGAGCGCGTGGGCGCCCGCCGCGCGCGCCTGGCGGGCGGCGACGTCGTTGAGGGTCGTCATGACCGCGATCGCGCGGGCGATCAGCGCATCGCCGGCGAGGCCGCGCTTGATCGCCGTCGCCACCGTCCCCGCGCCCAGCGGCTTGGTCAGCACGAGGACGTCCCCCGGGCGCCCGCCGGCGTTGGTCAGCAGCTCGCGCGGGTGCACGACGCCCATGACCGAGAGGCCGTACTTGGGCTCGGGGTCGTCGATCGAGTGGCCGCCGACCAGGGATGCTCCCGCCGCCTCGACCGCGTCCTGGCCGCCGCGCAAGATTTCCTTGAGCACCTCCGCGCCGAGCGTCTCGAGCGGGAACGCGACGAGGTTGAGCGCGCTGACCGGCACGGCGCCCATGGCGTAGATGTCCGACAGGGCGTTGGTGGCGGCGATGCGCCCGAAGGCGTACGGGTCGTCGACGATCGGCGTGAAGAAGTCCGCCGTGTGGACGATCGCGAGCTCCTCGGTCAACTGGACGACGCCGGCGTCGTCCGACGTGCCGGCCGAGGCGAGGACGCGGGGATCCGTGGGGGCGGGCAGCGCGGCGAGGATCGGACGCAGCTCGGAGGCGCCGATCTTGCAGCCGCAGCCGGCGCCGTGGGAGAGGGAGGTCAGTGCGACGGTCATGTTCGACCTATCATGGCGCGCCGTGCCCGACGGCCCCTATTCGGACGAGCAGGTCGACGCCGCCGTGCGGCGGCTGTCAGACCCCGGCCGCCTCGAGGCCGCCCAGCGCACTGTCACATCGCAGGCTCCCGCCCTGCAGGGCATCCTCAACCAGGCCCTCGAGGACGCCGACTGGTTCGGCTCGGCCCACCAGGCGGAATTGCAAAAGGTCGCGGCCGTCGAGGATCACGGCGACCGCGATCTCGCCATGCGCACGCTGCTCGCGGAGGAAACGCGGGTAAGCATGATGATCGGGGTCGCCGTCGGCCTCGAGCTCGCCCACCTGCTCGACCACCCACCGGAGGACTGACAGACCCATGGACATCCGCTTCCTCGGCCAGTCCGCCTTCTTGTTGACCACGGACGACGTCAAACTGCTCGTCGACCCGTTTCTGACCGGCAACCCGAAGGGCGCCGTGCAAGCCGACGACCTCGATCCCGACGTCATCGCGCTCACGCACGGGCACGCCGACCACTTCGGCGACACCGTGGGGATCGCCCAGCGCACCGGGGCGACGGTCGTCGCGATCGTCGAGATCGCCAACGAGCTGACCGGCGAGCACGGCCTCGAGAACGTGCGCGATCCGAACTTCGGCGGCACCGAGGTCTTCGACTGGGGCTGGATCAGGCTCGTCCCGGCCTGGCACACCTCGACGACGCCGAGCGGCACCGTGTCGATCCCTGCCGGCCTGGTCATCGGCATCGACGGCAAGATCGTCTACCACCTCGGCGATACCTGCCTGTTCAGCGACCTGGCGCTGGTCGGCCGCCGCGATCCTGTCGACATCGCGATCGTCCCGATCGGCGGCCACTACACGATGGATCGCCACGATGCGGTGACCGCCGTCGAGCTCGTCGGGCCCAAGACGGTGATCCCGTGCCACTACAACACGTTCCCGCCGATCGAGGCCGACGCCGAGGCCTTCAAGGCGGACGTCGAGAGCCAGACGGGCGCCGCGGTGGTCATCCTCGAGCCGGGCGACACCCACAGCGCGTGACGCACGCGATCGTCCTCATCGAAGCGGAGCCCACCGCGCTGCCGACGCTCGGAGGGGCCCTCGCGGACTTCTAATGGATGCGCGACCCGAGCGGGACGTCGGCGTCGGGGCGTAGCAGGATCACGCGTCCCTCGGCGTCGGAGGCGCCGAGGCAGAGGACCTCGGACATCAGCGGGCCGACCTGGCGCGCAGGGAAGTTCACGACCGCGACGACCAGCCGGCCCTCGAGCTCTGCCCGCCCGTAGTTGGTGATCTGCGCCGAGGAGCGCTTGGTGCCGATCTCGGACCCGAAGTCGATCGTCAGCTTCCAGGCCGGCTTGCGCGCCTCGGGGAAGTCGTCCACCGCGAGAACCCGGCCGACGCGCATGTCGACGGCGACGAAGTCGTCGAACGCGATCGGCACTGCGACTACGGAACCGGCACCGGGGGCGCCGGCTGCGACGTCGTCGGCTGCGTCTGTGTTCCAGTCGGCGTCGGCGACGGGGTCACAACCGGCGGCGGCACGACGGTCGGCTCGGCCGGCAGCGTCGTCGTGTCGCCGTCGTGCTCGACGGTCGATCCCGGGGTGGGAGCCGGGATGACCGCCACGGTCGGCGTCGGCGTGGCGGTCGCGGTCGGAGTGGGCACCGGCGTGGCGGCCACCTTGGGCGCGAGCCGCGGCTTCTTATGCTGCGGCTTGTTGCGCCTTGCCTTCGTCGGGACGGCGTGGCTGGCCTTGTTGACCGCGGCCGGCGTCCGGGTCGGGGTGACGGGCTGCGGGGTGGACCGCACGGCCTGCGGCGTGGCGGCGGGGGTGACCCGCGCGATCTGCGCGGCCTTCTTCTTGTCGGCCACGGCGCGCTGGGGCTGGCCCGTGTGCCGGACCTCGACCGCGCCGGCGGTGACGATGGCGGCGGCGGCGAGCGCGGCGGCCGCCTTCGTCGCGAGGGCGGCGGCGCCGGCCTGCATCACGCCTCCGGCAGCGGCGCCGGCAGATGCCGCGGCGCCGCCGGCGGCACTCGCGGCGGCGCCGCCGCCGCCGGCGGAGGCGGCGGTCCCGAGGTGGGCGAGGATGAGCTTCTTGACCAAGAACAGCGGCGCGACGGGGAAGACCGCCGCGAGCGCCTTGTTGGTCTGGCGCAGCTGCTTGCGGAAGGTCTGGCAGCGCTCGCACGTGCGCAGATGACGTCGCACCGGCGCGGTCGTGCGCGCCAGGCCCTCGGCCACCTCCCCGAGCTCGTCGCGAACCTGCTCGCAGCTGAGCAGCCGCGCCTCGGCCGCCTCGGCGAGCGACACGCGCGCCCGCACGAGCAGGGACTTCACGGAGGGCACCGTGGTCTCCATCGCCTCGGCGATCTGCTCGTAGGAGAGGGCGTCGATCTCGCGCAGCAGCAGCGCGGTGCGCTGCGTCTCCGGGAGCTCGCGCACGTCGCTGAGCAGCTGGCGGAAATCCTCGCGGCGGTGCACGCGGTCCGCGGTGGTCAGGCCGTGCTCGGAGAGGTGGATGTCCATCGAGTCGACCCCGATGGCGGTCGCCTTGCGCAGGTGGTTCAGCGACCGGTTGCGCGCGATGCGGTACAGCCACGGCCGCACGTTGATGGGGCGCTCGTCGCCGAGCATTGCGTTGAAGGCGGCGGCGAAGACCTCCTGGAGCACGTCCTCGGCGTCCTCCTTGGACGCGAGCATGTGGCGGCAGAAGGCCAGCAGTCGGCTCTGGTAGCGCGAGACCAGCGCCTCGAAGGCGTGCTGGTTGCCGCGTCGCACCAGCGCGACGAGGCGCTCGTCGGACTGCAGTCGCAGCAGCGGCGACTTGGCGTGGGCGCCTGCGGCACCGGCGTGTTTTAGGGCAGAGACTTCCAAGGCGGATCGATCGGGTCCGACAGTGAAACCCGTTGGCGGACCCGAAGTTGCTCAGCTTCAGGATAGGGAGCCGTACGATCGGCCGGCAGGATCAACGCCCGGGTAGCCCAACTGGCAGAGGCCGCGTCCTTAAAAGACGTTCCAGTGTGGGTTCGACTCCCACCCCGGGCATCAGTGGCCCACTACGCCGCTGCGGGCGTCGCGGCCGCCGATACGAAGCCCTGGACGAAGAAGTCCGCCAGGGCGCGGTCGCCTGTGACGGTCAGCTTCTTCGGGTCGCCCTCGGGCCCGAGGGCACAGATCCAGGCGGCGACGTCGCCCGAGACGACGGCGTCGGGACGCTCGGCGGGCTGCTCGGACACGGTGACCCTGCCGTTGCCGGCGCACAACAGGTAGCTGCGGTCGCGCTCGACGGCGAGCTCCGCGGTCCCGCTGAGCGTCGCGGGCGGCGACAGCAGGCCGGGGCCGGCGCGGAAGATCGCTCCGATGCGCACGTCCTCGCCCTCGCGCGGCGCGCTCCAGGTCCAGTCGTAGCCCCAGCGCGCGAGCGCGCCCACAACGGGCATCAGCTCGCGCGAGCGCTCGGTGAGCTCGTAGTCCACGCGCGGCGGGACCTCGCGGTAGCGCTGGCGGGTCAGCAGCCCGTCGGCGACCATGCGGTTCAGCCGCGAGCGCAGCTGCTCGGTCGAGATGCCCGGGAGGGTGCGCTGAAGCTCGACGAACCGGCGGGGACCCGAGGCGAGATCGCGGACGATGAGCAGCGTCCACTTGTCCCCGACGAGGTCGAGGGCGCGAGCGTCGGGGGCCCACTGGTCATAGGGGTGGCGCTTGGGGGGCGGCTGGCCTGGAATCGGGGGAACCTCCGTATGGAGCAGAATCGAAAGACCGGATTCCGAGCATACCTTTGTTCGCCCGCAATGGTGCGAAACTCGGTGGTTTTTCGGCCCGTGCGACAGTTTCCGACCCCAACATCGTTGTGATGGACGTGGGTGAGCTGGTGGACCTCGAGCACCGCAGGCAGCGCCGCGACGCGCGCGAGCCGCAGCGCGCGCAGTGCTTTGTCGACCTCGCCTGCCCGTTCAGCTATCTCGCGGCCGAGCGTGTCGAGCGCAGCTTCGCGAAGGTGACCTGGCGGCTGGCGTCGACCGCCGTGCTTGAGCGGCGCACCCCGGGGGCCGACTCCGTCCACGCGCAGGCCACGCGCGCCGCCGCCGAGCGACGCGCCGCCGAGCTGCGGCTCCCGCTGCAATGGCCCGACCGCTTCCCGGCCCAGGTGTCGGCCGCCACCCGGGCGGGGGCCTACGCGATCGAGCAGGGCCGCGGCGGAGTCTTCGTCCTCGCCGCCGGGCGCCTGGCCTTCTGCGGCGGCTTCGACCTCGACGACCCGGAGATCCTCGCCGAGGCCGCGGCCGCCGCCGGCATCGGGCTTGACGCCTGCCTGCAGGCCGCCCGCGAGCGGCGCCGCGACGGCGCGGTCGAGGCCACGACGCGGCGCCTGCTGGCCGTGGGGGCGGACCGCCTGCCCGCGCTGCGGGTCGGGCGCTCGCTGCTGTGGGGCGAGCGCCGCATCTCCGCGTACCTCGTCGCGGGCCGCGGCGGGGCCACGGCGCTCTCGCATTGACCTCGTCGAGGGCGCGCTGCGGCGCTGCGGGCTATGGGGAGACGAGCGCGGCGAGGATCATCTCGTCGTAGCGCTCGCCCTCGGCGACCGCGTCGGTCGCGGCCTCGGGCTCGGCGCTCGGGATGAAGAACTCACCGGCGTCGTCGTCGCCGGCCTGCTCGAGCTGCGCGGTGAAGGCGTCGTCTGACATGCCTTCACCGTAGAGCGTCGCGCGGGCTGTGCCGATTAGTTTGTCAGCATGAGCATCGAAGCCGAGTCCGGAGCCCTGCACGGCGGCCGCCTGGTCGCCAAGCGCCTCAAGGCGCACGGGGTCACCAAGCTGTTCACCCTCTCCGGCGGCCATCTCTTCTCGATCTACGACGGCTGTCGCGCGGAGGGGATCGACCTCGTCGACACCCGCCACGAGTCGACGGCGGCGTTCGCGGCGGAGGGCTGGGCGAAGGTTACCCGCGAGCCCGGCGTCGCGGCGCTGACGGCCGGCCCCGGGGTGACCAACGGGATGAGCGCGCTGGGCTCGGCGCAGCAGAGCCACTCGCCGATGGTGGTGCTGGGCGGGCGCGCGCCGGAGTTCCGCTGGGGGCAGGGCTCGCTGCAGGAGCTCGACCACGTGCCCTTCGTCCGGCCCCTGGTCAAGTACGCCGCCACGGCGGGCTCGACCGCGGAGATCTCCGGCATCCTCGACGAGGCCTTCCTCGCCGCCGGCACTCCGCACGGCGGACCGGCCTTCGTCGACTTCCCGCTCGATCACGTGTTCATGACCCTCGAGGAGACCGGGGAGGAGGAGCCGCCCGTGCGGGCGCCGCGCGTCGAGCGGGCCGACCCGGCGGAGCTCGATTTCGCAGTCGCCCGCCTGCTCGAGGCCGAGCGCCCGGTGATCATGGCCGGCACGGACCTGTACTGGGGCCGCGCGGAGGACGAGCTGCGCGCGCTCGCCGAGGCGCTCGGCATCCCCGTCTTTCTCAACGGCCTCGGCCGGGGGTGCCTGCCCGCCGACCACGACCTCGCGTTCGCCCGGGCGCGCGGCGCCGGCCTGAAGGGCGCCGACCTGGCGCTTGTGATCGGCGTCCCGATGGACTTCCGCCTCGGCTTCGGGGCGGCCTTCGGCGAGGAGACCGAGGTGATCGTCGCCGACGTCGCCGAGCCGGCGCGCGAGCACCCGCGCGCGGTCGTTGCCGAGCTCTACGGCGGCCTGCCCGCGACGCTCGCCGCGCTGCGCGCCGGCGCGGGCGACGGCGGCGCCGACACCGCGTCATGGGTGGCCCAGCTGCGGTCGGTCGAGCAGGACAAGCTCGACGGCGAGCGCGCGCAGCGCGAGGACGACCGCTCCCCGCTGCATCCGATGCGCGTCCTCGCCGGGCTGCGCGAGGTCTGCGACCGCGACGCGATCGTGATCGTCGACGCGGGGGACTTCGGCTCCTACGCGGGCCGCGTCGTGCCGTCCTACGAGCCGGGCTGCTGGCTGGACCCCGGCCCGTTCGGCTGCCTGGGCTCGGGCCCCGGCTACGCGCTCGCCGCCAAGCTCGCGCACCCCGACCGGCAGGTCGTGCTGATCCTCGGCGACGGGGCCTTCGGGTTCTCCGGGATGGAGTTCGACACGCTCGCTCGGCACGGCGTCAACGTCGTCGGCGTGATGGGCAACAACGGGATCTGGGGGCTCGAGAAGCATCCGATGGAGTTCCTGTACGGCTACTCGGTGGTCGCCGACCTGCGCCCCGGGACGCGCTACGACGAGGTCGTGCGGGCGCTCGGGGGGCACGGTGAGCTGGTCCGGGAGCCGGCCGAGCTTCGCCGGGCGCTGGACCGTGCCTTTGCGAGCAACGCGCCCGCGCTTGTCAACGTCTTGACCGATCCCACCGTCGCCTATCCGCGGTCCGCGAACCTGGCATAGAGAAAAACGTAAGCGTTCACTTGTAAACTGGACGTTTGTTCGATTGAGGTGGGAGCGCGAGAGCCCGATACTCGTCGTGTCTGGCCCGGGTACGTGCTTTGGCACACCTGGATCAGGCATCACATAGGTCCAGGCGATTGCCGCATCAAACACGGCGCCTCCCGCCGTCTGGACCGTCCAAGAACCGGCTCTGATTAGGCACGTACCCCTGCCCGTCCTAGAGGAGCCACCTCGGAACCGCCTCGCCCGCCGCGAGGCGGTTCCATTTTAACCTGGATCCAGGTTTAACGGCCGCTTTCCAGTGCCCGGCCGTAGAGGATGTCGCGGTCGGACACCTCCACCGCGTCAGCGCTGACCGCCTCGAGGACCTCGATCAGGATCGCCACGCCGGCGACGATCGTGGCCGCACGGTCGGGATGCAGCCCGATGACCTGCCGGCGCTCGTCCAGGGGCAGCGCGGCGAGGCGCTCCAGCTGCGCGCGCAGGGCGCCGAGCCCGAGCCGGTGACCCTCGACGCGGTCGGCGTCGTAGGGGTCGAGCTCGAGGTCCATCGAGGCCGCCATCGTGGCCGTGCCCGCCACGGCGATGACGCGGGACGGCGGCGCGTCGGGAAGCGCGTCGCGCAGGGTGGCGCGGGCGTCGTCGCGCAGCGCGCGCAGCTCGTCCGCGGTCGGCGGGTCCGCCTCGAGGTGGCGCTCGGTGTGGCGGACGACGCCGACCTGCGTGGACGCGTGGAAGGCCACCGACGACCCGGTGCCGATCACGAGCTCCGTCGAGCCGCCGCCGATGTCGACGACCAGCACGGGCTCGTCGACCTCCCGCGACGAGGTGGCGCCGAGAAACGTCAGCCGCGCCTCCTCGTCCCCGGAGATCGTGTCCGCGTCGAGCCCGTAGCGCGAGCGGACCGCCTCGAGGAGCTCCTGGCCGTTGGCGGCGTCGCGGACCGCCGAGGTGAGGACGGCCGTGCGCACTTCGGCGCCGTGCTCCTCGATCGCCTCGCGGTAGCCGTCGAGCACCTCGAAGACCCGCGCGCGAGGCGCTTCGCCCAGCTCACCGGAGCGCTCGAGCCCCTCGCCCAGGCGCGTGACGATCGAGCGGCGGTCGAGCTGGGTGACGCCCGCCTCGTCCACGTCGGCGACGAGCAGGCGCGTCGAGTTCGTGCCGATGTCGACCACCGCGACGCGCATCCGGTCCGCGACTCTACGCGGCCGGGTGCGGCAGCGGATCGCCGGCGAGCCCGGCCTCGAGGTTCTCGACGGCCAGCCGTGTCATCGCCGAGCGGGCCTCGACCGTGCCCGAGCCAACGTGCGGCAGCACGAGCAGGTTCGGCGCGTCGAGCAGCGGGTGGTCCACCGGCAGCGGCTCGGGGTCGGTGACGTCCAGGCCGGCGCCGCCGAGCCGACCCGCGCGCAGCGCCGCCGCCAGCGCGTCGTGGTCGACCAGGGGCCCGCGGGCGGTGTTGACGAGCAGGGCGCCGCGCTTGACGGCGGCGAAGGCGCCCGCGTCCATCAGGTTGCGGGTGGCGTCGGTGAGCGGGGCGTGCAGGGAGACGACGTCGGCGCGGGCGAGCGCGGCGTGCAGGTCGTCGTGGCGGCCGGCGAACACGACCGCCATCCCGAAGCCCTCCGCGCGCCGCGCGACCGCGCGCCCGATGCGGCCCGGCCCGACGACGAGCAGGGTCCGCCCGGACAGCCCGATCCCGAGCCAGCGGGCCGGCTCCCAGGTGCGCCAGGCGCCGGCGGACACGGCCGCGGCCGCCTCCGGCAGGCGGCGCGCGACGGATAGGATCAGCGCCCAGGCGAGGTCGGCCGTCGCGTCGGTGAGCACGTCGGGCGTGCGGCCGACCGCCACGCCGCGCGCGGCGCAGGCGGCGAGGTCGACGTTGTCGGTCCCGGTGGCGTAGTTGGCGACGACCCGCAGGCGCGGGCAGGCGTCCAGCAGCGCCGCGTCGATGCACTCGGTGAGCAGGCACAGCAGGCCCTCGGCCTCGGCGGCGCGCGCCCGCAGCTGCTGCGGCGAGGGCGGCAGCTCGCCCTCCCAGACGTCCACGTCGTGGCCGGTCGCGAGCCGGTCCAGGACGTCACCGATCAACCTCCGCGTGACAAAGACCCTGGCCATCGGGGGGACATCTTCTATGTTCGGCGACATGCGCTCCACTCGTGCCGGCCGCACCACGGCCCTCCTCACCGTGGCGAGCCTGGTGGCGGCGGTGCCCGCGGTGGCCACCACCACGCACGGCGTCACCCCGGTCTCCCCGAAGGCCGGCGCCAGCGTGACGGCCGCCAGGAGCGCGACCTTCAGCGGCCGGGTCTCCGGCAGGGGCTCGGTCTGGGTGCATGTCAGCACGTCGCGCAAGCGCGACAAGAGCGGCGTCATCGGCCACCAGCAGATGATCCAGCAGGCCAAGCGCACCGGCCGCCGCTTCCGCACCACGACGCGCTTCTATGACTTTCCCAGCTTCTGGCTGAACAAGCCGGGCACCTACTACTGGCAGGCCTACCGCGTCTTCTGCCCGCCCCACAGCACCGACTGCGTGCAGGAGGGGCCGGTCACGAAGTTCAAGGTCGGGTAGGGGGCGTAGGCGGCGCTCACCAGGCCGCCGGCGCGTAGTCCTTCAAGAAGACGCCGTGGACGTCCTCGCCCGCCTCGCCCCGGACGATCGGGTCGTACACGCGCGCGGCGCCGTCGGCCAGGTCCAGCGGGGCGTGGAAGCCCTCGCCGGCCAGCCGCAGCTTGGTGCGCTGGGGCCGCTCGTCGGTGATCCACCCGGTGTCGACGCTGGTCATGAGGATGCCGTCGCGCTCGAGCAGCTCGCGAGCGCTGGTGCGGGTGAGCATGTTCAGCGCCGCCTTGGCCATGTTCGTGTGCGGGTGCCCCGGCCCCTTGTAGCCGCGGCCGAAGCTGCCCTCCATCGCCGACACGTTGACGACGTACGTGCGCCGCGCACCGGACGCGGCCAGCGCGTGGCGCAGCCGGCCGATCAGGATGAACGGCGCGGTCGTGTTGCACAGCTGCACCTCGAGCATCTCCACCGGGTCGACCTCGTCCACGCGCTGGGTCCAGCTGTTGTGGCCGACGTCGTCGGGTACCAGGCCGCCGGCGTCGACGGCGGTGGAGCGCGCGCTCAGCGCCAGCGCGGTGACGTCGGGCAGCGAGGCCGGGTGCCGGTCGTGCGCGGGGCCGAGCTCGAGGACCCGCGCGGATGGGCCGGCAGGCAGCGCCCCGGCCTCCGCCGCGGCGAGCAGCGCGTAGGCGTCCGGCGAGCGCCGCACCGTCTGCGCGGCGTTGTTGATCAGGATGTCGAGCGGGCCGTCGGCGGCCACGGCGTCGGCAAGCGCGACGACCTGTCCCGGCTGGCGCAGGTCGAGGCTGACGATGCGCAGCCGCTCGAGCCAGTCGGCGCTGTCGGGCATCGACGCGAACCGGCGCGCGGCGTCCTTCGGAAAGCGCGTCGTGATCGTCGTGTGGGCGCCGTCGCGCAGCAGGCGCAGCGCGATGTACATCCCGATCTTCGCTCGGCCACCGGTGAGTAGCGCGCGCCGGCCCGCCAGGTCCGCGCGCGCCTCGCGGCGCTCGCGGTTCAGGCGCGCGCAGGCGGGACAGAGCTGGTGGTAGAAGGCGTCGACGTCTGCGTACTTGCGCTTGCACTGATAGCACGGCCGCGCGCGGATCAGGGCGCCGGCGGTCGCGCCGGGCGCCGCGGACGCTGCGGACGCTGCGGACGCTGCGGACGCGAGCGCGATGCCGCTCGTCTCGTCGTCGATGCGGCCGGGCGCCGCCGTCGCTGTGGCGGCCAGAACGGCGCGGTCCGCGCTGGCGACCGCCGCCCGCCGCTCGGCCCGACGGCGCTCCTTGACGGTCTTGAACAGGCGGGCGGTGGCGAGCCGGACGGCGACGGCGTCGGGGTGCTCGACGGGCAGCTCGTCCAGCCGCGCGATCACCGCCAGGCAGGTCTCCAGGTCTGCGGGGTCGATGGCCATCGACCCATTGTGGCGTGGGGCCTGGCGGTGCTGCTCACGGACCTCGGGTGAACGGGGAAGGGCGCCCGTGGGCGCCGCGCCGAGGAGGATTTCGTTACGCGTCGCAGATTCGGCATTGATGAGATGCCGAATCTGCGGATGCCGGCCCAATCCCCCCAGGCCGCCGCCCGTCTCGAGGCGGCCGTCCTTGCCCGGGCGCGCGCCACGCTCTTTACGCGGCGCCTCGCGGCGCCACTCGAAGAGCTGGACCTGCAGCGCTGTGATGCCGCCGACGGTCGCGCTCCTCGTCGCAGGGTCGGGGAGCTTCCGTCTCTTCAATGCGTGAACTTGGCCGCGGCCGGTGGTACCCTGGACGTTCCACGCCGCGGGGTGGAGCAGTCAGGTAGCTCGCCGGGCTCATAACCCGGAGGTCGCAGGTTCGAATCCTGCCCCCGCTATACGGAACCCGCCTCTCGCCAGGCGGGTTTCGTTTCTTGTTGGGCCGGTTCGTCAGGAGGGCCGGGTACCAATCGGGTACCAAGTGTCCTCGAGTTTGTCTTCGGAAGTGGTGCTCAGGCTTTGCACAAGCGTTGCTTGGCCGTTCGCCTGGGTCGCGGCGCCGGTGTCGGCGTCGGCGTCGGCACATCACTCTGTCCACCGAAACGGGGAACTCCAATAAGCCCCAACCAATCGATCCTGGCCGTCCTGCAAGACCGCGTTTGCGACCGAGGCGATGTCATGGCCAGGAAGAAGGCCAACCCCCAGCTGAACCCCAACCGCCAGATGTTCGCTACGCCGTTCGAGGAGCCGGGGGGCGGCCGAGGTCACCCTGCGAGCGCTGGCGCGGCGAATTCCGCGAGAGTTGTCACACCGAGACCAGCGCCGACGGTCAGGGGTTATGCAACTACGAACGCAACGGAGTCGGGTCGCCGCAGCATGCCGGTCGGTCCTCATGGTAGGCGTCATTGGGGTGGCGCTCGCATCCTCGCCCGCCTCGGCCCCTGCCGTCCCCGCGGGCGTCGCAGAGAAACTCGACGTCGGCGGCGCCTGGGTCGGAAGCATCTTTACCCACCCGGCGTGGGGTGGCCTCAATGCCCAGCGGGCGCGCCTGGCCGTGCCGTGGGACCTCGCACTGCTGCCCCCTAGCGCCCCGGAGCGGCGAG
>JBBQBV010000010.1:0-48417 GCA_038318085.1 Solirubrobacterales bacterium
GTTGTGCACGCACAGCGCATAGCCGTGCTCCTCGTGCGTGCGGTTCTTCGCGAAGCTGATGCGGAAGTCGGCCTCGACCCAGCGTCGGCCGAGGCCGCTGCCGTGCAGCGCGCTCGCGGCGGGGAAGGCAACCGCCGCGACATCCTCGGAGAGGTCGACGATCGCGTACGGGCGCCGCCCGTCGGTGACCCCCCGGTAGCCGGCGACGCTCGCCGTCGTCGCGAGATCGCGGTTCTGAAGCCAGGTGTGCTCGGCCCCCAGCGTCGCCCCCACCGCGACGTCGTCGTAGCCGCGCTCGCCGAGCAGGTCAACGAGATCCTCCACGAGCGCCGGATCGGTGCCCGCCCCGGCGCCGGCCTCGAAGCACAGCAGCTCGGGCAGGACGAGCACCCGCAGGGCGGCGGGCGCCTTGTCCACGCCGCCGGCGACCACCTCCAGGCGCTCCCAGAGGCCGGCCTGGGCGACCGCTCGTGCCAGCAGCGCGCGGGCGTCGGCGCGGTCGTGGTGGGGACCGCTCACCACCGCGCAGACGGTCACGGTCACGCTCCCGTCCCCCCAGCCGGACGGCAGCGGACCGCCACGCCGTCGTCCCCGACGCCCGTCCTGCGCCGGCTCAGCGCCGCGACCGCCGCGCGCACCGTCGCCACGTCGTCGCTCGTGATGAAGTCCACCCCGCAGCCGACGAGATCGCGTGCGAGCTCGATGCGGTTCACGGTCCAGGCCGCCACGGTGAGGCCGAGGGCGTGCGCGGCCTCGCACAGACCGGGGGTGATCGCCCAGTGGTCGACGCTGATCGCCGCCGCCGCGACCTCGCTGCCGAGCCCCGCGAGGTGGCGCGGCAGGT
Source organism: Solirubrobacterales bacterium (assembly GCA_038318085.1). GTDB lineage: Bacteria > Actinomycetota > Thermoleophilia > Solirubrobacterales > Solirubrobacteraceae > DATLGB01. The sequence continues at coordinate 845 of JBBQBV010000010.1, forward strand.
CGTCGCGCTGGGTCGCCGCCATGGCACGGCGCATGCGCTCGCCGACCTGGTCGCTGCCGAGCAGCGCGATCCACGCCGAGGCCAGCTCGGAGCCCAGGCCGGCCAGGTCGTCGGCGGCCGTCCAGACCGCGCCCGGAAACATGTCGCGCAGCAGCGGGCGCAGCAGCGGCGGGACCGACTCGGCGGTGAAGCGGCCCAGGACGGTGAGGCTGCGCCAGCGGGGCACCCACGGCAGGCGCTCGCGCAGGTACTCGAGCGCATCGCGACTTTCGCTGCACACCGCGAAGACGCCGCTGCCGCGATGGCTGGCCAGCCAGTCCGCCAGCGGGCCGACGACCCGCGGGCTCTTGACGTCGATCAGCAGCGGCACCCGTCCCTCGAGCTGCTCCGCCGCCTCGGTCAGGGTCAGGACGTCCGGCTCGAGCCGGCGCAGATCGGCCACGCTCAGGCCGTGGACGGGACGCCCGCCGGGCAGCCGGCTGTGATGGCGCAGCACGAGCACGCCGCCGAGCGTCGCGCACACGTCGAGCTCGAGCCAGTCGAGCTCGAGGCGGGCGGCGGCATCGAGCGTCTCGCCCGACGGCCCCGCACCCGGGCGGCTGCCCGCGAGGCCCGAGTGGCCGATCCAGCCGACGTCGCCCAATGCGCCCTTCAGGCCGGCACGATGCACCGTCGCCAGGTGCGACGGGCAGCGAGCCCCAGGGCGGCCGCCACGAGCGCCAGACCGGCGACGATCAGCCATTCCAGCGACCCGCTGTGGCGGTCGGGATCGACGCGGACCACGGTCTCGATCCAGCCGGGCCAGATCACCGCCACGATGGCCAGGACAGCCGCGCCGGCCGCGACGGCGGTCTGGACTGCGAACCTGATCCGATCACGAGCACCCACGTCAACCCTCCCCGATCGCCGATTGGGTGGGAGCGTAACGGAGAGGGGGCGGCGGCTGACGCGTCGGCGTCGGCTTGATTACACTGCGGCGCGTGGCGCGGGCCCGTGACTGTGCGCAGCGGCTGCTGTGGTGGCTTTTAAAGCTGTACCTCGTGGCGTCGCTGATCGCCGTGTTGCTGGCGTTGATGCAGCTCCTGCGCCGCTGCCTGCGCCAGGCGCCGAGGCGGCCTGACGAGCCGACGCCGAGCGACTCGGGGGTGGTCCCCGAATGGGCGGTGCGTGATGCCGATCCCCTGATCTACAGTCAGCCGTGGCTGCTGGCGCGCGGCCTCGCCGTCACCTGGCAGAACCCCGACGTGCACCTGGAGCTGCCGTCGGCCCCCGGCGTCGCCGTCGACACGTGGCAGCTCGCGCCCGACACCGTGTACGACGTCTTCGCCCGGGTGTGGAACGGCTCGACCGAGGGCCCCGTCGCCGGCCTCCCGGTCCGCTTCTCCTACCTGGACTTCGGCATCGGGGGCGTATCGGTGCCGATCGCCGACGACGAGGTCAACCTGCCGGTCAAGGGCGCTGCGGGGACGCCGGCGATCGCCTCGGTTGCGTGGCGCACGCCCCCGGCGCCCGGCCACTACTGCCTGCAGGTGCTCCTCGACTGGCCCTACGACGCCGACCCCGGCAACAACCTGGGCCAGCACAACGTCGAGGTCAAGGCCCTCAACAGCCCGCAGGCGGCGTTCATCGTCCCGGTGCGCAACCACGGCAGGCGGCCGATCGACGTGCGGCTGACGGTCGACGCGTACGCCCTGCAGCCGCTGCGCCCGTGCGAGCCGCCGGAACCGGACCGCGACCCCGACCACGTCCGCCGCGCCCACGGCCCCGAGGCGCACCCGGTGCCGGAGGGCTGGACGGTGGCCCTGGGCGAGGCCGGGCAGGGCGTCCCGCTTCAGGCGGGCGAGACCGCTGATGTCACGGTCACCATGACCGCTCCCGTCGGCTTCGCCGGTCGCCAGGCCATCAACCTCAACGGCTGGGACGGCAACCGGCTGCTCGGAGGCGTGACGCTCATCGCCGAGGGGGACGCCGATGCCTGACGGGGGACCCACCGGCCCGGTCGCGGTGGGCGTCGGCCAGTTCACCCACTGCGTCGACAAGGCCCACTACTCAAACCCGACCTCGTTCGGCCTCGGAGCCGGGCTGGGGACGCTGGGCAAGGACGCCTGCGACTACCTGCTGGGGCGCAAGCTCATCTGCCTCGACGGCGTGAAGTGCGCCATCGGCACCATCGTGTTCATCGAGCCCGTCGGGTACGACAAGCCGTTCCCGGATGACATCGACAACGACTTCTGCATCAACCTGCTGCTGTACCCGCACGAGGTGGAGGAGTTCTCGGGCGGCAAGATCTCAAACTGGGAGAAGGTCACCGGCGACGGCGTGCAGGGGGGCTTGATCCTCCACGACCCGGCGGCCATGCCGACGCCCAAGGAGCCGGCCGCCGGCGCCACGCCGTACACCGTCACCTACCTGTTCGGGGTCCCGGGCGGCCCCAAGCCCTACGAGCCCAACGAGGACAAGACCGAGCGCCTGCTCGACGAGGTCAAGCAGGACGCGGCCGGGGTCAAGCGGATCGAGATCCCCGTGCTGCACTGCGAGTTCGAGGGCTCGCGGATCTTCATGGTCTGCGAGGCCATCAGCCCGTTTCTCGACCTCGCCACCGGCGGTCCCGGCGCGGGCGCCTGCCGGGCGGCGATCGGATGGATCCCGTTCTTCGGCGACCTGGTGTGCACGATCATCGAGACGGCCGTCGCGATCGCCCTGGCGCCGCTCATGCTGCTGGCGGCGGCCACGGCCTGGGCCGCCGCCGGGGCCATCGACGAGCTGGCCGTCACCGGACCGATCGCGCGCCGGGTGCGCCTGGGCGACCACGTCATCGTCACTGGCAGATGGACGTGGGACGGCGGCCACAGCGGGTGGAACGAGTTCCATCCCACGATCACGCTGCAGCAGATCGTCCTGCCGGAGAGCGCGGACGCCGATCCCAAGGCGTTCGTCGACACCTGGTGCGCCCTGACGGCCCAGGCACCGCCCCGGACGGGGGAGGCTGGCCAGCCCCTGGAAGTCCTGACGCCGGAGCAGCAACAGACCCACGACCGCCAGCAGCAGCCCGAGCACCGCTGGGCCTTCCACCCCGCCATCGACGGCTGCCTGCCGGCCGACGAGAACCCTCCTCCCCGGCCGGCGCCTTCAGACGGGCCGCGCTGATGCGATCCAAGCTGCGCACCTGCCCGCGCTGCCTGCTGGTGTTCGGCGCGCTCGTCAGCGCGTGGTCGCTGCTGGCGTCGCTGGCGGTCGGCCGCTGGCGGGCCCGCCGCGCCCGACCGGGCTGAGCTGAGAACAAGCCGGGGTCCGGCCACGAACGAGGGAGCTCCCCTCGAGGCAGGCGCCGCCGGCGGCCGCCCCGTTCGATTACGGCTGGCGAATCATGGTGCGCCTCCTTTCGCGTGGCGGAGAAAGAAGACGGTCTTCGTGCACCGGGCCTCGTCCGGCTGATCCTCGAGCCGGGCGCCGGGGCGCTGCCCGTAGGTCGCGACCACGGCGAGCCCCGCGTGCTCGGCGCCGTCGTGCACGTCGCCGGCGCTCCACCAGCGCTGCTGGTGGCGGGTGATCTCCCGCTGCCAGGCTCCGTCGACGGCGACGAACACGTCGATGTCCGCCGTTCCGGGCTCGCCGGGCCCCTCTGTACACCCTCGGCCCTGCCAGCACAGGTAGCGCTCGGGCTGCTCGACGACCCAGGTGCTCGCGAAGCCCTCGCGGTGAGCCGAGAGCGTGTTGAGGTCGAACGTCGCAACGCCGTCCGAGGCGAGGACGGAGGCGATGCCACACAGCGCCGCGGCGAGGTCGTGCTCGCCGAGGAGGTAGTTGAGCGCGTCGTCGAGGCAGGTCACCCAGTCAAAGCGCCCCAGCGGCGGCAGGTCACGCACGTCGGCCTCGCACAGCCAGACCCCCGGAAGCCGCCGCCGGGCGTGGGCCAGCATGGACGGGGACAGGTCACAGCCGGCGCCTGTGTAGCCGAGCTCCAGGACCGGTCGGAGGCTCTTCCCGGTTCCGCAGGCGAGATCGAGCACCGATCTGCCGGCGAGACCATGTCTGCGCGCGAGCGCCTCGAGCCGCACCAGCCACGTGGAGTGGTCGTGATCGTGCGTGAAGATGTCGTAGTGCTCGGCGAGGCCTTCGTAGGCGGTGAGCGCCGGCGTGGGTTCTAAGACGGGCATTCCCGAGAGAGACCCGCTGACGGCTACGATTCGTTTCCGGGCGCTAAAGAATCCTTTCGCGGGCCCGCCGACCCGGACTGGGCCACGCTGCATGAGACGGCACGCAGGGCTGCCGGCTGGCTTCCGGCTGCAGCCGTCGAAGACGCCGCCCAGGAGGCCATGCTTCGTGCGTGGCGGGCCTGGCAGAATGCCGGGGCCCCCGACAACCCGACCGCCTGGATGACCACGATCGCACGCAGAGAAGCCGCCCGCTGGATGGCGGGCCCAAATGGCCGCAGCTGGGCCGCAGCGACCGCCGAGCCGCCTGCGTCCCCCGAGGTCGCTGACGACCCGGTCGTGGCGCTGGACGTCCAGCGTGCCGTGGGGCGACTGCCGGCGCGAGACCGCGCCCTCGTGACATTGCGCTATCAGGCCGATCTCACACAGGTCGAGATCGCCCGGGTGACCGGGATCCCGGAGGGGACGGTCAAGGTCCGTCTGCATCGCGCACGCGCGAAGCTGCGTGCGCACCTCTCATGAGCAAGCCGATCGCCGACATCGACGACCCGCGGCTGGTCAAGGCGCTCGCCCACCCGCTGCGGGTCCGCATCCTCTCGGTCCTCGAGCGCGGCAACGCCACGCCCAAGGAGCTCGCGAACGCGCTCGCCGTACCGCTGGAGAACCTCAGCTACCACGTGCGCGCGCTGCGCGGCTTCGGCTTGATCAAGCTCGAAGGCCGCCGCATGGTGCGCGGAGCCATCGAGCATCGCTATAGCCTCTCCGCTCGCCCGCGCATCACCGCAGCCGCTTGGGAGCAGCTGCCGATGGTCGTTCGCGAAGCGCTCGACGCCGCCACGCTCGCACAGATCGCCGAGGTCGTCGCGCAGGCCGCAGAGCAGGGCAAGATGGATCGCGCCGACTCACACGTGGCGCGCCAGTTCGCCCGGCTCGACGAGCAGGGGTTCGCCGAGGCCTCGGCGCTCGTCTCCGAAACGCTCGACCGGCTGGCCCAGATCGAAGAACAGGCCGGAAGGCGCCTCGCGCGCGACATGACCGCCGAGGTGCCGACCATGCTGATCGCCATGCTCTTCGACGCCCCGGAGACGCCCGCGAGCGCAGGCGCATCGGTCCTTGACGAGCACCGCGGAGGCGACGTAGCCCTTCCATCTGATCGCTAAAGTCCTGCTTAGCGATCCCGAGGAAGGTATGAGACCGAGCCAGCGATCCGACGCAGGTCATGACGGCCGATGATCGAGCGAGCGCGGGAGACGGTGCTTGTCGTTGACGACGAGGAACTGATGCGGCGCCTGCTGGCGCTGCAGCTCGAGCAGGCCGGCTACAACTGCATCACGGCCAGCGGAGGAGCTCAGGCCAGGGATCTCCTCACCGAGACGTCCTGCAGCCTGATGCTGTGTGACCTCAACATGCCCGGCGAGACCGGGCTGGACCTGCTCGCGGACGTACTGGCGGAGCACCCCGACCTCGCGGCGATCGTGGTGAGCGGGGTCGACGACCCGGGCACCGCCGACGCGGCGGCCCGGCTCGGCGTGTCTGGCTACATGGTCAAGCCGTTCGGCGAGAAGCAGCTGGTGATCAACGTGGCGAACGCGCTGCGAGAGCGGACGCTGCAGATCGAGAATCGGACCTACCGCGAGCGCCTCGAGGTGCTCGTCGACGAGCGCACGGCCGCCCTCAACGAGGCGCTTCACCACCTCGGGCGCATGGCCGAAGAGCTCGCCGACTCCCGCGAGGAGACGATCCGGCGGCTCTCGATCGCCGGGGAACACCGCGACGAGGACACGGGGGACCATGTGGAGCGGGTGTCATGGCTCTCCAATGTCCTCGCACGCGGGCTGCACCTGCCGTCTGATCGCTGCGATCTCCTACGTCTCGCGAGTCCCCTGCACGACATCGGGAAGGTCGGGATCCCGGACGCCATCCTGCGCAAGGCTGGTGCGCTCGACGCCCAGGAGCGCGCTGTCATGGAGAACCACGCGGAGATCGGCTACCGCATCTTGTACGGATCCGAGAGCCCCGTGCTCGACCTGGCCGCCAGCATCGCCTGGGCCCACCACGAGCGGTTCGACGGCACCGGCTATCCGCGCGGGCTCTCGGGGTCCGACATCCTGATGGAGGGCAGGATCGTCGCCGTCGCCGATGTCTTTGACGCCCTCACGCACGACCGCGTCTACCGGCGCCGGTTCTCCCGCGAGAGGGCGGTGGAGATGATCCGCGCCGGCAGCGGATCGCACTTCGATCCGGCCGTGGTCCACGTCTTCCTCGACTCGATCGACGAGCTGAGCGCCATCGTGGAAGGCGTGGCTCCCAGCACCCGTATCAGGGTGCTGATCGTGGAAGAGGACGACCGCCTGCGCAAGCACATCGAGAGCGCTCTGCGCGCCGACGAATGCGAGATCGTCGGTACCGTCGCCACGGCGGCGCATGCCTTCCCCTTGATCCACACGAGGAGGCCCGACGTCGCCGTCGTCGATCTCGACGGCTCGACCGCGGCGGGTGTCGAGCTGACTCGGCGCCTCGCCCTGGAGGTCAGGGGCCCACGCATACTGATCTACACGAGCCTCGAAGACCTAGACAGCTTGCCGGGCGGCCTCGAGACGGTCGCCGGCGTCGCCTTCAAGCGGGGCACGGCGTCCGAGCTCTCCGCGGCGGTTCGCCAGGTTGCCGCCGCGGAGAAGGATTGAAAGTGTCAGCCCTCGACGCCCGTGGCGTCGTGCGGCGCGCCGACGGGCTTGGACTCCGGAGAGCCGCGTTGGCGCAGGTAGATGGAGAGGATCGCCATCGACCCGACGGCGAGGAACTCCGACTGCCAGTTCTGCAGCGTGCGGTTCCAGAAGTCACTGGAGATGACATAGCCGACCCAGCTCACCCCCGCGAGCTGGTGATCGAACTGCTCGGCGTTGTAGGCCGCGCGACCCGCGACGGACTGCACCCCCCACGACCCCAGCCAGATCAGCGTCATCACCAGGACGAGCGAGTTCGAGTACAGCTTCAGCCGCCACCCGCGGGCGCGCGCCCAGCGCGGCGACCCGGAGAGATCGACCTTCGCGCTCGTCAGATCGACTTCGACCCGGCGGATCGACCCCCCTGCGAGCTTGAGCTCCCCGACCGCGTCCGCGCACCGGTGCTGCCTGGAGCTCTCGAGCTCGGCGCGCGTGTCGGCGCTCAGCCGGCGACAAGCCGCCGTGCCGTCGTGCGCGGCGAGCGCACGCAGGAAGCGCTCGGTCGTGGTGCGGACGGTCGACCGGTCCTGCGAGCGGCCGCATCCCGCGATCGTTATCGCCGCCACCGACACAAGCAGTAGGGCTGAGCGCCGCGTCGCCATGATCGACCCTCCCTCGGAGATGATGTCCGCCGGGACTACCCCGGCCCCCGCGAATCCAACGCGCGTCGAGCCGGTGCACCGGTGAGGAGTCGTCGTGGCGTCAGGTTCCCGCGCCGCGCCGACGGGTAGCCGGGCGGCATGCTCTCCGCCATCCTCAACGTGCTGCAGATGATCTTCGGGCTGATCCTCGACATCATCACCCTGCCCTTCCGCGCCGTGCTGGCGCTGCTCGGCGGGGCGGAGTTCGAGTTTCGCAAGTTCGGCAAGAGCGGTGGCGGCGGCTCCGGCCGCCGCTGAGCTCAGGTCGCGCCGGCGGGCGGTCGGGCGACCCTGATCCCGCACAGCCGGGCGATCACCCGCAGCGACGGCTGCGGCCCGGGCCAGTGCTCCTCCAAAAGCGCGCGGCCGGCTCCGCGCAGGACGACTCGCAACACCAGGGCGACGACCAGCGCGTCGTCGAGCTGGCCGGCGACCGGGATGAAGTCGGGCACCAGGTCAAACGGCAGCGCCAGGTAGGCCACGAGGCCGCCCAGCAGCCACCGGTGCCGGCGCGCCACCCGCGCATCGCCCATCAGCCGCCGGACCAGGATCAGGCAGTCCGGGATGAATCCGGCCAGCGCCCGCGCGTCGCTTTTGCGCCCGAGGGCGATCAGCGTGAGGACGCCCGCGGCGTACACCGCGATCACGCCGATCAGCAGCCAGAGCGAGGTGGGCACTCCCGGCACAGGCTACGCGGGCCCACTGCGATCACTTCATTTTCACCTCACGTTCACAACCTACGTTCGGCGGCATGTCGCAAGCGGACTGGGCCAACCTCCTCCTCCGGCTCTTCGCTGATCTCGTGTCGATCGGCTTGGTGTCGCTGATGGTGGCGCGGCGGCGGCCCCGGCGCGGCTTGTTCATGGTGTACGCGAGCTTCAACCTCGGCCTGTTCGCGGTGCTCACGGTCATCACGCACAAGCACCTGGGCCCGGCGATCGGCTTCGGGCTGTTCGCGATGCTCTCGATCGTGCGACTGCGCTCCGAGCCGTTCGGCAACGCCGACCTCGCCTACTTCTTCTGCGCGCTCGTGCTGGCACTCGCCAACGGGCTGCGGCTCAAGGACGAGTCGCTGGCCATCGCCCTCGACGGGGTGGTCCTGATCGGGCTGTTCCTCGTGGATCACCCGTCGCTGTACCGCCGCACCGCGCGCCAGCGCGTGACCCTGGACGAAGTCGTGACGGGCGACGTCGCCCTGCGCGCGGTGCTCGAGCGCCGTCTGGGCGTGGAGGTCGTCGACGTCTCGGTTGAGGAGACCGACTACGTGCGCGAGGTGACGCGCGTGAGCGTGCGCTACCTCCAGCCGATCGGACAGCTCGAACCCGAACCCGCGATGGAGGTCATCCCGTGACCTCCATGTCAACCGGGCTCGCCCGCCTGCGCGGCGTCGGCCTTGCCGAGCTCGATGCCACAGTGCCCCTGCAGGTGCGCGAAGACCGCAAGCACGTCGTCTCCCTGGAGGCCCTCGACGAGCTGCTCGCGCGGCTGGCGCCGACCCACGCGGCGCTCGAGATCGCCGGCCGCCGCCGCTTCGCCTACGACAGCGTGTACTTCGACACCGACGCGCTGCTGACCGCCCGCGCCCACGTGCAGCGCCGGCGCCGGCGCTTCAAGTGCCGGTCGCGCCATTACGTCGACGCCGACGCCTGCAGCTTCGAGCTCAAGGTCAAAGGGCCCCGCGGGGAGACCGTCAAGCACCGCGTTCCGTATGCGGTGGCCGACCACGGCCGGCTGACAGCAGACGCCCAGGCCTTCCTCGCCGAGCACATCGAGGACGTGCCCGACCTCGCGCCGGTGCTTCAGACGACGTACCTGCGTACCACCCTCGCCGGTCCCGGGGAGCGCGTGACGATCGATGCGGAGCTGGCGCTGGGGACCGTGCGTCTGCGCGACGGCTGGGTGATCGTCGAGACCAAGTCCGCGCGCGGCGCCGGCGTCGCCGACCGCGAGCTGCGGCGGCTCGGAAGCCGGCCGGTGTCGCTGTCGAAGTACGTGCTCGGAGCCGGGATGACGCGTATGCCGGCGCTCCCCAACGACTCGCGGCAGGTCGCCCGGAGGTACTTCTCGCATGCGTAGAGCCCGCATCATCCAGATCGTCATGGTTGCCCTCGTCCTCGCGGTCGGCGGGGGTGCCCTCGCGCTGGCCGGCTTCACGGGCGGCGGCGGCGACTTTCACGGCGCGACGGTCCCGCCGCTGTTCACTGACGCCCAGCTGCAGCCGGTCGACGCGCCGCTGAAGGCGGCCGAGGCGCGCGGGCACCGCGCGGCCAAGGTGTGGCTCGACGCGCATCCGATCCTCAGAGACGCCGAGTTCGCGGCCTGGGCGGTCACGGCCGTCGGCGAGCCGCCCGCAGGCCGGGCGCCGGCCGGCGAGCTCGCGCAGCTCAAGACGCTCGCAACCCAGCGCGATCCCGCCGGCACCACCGCGGCGACCTGGCTTGAGTCCCATGGCAAGAAGCAGCCGTGGAAGGCGATCCTCAAGCAGACGAAGTCCTTCGTCCCCGGCACCAGGGAGAAGGCGACCAAGGCGGCGATGACGGCCGGGTTCGGCTTGGGCAAGACGGTGCAGCAGACGGCCGAGTCGCGCTATGCGCGGCCGTCCCCATACGTCACGGATCCGTCGCTGAGCGCGGGCGGCGTCCGCGTCGACCTGGCCGGCCAGGTGCACCGGTCCTATCCGTCGAGCCACATGGTGGACGCGGGCGTCGCGCTCGCCCTGCTCGAGCCGCTGTACCCGCACCTCAGCAGCGAGTACGACTGGATGGCCGACGAGATCGCGTTCTCGCGCATGTACGCCGGCGGCCACTACCTGTCAGACCTCACGGCAGGCGTCTTCCTCGGGACCCTCACCGGCGACTACGAGGCTCGCAAGGCCGGCCTGGCATCCTGACGTCGACCTATGCGGATCCTCGTCGTCGAAGACGAGCCGAAGATGGCGACGCTGCTGCGCCGGGGCCTCGAAGGCGCGGGCTTCGCAGTCGACGTCGCGCCTGACGGCGAGGAGGGGTTGTGGCGCGCCCGAGCGACGGCCTACGACGCCGTCGTGCTCGACCGGATGCTGCCCGGGCTCGACGGGCTCGAGGTCTGTCGCCGGCTGCGCGCGGACAAGGTCTGGAGCCCGATCCTCATGCTGACCGCCCTCGGCGAGATCCCGGACCGCGTCGACGGTCTGGACGCCGGGGCCGACGACTACCTCACCAAGCCCTTCTCGCTGCGCGAGCTGCGGGCCCGCGTCCGAGCCCTCACGCGCCGGGGTCCCGTCAGCCAGGCCCCGCTGCTCGAGGTGGGCGAGCTGCGGCTCGACCCGGTCGGCCACCGGGCCTGGCGGGGCGAGGATCTGATCGAGCTCACGGCCAAGGAGTTCGCGCTGCTGGAGACCTTCATGCGCAATCCCAATCAGGTGCTGAGCCGCTTCGCGCTGCTCGAGCACGCCTGGGACGGCGAGTACGAGAACCGCTCAAACGTCGTCGACGTGTACGTCCTGCAGCTGCGCGCGAAGATCGACCGGCCCTACGGCCGGCAGTCGCTGCAGACCGTGCGTGGTGTCGGATACCGGCTGTGCGAGGACTGAGCGCGCACCTGCGTCGTCTGCCGCTGCCCATGCGGGTGCGGCTCACGCTGGCCTTCGCCGTCGCCAGCGCGCTGCTGTTGACCGGTGGTGGCGTGTACATCTTCATCGAGGTCAGGGACGGGCTCGATGCCTCCCTCGACTCGTCGCTGCGGTCGCGAGCCGCCGAGTACTCCCGGCTCGCCCGGACGCCCGGCATCGGGCCGCTGCGCCGCGCCTTCGCGGTCGAGGGAGAGCCCGCCCAGCTGCTGGACGCCGACGGCAAGGTCCTGGCGGCGTCCCCCCCCGGCAGCGGGAAGCCGCTGGTCGCCGGCAAGGCCCTGCGCCAGGCGCTCACCGGAGAGGTGCGGCTCGAGCACAGGGAGGCCGCGCGCCTGATCGGCCGCCCGGCGGCACCTGGCCGCGCCATCGTCGTGAGCGCCTCGATGGTCCAGCGCGAGAAGGCGCTCGAGTCGCTTGGCAGCGTCCTCTTGATCGGCGGCCCCCTGATCCTGCTGCTCTCCTCGAGCGCCGGCTACCTCGTGGCCTCCGGTGCCCTGCGGCCCGTCGAGCGCATGCGCCGCCGCGCCGCGGAGATCTCCGCCGCGACCTCCGACGCCCGGCTGCCGCTCCCGCGGACCCGGGACGAGATCTGGCGCCTCGGCAAGACGCTCAACGCGATGCTCGTCCGCCTCGAAGCCGCCGCCGAGCACGAACGCGAGTTCCTGGCCACCGCCAGCCACGAGCTGCGCACGCCGCTGGCCATCCTCAAGGTCGAAGTCGACCTCGCGCTCGAGGACGCGCCGCTCGACAGCGACGTCCGGCCCGCGCTCGATTCGATCAGCGAGGAGATCGACCGGCTCGCACGGCTCGCCGAAGACCTCCTCGTCATCGCCCGCGGCGAGGCGGGCAGCCTGCCGCTGAACCCCCAGCCCGTCGACCTTCAGCGCCTCGCACAGCGGGTGGTCGACCGCTTCGCGCTCGTCAAGGACGCCGTCGTACGCACGAATGTCCCCAGCGGCCTGCTGGTGCAGGGCGACGAGCTGCGCCTCGAGCAGGCGCTCGGCAACATGATCGACAACGCCCTGCGCCACGGCGCCGCTCCGGTCACGCTCACCGCGGTCCGTGACGGCGCGCAGCTGGCGATCCACGTCGCCGACCACGGACGGGGATTCGGATCAGAGACCCTCCCGGACCTCTTCGAGCGCACCGGCGGCGGCCGTGCCGGCGGGTTCGGCCTCGGCCTGCCGATCGTGGCGGCGATCGCCCGCGCGCACCACGGCACCGCCGCAGCAGCCAACACGCCGCAGGGCGCGGACGTCTGGATCACCCTGCCGGTTTAGCGGCAGTTCATCTTCACCTCATGCGGCCACGACACGGTGTAGGCGATGGCCACCGTGTTTTTCCAACCGACCGGCTCTCGCCGGCGCGCCGGCGCTCGCGCTCGCGCGACGGGTTGATCGGCTTTGCATCCGATCTCCTATCTCCAGGCGCTCGTGCTCGGCCTGCTGCAGGGCGTCTCCGAGCTCTTCCCGGTCTCAAGCCTCGGCCACAGCGTGATCCTGCCGCGCCTGCTCGGCTGGGACATCCACCAAAACGACGACTACTTCATCACCTTCCTCGTCGCCACGCACCTCGCGACGGCGCTCGTGCTGCTCGGATTCTTCTGGCGCGACTGGGTGCGCATCGCACGCGGACTGGGAAGATCACTGCGCGACCGCGAGATCGCGTCCGACGACACCGACGCCAAGCTCGGCTGGCTGCTGGTCATCGGCACCGTTCCGGCCGGCCTACTCGGGCTGCTGCTGGAACACGCGCTGCGCAACGTCTTTGCCTCCGCGCAGTCGGCCGCGGTGTTTCTCATGCTCAACGGCCTGCTGCTCTTCGGCGCCGAGCGGCTGCGGCGGCGCGCGCCCAGCCAGATCGAGGGTGACGTCGACGATCCCGACATGCGGATCGCGGGGCGGCTGAGCTTCATGGACGCCGCGAAGGTCGGCACCGCCCAGGCGATCGCCCTGATCCCCGGCTTCTCGCGCTCCGGCGCGACCATGGGCGGCGGCCTGCTGGTCGGCCTCTCAAACGAAGACGCCGCCCGGTTCGCCTTCCTGCTGGCGACCCCGATCATCGGCGCGGCAGCCGCGCTCAAGCTCCCGCAGCTCTTCGGCCACGCCGGAGACGGAGTCCGCGGACCCGCGCTCGTCGGCGCGATCGGATCGGCCATCACCGCCTATCTGGCCGTCCGCTTCCTGATGCGCTTCTTCGAGACCAACCGGCTCACGCCGTTCGCGATCTACTGCCTCGTCGCCGGCGCCCTCGCCTCGATCTACTTCCTCATCGTCTGACCCTGGAGACTCCGTGACCAAGCGCCCCGCCCTGATCATCCCAGCAGCCGTCGTCGGCGTCCTGCTGCTCGCCATCGCCATCCTGTACTTCGCAAGCACCGCCGACAGCCTGCCGTCCTTCGTGCCCGGCCACGAGGCCGGATCGGCGCGCCATCACGTCAAGCACGGGATCGCCGCGGCACTGCTCGGCGTCGGAGCGTTCGTCTTCGCCTGGTTTCAAAGCGGCGGCCCGTCGGACCGCGATCGCCGCACCGCGACGCGATGACCCGTCCCGGCAAGGTCCTCGTGACCGGGGGGTCGGGCTTCATCGGCTCCCACGTCGTCGACGCCCTGCAGGCCAGCGGTCACGAGCCGCGGATCTTCGACATCGAGCCCTCGCCGTTTCACGCCCCCGAGCACGTCGACACCTACCTCGGCGAGCTCAGCGATCGTGGAGCGCTCGGCGATGCGATGACCGGCTGCGACGCGGTCCTGCACCTCGCCGCGATCGCCGACGTCAACGAGGTCGCGCTGGACCCCGCCTGGGCGGAGGAGGTCAACGCCCGCGGCACCCTCAACGTGCTCGAAGCCGCGCGCGAGGGCGGCGTCGACCGCGTCGCCTACGCCTCCACGATCTGGGTGTACGACGGCCTCGACGGACCGCTCGTCGACGAGACGGCCACGCTCGCGCTCCCGACGCATCTCTACACGGCGACCAAGATCGCCGGCGAGATGTACTGCACCGCCTACGCCGAGCTGTACGACCTCGACTACACGATCCTGCGCTTCGGCATCCCCTACGGCCCACGCGCGCGCCCGGCCGCCGTGGTGCCGCAGTTCGTGAGCAAGGCGCTGGCCGGGCAGCCGCTCACGATCGCGGGCACCGGCGAGCAGACCCGCCGCTTCATCTACGTCGAAGACCTCGCCCGCGGCTGCGCCGCCGCGCTCGCCCCCGCCGCGGCCAATCGGGTCTACAACCTGGTCGGAGAAGAAGACACGTCCATCCGGCAGATCGCCGACACCGTCGCCGCCCTCGTCGGCGACGTCGACATCGTGCACACCGAAGCCCGTCTCGGTGACTTCCACGGCGTCCACGTGGCCCCAGACCGGGCGCGCGAGGAGCTCGGCTGGCAGGCGGAGATCGCCTTCGTCGAAGGCGTCGCCCGCTACGTCGACTGGCATCAGGCCAACCACGAGCAGACGGAGCGTGTGCGACCGTGACGCTGCTTCTCGTCGAGGACGAGCCGAAGATGGCCACGCTGCTTCGTCGAGGACTCGAACGCCACGGCCTGCAGGTGGAGGTCGTCACCGGCGGAGAGGAGGCACTGAGCCGGGCTGCGTCGAGCACCTACCAGGCGATCCTGCTCGACCGGATGCTGCCGGGCATGGATGGGACAGAGGTGTGTCGGCGACTGCGGCGCAACGGGGTGCGAACCCCCGTGCTCATGCTCAGCGCGATGGGTGAGACGCGGGATCGTGACTCCGGTCTCCAAGCCGGCGCGGACGACTACCTGACGAAGCCGTTCGCCTTCGAAGAGCTGCTGGCCCGTATCCGCGTCCTGCTTGAGCGGCGTCCAGGAGCCGGAGGCCTCGCACCCGCTCCGCGGCGCCGGCCGCGTCCGCGGTGGCGCAGCTAGTGGCTCATCCTGTAAGTTCGTGCATGCTTGGGCGGTCGCTGGCGCCGGCTGGCAAGGACGCAGCGTGGGAGTGTGGCTCTGCCACATGACCGAGCGAGCAGGCGAAGCCGGTGGCGAGCCGAAGGCGAGACCGGACCGCCAGGCGGTGATCAGCGGGCGACCCAAGCGTGTGCGGACTTGTAGGATGGGCCACTACTAGCGTGATCAAGGTCAGCGTTGTCGTGCCCGTCTACAACCCCGGGTCGCATCTCGACGACCTCGAGCGATCAGTCCTCGGACAGTCGCTGCCAGATTCGGAGTACGAGGTCGTCCTCGTCGACGACGGCTCGACGGACGGGACGGCGGAGCGCCTCGACGACCTCGCCGCTCGACACCAGGTCATCCGCGTCGCCCACATCCCCAACTCGGGCTGGCCCGGACGGCCGCGCAACGTCGGCACGGACATGGCGCGCGGCGAGTTCGTGCTCTACGTCGACAACGACGACTGGCTGGGCGCCGAGGCGCTCGAGCGCCTGTACGACCGGGCGGTCGCCGACGGCGCGGACATCGTGGTCGGGAAGGTGGTGGGTCAAGGCAAGCAGGTGCCCCGCGAGCTGTTCACCGCCAACCGCTCCGGGCTGGACGTCACCTGGCCGCCGCTGCTGCGGCTGCTCTCGCCGCACAAGCTGTTCCGCCGCGCCTTCCTGGTCGAGCACGACATCCGCTTCCCCGAGGGCCGCCGACGGCTGGAGGATCACGCGTTCGTCGCGGAGGCCTACCTGCGTGGCGCCGGACGGATCTCGGTGCTGGCCGATTACCCGTGCTACCACTGGGTCCTGCGGACAGACAGGGGCAACGCCTCCTGGATCCAGATGGATCCGGCCCGCTACTACGGCAACCTGCGCGAGGTCCTGGACATCGTCGAAGCGCACATCCAGCCAGGGCCTCTACGTGACCAGCTCTTCGCCCACTGGTACCGGTCGAAGGCACTCTCCCGCCTCGGCGGCGCCGTCTTCCTTCGCCGCGACCCAGCCCACAACCGCGAGGTCTACGACGAGATTCGGCGGCTCATCGAGGAGCGCTTCCCGGCGTGCATCGACCGCTTCCTCTCCCTCGCCATGCGCGCCCGCTCCCACCTCGCGCGCACCGACGCCTTCGACGCGCTGAGCGCCCTCGCGCGGTTCGAGGCGTCCCTGACGGCGCGTGTGCGCATGCTCGACGTCGTCGGCGACGAGGACGGCGTCCGGATGCGCTACGAGGCCCGCGTGCGCGGAAGGCAGACGCGGCTCGTCTTCCGCCCTCAAGACGACCGGGTCGCCTGGCGCCCGCCGCGCGAGATCATCGGTCCGCTCAAGGGCGCGAACCTGGACGCGACCGACGAGCTGCGGCGTGCAACGGCGGCCGCGGTGGTGCGTGCCGTCGCCGACCGCGCCGAGTATTCGCTGCCTGGCCACACGACGCTCGAGCTGGTGGCGGGCGACCGGGGCCTCGTTCGGCCTCTGCTGTCGTCGACCGCGCGACTCGACGTTGGCAACGCGGCCGCCGGAGCGCCCTTGCCCGAGGGCGACTGGGAGCTCGAGGTCTCGATGCAGCTGTGCGGGTTCGCCTTCGCGGCTCGCACGATGCGCACGGCGCGACCGGACGGTGACGACGGCCGGCGCGCGGCGGTGGTGTTCGGGCTCGACGCCGAGCGCGGCCTGCGCCGGGTCTCGTGACCACGCTCCTACTAGGACCCGGACTCGTGCGGCACCTGCCGCTGAGCCGTCAGCGACAGTGGCGCTGAGTGCAGCGCACGCACCCGGACCTCCCGCCACGTGACGCCCTCCTTCACGAGCGCGGGCATACCCATGACCACGGCCGTCGCCAGCTCGACCGCCTGCAGGACGATCCCGTAGCCGAGCGCCTCCGCGGCACCGATCCCGTAGCCGCCGGCCAGGACCGCCACGCACGCGGCCTGAAACACCCCCAGGTTCGACGGCGTCAGCGGCAGCACCGCGCTCACGTTCACGGCGAACAGCACGGCCGCGGCCGCACCGGCGCCGGCGCCGGAGTCGTCGAGCCCGACGGCGTTGAGCAGCACGAAGCACGCCAGCCACTGCAGCGCCCAGGCGGACAGCTGCGTGGCGGCGGCGGCGAGCCCGAGGCGTGGGCGGCGGAACACGACGAGCCCTGAGCGCACCCGCGCCAGGGTGGCGCGCGCGGCCCTCAGCCAGCCCTGCACGCGGCGCGACCTCGACAATCGACCCGGTGCCAGCAGCAACGGCCCGGCGACCACCGTGCAGAGCACGACGACCGGCGCTATGGCGTAGAGCAGCAGCGCCGCCTGCCGGCCCGCGAAGAGCCCCGTGGTCCGGAACATGACCGCGCCGAGGATCGCGAGCGCCACGAGGTTGAGCACCGTCTGGGAGACGAGCGTGCCGATCACGGCCGGAAGGACCTCGCGCGGGCGCCCGAGCCGGCGCGCCACGATCAGGGCCCGGGAGAGCTCGCCGAGGCGGGCCGGCAACGTCGCCGACATCAAGACGCCGATCGACGTGCCCTGCCAGGCGTCCGCCAGGCGCGCACCTGCCGTCGGCGCCGCCGCCCGGAGAGTCGCGTGCCAGGAGACCGCGCGCAACACCATCGAGGCGCACATCAGGGCGATCGCCAGCAGCACCCAGGCGGGGCTCGAGTGCAGGATCGACGCCGCGACAGAGTCCCAGCCGATGCGCTGGAGGGCGAGCCAGGCGCCGCCCGCGGTGGCGATCCCGGCCGCGATCAACGCGCCGCGCCGGGCGACCCGCGCCACCCGTGGGAGCCCCTTGCGCTGAGGCTCCAGGGGCGGCAGGTGACGCGCGGGCCCGTGTCGGCCGCGATCCCCGGAGGGCCGTCCGAGACCTGGGGCGACGGGCGCGGGCGCCGGCATCGCCATCGCGTCGCGGTAGGCCTGCGTCACGCAGGAGGCGATGTGCGGCCAGGCGTACTGCTGCGCCGATCGGCCGGCGCGCTCGCCGAGCTGCTCGAGCCGCGCGGGGTCAAGCGCGAGATCGCGCAGCGTCTCGGCCAGCGCCAGTGCGTCGCCGGGCGGGACGAGCAGGCCGTCGGAGCCGTGCTCCACGACGTCGCGGTAGCCGGTGATGTCCGAGGCGATCACCGGCGTGCCCGCCGCGAAGGCCTCCGTGAGCACCATCCCGAACGACTCGGCCCCGAGCGAGGGCGCGCAGAGCACGTGCGCCCGGGCAAGCGCGGCGTGCTTGTGGGCATCGTCGACGCGCCCGAGCGCGCACACGTCGCGCGCCTCGACGAGCAGCGGCGCCAGATCGTCGGGCTCGACGCCGATCACGGTGAGCCGGGCAGGGACGTGCTCGCGCAGCGCCTCGAAGGCCCGGAGCAGCACGGGCAGGCCCTTGCGCTCGACGGCCTGGCCGACGAACGCGATCTCGAAGCGGTCGCCGATCGCCCGGCGCCGCGGCGGCGGCGCGCCGGCGGCTGGCAGCGTCACGCCGTTGGGCACGATCCGGTACTCGCCGCCATAAAAGCGCCGCCCGGTCCAGGCCGCCGGCTCGGACACCGCGATCCGCACCCGTAGCCGGTTGAAGCTGCGGCGCGAGCCGATCAGATTCGCCCCGGCGTGCAGGACGGCGTTGTGGGAGTAGGCGTGGAAGGTGGCGACGAGCGGAGCGTCCGCGATCTCCACCGCCAGCCGGCTGGAGATCCACGCGACCGGTTCGTGGACGTGCACCACGTCGAAGTCGCCCGCGCGCAGCTCACGGCGCAGCGCCAGGCCCGACGAGGGCCGCAGCGAGACATGGGACAGGGCGCCGTTGCAGGGGATCGAATCCGTGCGTCCGAGGGGGGCCAGCCAGTCCGGGTGCGCGCCCCGGTCGCCGTCGAACGGGGCGAGGACGCGAACGTCGTGTCCGGCCGCGACGAACTCACCCGCCAGAGCTCCGACGTGGCGGTTGACGCCTCCCGGATGACTCCAGGAGTAGGGGGACACGAGGGCGATCCGCATCCGGCGGCAGGGTACAGCCACGGGCGGCCTACGCTCCGGTCGAGGCGAGGGTGGCGACCACGCCGGCGTGGTCTGAGGCCCACTTCCCCGCCGTGAAGGCGCCCGGCTGGTCGCCGACCAAGAACGCCTCTGCGGCGACGATGTCGCCACGCGTGAGAATCAGGTCGATCCGCCTGCGCAGCGTGTCCGAGGGGTTGTCCAGCGGCATCGCGTGACAGCACGTGAACCCCTCGAGGCCCTCCGGGTGAGCCCGCATCCAGGCGTCGTCGAACCCGGCCGCCAACAGGCTCGTGTACGTCGGGGTCCCCGGGCGCGCGTTGAAGTCGCCGACCATCACCACCGGCATCGGCGCCTGCGCGGGGCCGGCGACCAGCTCCCCGGCCTGCCGCAGCTGCACCGCGGCCGCCTCCGGCGAGGTCGCCACCTCGAGGTGCGTGGTGATGAAGCGCACGTCGGCGCCGCGCAGCGACGCATCGACCGACGCCCATCCCCGCGTGAGCGAGAACGTGCCGTACGCCGTGCGGATCGGCAGCGTGTTCACGAAGCTCCCGGTCTGGACGTTGGAGAGCCGCAGCCCGCCCTCGCGCCGGTCGCCGTCGCGCGCGAGGATCGCTCCGTGGTTGCTCAGCCCGACGTTGAAGCCGGCGGCGCTCGGAAGCTCGACCTCACCGCAGTCGACCACCGCCACGCGGCGGTAGCCCAGCCGGCGTCGCGCGAGCTCCGCCTCCAGCAGCTCGAGATGGTCGTGCGTCTCCGTCGCCAAGCGCGCGCCGGAGCCCGACAGGCCGCGGGTGCGCCAGACCGCCGCCTCCTGCAGGCCGACGAGGTCCGGCCGAGCCGCCTCGATCTCGTCGGCCAGAACCGTGGTGCGTGCCGCGAAGTCGGTGCGCTGCACCATGCCCGGTGGGACGCCGGGATTGAAGATCTCAGCGACCGCGGCGGGAAGCCGCGCGACACCGCCGGCCGTCGCCAGCGCGTCGTAGGCCGACTTGAGGTCCGCGCCGACGAAGAGGTTGCGCGTCATGACCCTCAGCACGCCGATCGGCTCCCGCCGCGGCTCATGCTCGGGCGGCGTCCGCAGTCGCCGCCCTGGCGGCAGTCATGCCGCGCCGTCGTCGGGCAGTGCCCAGGTCGAACCCGGTGAGCGCGCGGGCGAGCGCGAGGGCCGCCGCGCCGATGATCAGGCCGGCGAGGTCGTCGACGACGTAGTGCCATCCCAGGTAGACCGTGGCGGTGAGCGTGACGGTGAGCCAGGTCCACAACGTGATCCTCAGGCGACGGTGCAGGCCCAGCAGCTGGGCCGCCATGACCGCGGTGAAGCTCATCGCGATGTGCACCGAGGCGAAGGCGGCGATGCTCTGCGGGGTGCCCGTCGCCGGGTCGCGCAGGAACGCGATCCGCTGATCGAGCAGCACCTGCTGGAGGTGGGTGACCTCGGAGTGCGGCAGGTGCGCGAAGACGGCCGGGTTCGCGTAGATCGGCCCGAGGGAGGGCAGCAGCAGGTAGCTGGCGGCACCCAGCACCCAGTTGAGCGAGAGGGCCGTGGCGTAGAAGAGGCTGGTCGGAAGCTCCCGGGCGAAGACGAGGGCGACCGCGAGCGACAGCGGGAGAAAGACGATGAAGGCCACGTAGACCGACGACAGCACCTGGGTGGAGATCCCGGTGCCGAGGAGGCTGTGCACGAGCACGGCCGGGTCGTGCCCGCCGAACAGGCTGCGATCCAGGCCGGCCAGCTGGCTGTCGAAGAGCTCGCCGGGCCTGAGCATGGGGACGACGGCCTTGAGATTGCGGTAGGCGAGGTAGGTCACGTAGAAGCTGACCAGGGCGCACCCCACCGCCAGCCCGCGCGCGGGGGCCCAGCGCTCACGCTGGACGCTGCGCATGGCCGCCCGCGAAGGCCGCCGCGTCCCGGCGCCACGCGCGGCACGCAGGACGATGTCGCTGCCGACCAGCAGCGCCACCGCTGCGCCCACCATCGCCACGTACCCGAGGGCGACGTGGTCGGGATCGCGGAAGGCCACCCCGGCGGAGTGCGTCGCGACCAGCGCCGCGACGACGGTGAGCACGGCCACTGCGGGCCCGGCCGCGAGGCCCCGCCAAGAGGCCGGGCGGACAGCGTCGGGCGGCACAGCGGGTGCCTGGCCGGCGCGTGCCGGGTTCTGCAGGGTCGACTGTGAGCGCAGGCTCATGCCGGCTCCGGGGCGATGGCGGGCACGCGCAGCCGCCGTGCGGCGCGCAGGTCGAAGCCGGTGAGCAGGCGGGCAAGCGCGACGGCCATCACCGCGAGGGCCGCGCCTCCCAGGTCATCGAGGACGTAGTGCCAGCCGAAGTAGACCGTGGAGGCCGCGGTCAGCACCGTGAGGAGCCACAGCGTCAGCTTCACCGAGCGCCTGAGCCCGATCAGGTGGGCCGCCACCACAGCCGTGACGTAGATGGACATGTGCAGCGAGGCGAAGGCGCCGATGCTCTGGGCGGCGCCGGGGGCCGACGGGGCCCGCAGGTAGGCGGCGCGCGCCTGCAGCAGGGCGTCCTGCAGGTGGGTGACGGCGGTGGCTGGCAGATGAGCGAAGACGGCCGGATCGGCATGGAAGGGCCCGATGGACGGCAGGAGAAAATAGCTGGCGGCGCCGAGCCCCCAGTTGATCGACAGGGCCGTCGTGTAAAAGAGGCCCGCCTCCAGCTGCGGCGAGAAGACCAGTGACACCGCGAGCGAGAGCGGGATGAAGGCGAAGAAGAACATGTACACGGTCGACAGCGCGTGTGCGGCCGCTCCTGTGCCCACCAGACCCTGCAGCAGCGCCGCGGGCTGGTGCCCGCCGAACAGGCTGCGGTCCAGGGCGGTCAGCTGGTGGTCGAAGAGGGCGCCGGGCCTGATCAGCGGGACGACGCTCTTGAGGTTGCGGTAGGCGAGGTAGGCGACGAAGAAGCTGACCAGCGCCATGGCGAGCGCCAGCACCCGGTGTCTGCCCCAGCGCTCGCGCCGGACGCTGCCCAGGGCCGCGCGCGACGGTCTCAAGCGCCGCGAGCGGCGACCGGCGCGGACCCAGACATCCAGCCCCGCCAGCACGGCGACCAGAGCGGCTGCGACCACCAGTCGCATGAGGGCGACGTGCTCGGGGTCGCGGAGCGCCACCCCCGCCTCCTGCGTCACCACAAGGGCCGTCATCAGTGTGACGACCGCCACCGCCGGACCGGCCAGCACGCTGCGCCGCGGCGTCGACCCGGGAGCCGGGCCGGCATCGGTGGTCAGCCTACGTTGGGGTGAAGCCAGCAGGGGGAAGGTCCTCGGCCAGGTCTCAAGACCACGATCGCCGGCTGCGACCGTCGTCAGCTGCGAGAACAGCGTCGCCCAGCTCAGGACAAGCGTACGGCGTCCCAGACGCTCTTCCTGCCACGAGGCAGCGCCTCAAGCTCGATCGATCACTGGGAAGGACACGCGGCTTGCACTATGGGCGAGAGTCGTGAGGCCAAGATGAACGGCGGGGGCTGTTCATCAAGCCGAAACGATGCGGTCGAGGGGGTGAAACGGGCGTCGCGGAGGATGCGCAGGTGGCCGCGGCGCAACCCACGCTCTGCCCGTACTGCGGTACGGGGTGCGGCCTCGCCGTCGAGGTGGAGGACGGGCGCGTGGTCCGGGTCGGCGGGGACCCGCACTACCCGGTCAATCGCGGACGGACGTGCCGCAAGCCGACCGAGCTCGGTGCCGCGGTGCACGCGACCGACCGGGCGACGGTGCCGCTGCTGCGCTCCTCGCGCGAGGAGCGCTTCGTGGAGGCGACCTGGGACGAGGCGTTTCAGACGGTGGCCACCAGGCTTCAGCGCATCGTCGCCGAGCACGGACCGGACGCGGTCGCCTTCTACATCTCCGGCCAGCTGCTGACCGAGGACTACTACGCCGTCAACAAATTGGCCAAGGGCTTCGTCCAGACCAACAATGTCGACTCGAACTCCCGGCTGTGCATGTCGAGCGCGGTCGCGGGCTACACGGCGGCGTTCGGGGCCGACGGACCGCCGCCGGGCTACGCGGATCTCGCGCAGGCCGACTGCCTGCTGGTGCTCGGCTCGAATGCGGCCGCCTGTCACCCGATCGTGTGGGGCAGGATCCGGGAGCGCCAGGACGAGGGCGCGACCGTCATCGTCGCCGACCCGCGCGCCACGCCGACCGCGCGTGCCGCCACGCTGCACCTGCCGGTCCGGCCCGGCACCGACCTGCCCCTGCTCAACGCGATGCTGCACGTGATCGCGACGGAGGGCCTGCTCGACGAGCGCTTCGTGGCCCGGCACACGACGGGCTTCGACGAGGCGCTGGCGGCCGCGTCGGAGTGGAGCCCGGCCCGCGCGGCCGAGGTCTGCGGCGTGCCGGAGGCCGACATCCTGCGCGCGGCGCGGATCTTCGGCGCGGCCGGGGCGGCGATGACGCTGTGGTCGATGGGCGCCAACCAGTCCACCGTCGGGACGCTCAAGAACCGCGCGCTGATCAACCTCTGCCTGGCGACGGGCAACCTCGGCCGGCCGGGCTGCGGGCCGCTGTCGCTCACCGGCCAGCCCAACGCGATGGGCGGCCGCGAGGTCGGCGGCCTCGCGCACCTGCTGCCCGGCTATCGCCGCGTCGACGACGCGGACGACCGCGCGGCGATGGCCGCCCACTGGGGCGTTGGGTCCCTGCCCGAGCGCCCCGGGCTCACGGCGACCGAGCTCGTCGACGCCCTGCTCGCCGGGCGCGTGCGGGCGCTGCTGGTCGCGGCCACGAACCCGGTCGTCTCCCTCCCCGACGGCGGGCGCGTGCGCGCGGCGCTCGAGCGCGCCGAGCTGCTCGTGGTGCAGGACTGCCACCACCCGACGGAGACCTCGGCGCTCGCCCACGCCGTCCTGCCCGCGGCGGCCTGGCCCGAGAAGGAGGGGACGATGACCAACTCCGAGCGGCGCGTGGGGCTCGTCCGCCGCCTGATCGATCCGCCGGGGGAGGCGAAACCGGACTGGGAGATCTACGCCGGGCTCGCGGCGAGGCTCGGCCACGCGGAGGACTTCGCGTGGTCGTCACCGGCCGAGGTCTACGACGAGTTCGCGGCCTGCACCGCGGGCCGGCCGTGCGACGTCTCCGGCGTCTCGCACGCGCGCCTCGAGCGCGAGGGCAGCGTGCAGTGGCCGGCGCCGGCGGGACCGGACGCCGCCCCGGCCGAGCGGCTGTACTGCGACGGCCGGGTGCACACGCCGGACGGGCGCGCCCGCTTCGCTGCGACGCCGCACGCCGAGCTCGCCGATCCGGTCGACGAGCTCTGGCCGCTGCTGTTGACCACCGGGCGCCTCGCGGACCAGTGGCACACGATGAGCCGGACAGGCAAGTCGCCCGCGCTGCGGTCCGCGTCGGGCGCACCCACGGTGAGCGTGCACCCTGACGACGCAGGCGGCCTGCGGGACGGCGATCAGGTGCGGGTGCGCTCGCGCCGCGGGACGGTGCGGATGCTCCTGGCCCTCGACGACAGCCTCCCGACCGGCGTCGCGTTCGCCCCCTTTCACTTCGGCGCCCTCCACGCGCCGGCCGGGGCGGGGGCGCTCAACGCGCTCACGTGCGCCGCCGTCGACCCCACCTCCAAGCAGCCCGAGCTCAAGGCCGTCGCCGTGCGGCTGGAGCCCGTGCGCGCGCTGCGGGCGGCGTGGCAGGGCCGCCGGGTCGTCGTCGTCGGCACCGGCATGGCCGGCCTCGCAGTCGTCGAGGAGGTGCTGCGCCGCCATCCCGACGCCCGCGTCACGATGCTCGGCGAGGAGCCGGAGCCGGTCTACAACCGCATCCTGCTGTCCAAGCTGCTGGCCGGGGAGGTCGGCCCCGGCGACCTCGAGCTGCGGCCCCGCGAATGGTATGCCCATCACGGCATCGACCTGCGCGTGAGCTGCGCGGCGGCGAGCGTCGACACGGCGGCGCGCACGGTCACCGATGCGCGCGGCACGACGCGGACCTACGACGCGCTGGTGATCGCGACGGGCTCGCGGCCGTTCGTCCCGCCCGTCGAGGGCGCCGGCCTTGACCACGTCCACTGCTTCCGCACCCGCGCGGACGCGGCCGTCCTGCGGAGCGCCCGCGCCCGGCGCGCCGTCGTCCTCGGCGGCGGCCTGCTCGGGCTGGAGGCCGCGGCGGGCCTGCGCGCCCGCGGGCTGCAGGTGACGGTGGTGGAGGCGGCGGCGCACCTGATGGGCCGCCAGCTCGACCCGACCGCCGCGGCGATGCTCCAGGCCGAGCTCGCCGACCGCGGCATCACCGCCCACCCGGGCCGCGTCGCGCGCGCCGTCACCGCGACGCATGTCGAGCTCGACGACGGCACGGCGCTCCCAGCCGACCTCGTCGTGATCTCCGCGGGCGTGCGGCCCGAGACGACGCTCGCGCGGGAGGCGGGCCTCGAGACCGCGCGCGGGATCGTCGTCGACGACGTACTGCGCACCTCCGCCCCCGCCGTGTTCGCCGTCGGGGAGTGCGCCGAGCACCGCGGCGTCGTCCACGGCCTGTGGGCGCCGCTGGCCGAGCAGGCGCGCGTCGCCGGCGCGGCCATCGCGGGCGACCCCGGCGCCTTCCACCCCGTCGCGCCCGCGACGACGCTCAAGATCGCGGGCGTCGACGTCTACGCCGGCGGGCGAGCGCAGGCGGCGCCGCACGAGGACGAGGTGGTCCTGCGCGACACGCGCTCGGGCACTTACCGCAAGCTGATCCTCGACGGAGATCGCCTCACCGGCGCGATCCTCATGGGCGCCGCCGCAGGCGACGCCCGCCGCTGCTCGGCGGCGCTGCGCGGTGAGCTCGCCGTCGCCGACCTCCTCGACGCCGGGGCCGCACAGCCCGCGCCGGACGCGGATCCCGACGCCCTGGTCTGCTCGTGCAACGGCGTCACCGCCGGCACCGTCGACGAGGCGATCCGCGCCCGCGGCCTGACGACGGTCGCGCAGGTCGCCAACGCCACCCGCGCGTCCACCGGGTGCGGCGGATGCGCGGGCGACGTCCGCGCGCTGCTCGCCCGCCACGCGTAGACCTTTACGAGATCTCTTACGGTATCATTTGACCGATGGATACCGCATCCGTCATCGCCGACGCGCGGCATCGCGCCGGCCTGAGCCAGGCTGAGCTCGCCCGGCGGGCGGGCATGACGCAGCCCGCGATCGCGCGGCTGGAGCGCCGCGGCGCGAACCCCCGCGCTGCGACCCTGACCGCCGTCCTGCGGGCCGCCGGCTATCGCCTCGAGCCGCGGACGATCGACTCGGCGGCCCTGGACGCTGACCAGCTCCGCAAGCACGTGGCAATGTCGCCGGCCGAGCGCCTGCGCCGGCACCACGCCGCAGCCAACAGCCTGCGCGCGCTCCGACACGGCGCCCGCCGTGCCGACTCCGCCTGACTTCGACGTCCTCGCGCTGCTGCGGGCGCTCACCGGACGCGGAGTCGATTTCGTCGTGATCGGCGGCGTCGCCGGCGTCCTTCACGGCTCGCCCCGGGTCACCCAGGATCTGGACGTCGCCTTCGCCACCGACACCGGCAACCTGGAGGCCCTCGGCAACGCGCTGCATGATCTCGATGCCCGGCTCGCCGGTGTCGAGGAGGACGTGCCGTTCACCCCGGACGCCGAGGCGCTTCGCCGCGTGATGACGCTGACCCTGGAGACGAGGTACGGGCGGCTCGACGTCCTCGCCGCGCCCTCGGGAGCCCCGGTGCACAGCGAGCTCCGAAGCCGGGCCGACCGGTTCGACGTCGGTGGCTTCCACGTCCTCGTCGCCGCCCTCGAGGATCTGATCTCGATGAAACGCGCCGCCGGGCGACCGAAGGACCTGGCCGACGTCGCGGAGCTCGAGGCGATCCGAGCCGGCGGCTGAGCGCCGGCCCCTGCCACGTCTGATCAGATCGACGCGCTCGCCAGCGTCGGCACCGCCTTGGCGGCGAAGCTGCGGCGCAGGTAGAAGAACCAGGTCAGGCCGCCGAAGACGACGTAGGACCCGACGAACACCCACAGCGCCGGCACAGACCAGTCCGCGTGCGCCTGCGCGACGGTGAGCTTCTGCGCCGGAGTCTCGGCGGCCTTGACCGCCGCGCTGATCGACAGGCTCGCCTGGCGGAAGACCACCTGGATGAGGAAGCCGCCGAAGGCGCCGATGGCGCCCGCGATCCCGATCACCGCCGCCGCCCGGCGCTTGTAGGACAGAAGCGTCGGCTTGAGCTCGGCGCCGGTCGCGTCCGCCTCGCGGCGGCCGAGCACCGCGAAGATCGCCGGGATCATCCGGTAGGTCGAGCCGTTGCCCATCCCGGCGAGCAGGAAGATCCCTATGTAGGCGCCGAAGAACAGCCCGAAGGAGTGCGCCTTGACCCCGCCGATCGCCAGGAGCGTCAGCGCGCCCATGCCGAGGAACGTCGCGAGGGTGACGCGCGCGCCGCCCAGGCGGTCGGCCATCCAGCCGCCGAGCGGCCGCGCGAGCGACCCGACGAGGGCGCCCACGAAGCCGAGCCCGGCGAGGTAGGTGGCGATGAACGGGTGGGACGCGAGGAACTCCGGGAACGTGTTCTTGATCACCAGCGGCAGCGCGAACGCGTAGCCGATGAACGACCCGAAGGTGCCGATGTACAGCACGGACATCAGCCAGGTGTGCGGCTCGCGCACCGACGCCACGTAGGCCGCCTTGTCGGTGCGCGCCTCGGTGAGGCTGTCCATGTAGAACCATGCCCCGAGCGCGGCCAGGGCGATGAACGGCAGCCAGACCAGGCCGGCGTAGGCGAGATGGACGTGATGCACCGGCAGCGCGACCGCGGCGGCCGGCACGCCGACGATGATCACCAGCGGCACGAGCAGCTGGGACAGCGCGACGCCGAGGTTACCGCCGGCGGCGTTGAGGCCCAGGGCCATTCCCTTGTTCTTCTCCGGATAGAAGAACGAGATGTTGGCCATCGACGAGGAGAAGTTGCCGCCGCCGAAGCCCGCGGTCGCCGCGCACGCGAGCAGCACCGCGATCTGCGTGCCGTGCGTCTGAGCGGCCAGCCAGCCGCTGGGCACGACGATCGCCAGCGCGAGCGCCGGGATGAACAGCAGCGACGCGCTGACGGTGGTCCACAGGCGCCCGCCGAAGCGGGGGATCGCGAACGTGTACGGGATGCGCAGCATCGAGCCGACCAGGTTGGGAAGCGCCGTCAGATAGAACTGCTCGGGCACGGACAGCACGATGCCGACGTTGGCCAGGTTGAGCACGACGATGCCCCAGATCACCCACAGGCTGAAGCCGATGTGCTCGGCGAAGATCGAGAGCACGAGGTTCTTGCGCGCGATCGCGCGACCGCCGGCGTTCCAGAACGCCTCGTCGTCGGGGTCCCAGTGTTCGATCCAGCGGCTCCGGCTCCAGGCGCCGGCACGGCTGCGGGGGAGGGTCGTCGTGGTCATGGCCCGACGCTCTCAAACGGCGGTATCCGCTCCGTGTGCTTCGCGTGTCCGGACGCACACCGGGCTGTTTCCGTCGCGTTTCAGGTGCCGGTGAGCGCGTCCAGCGTCGCCTGCGCGTGGCCGTTGGCGATCGCGGCGCGCGCAGCGGCCATGCCGCGCAGCACGGTGTCCGCCTGCCCCGTCGCGTGCAGCCGCAGCCCGGCGCTGAGCGTGACGCAGGTGGCGACGATCCGGTCCGCCTCTCCCGCCACCACCGCTCGGGTGAGAGCCGCCGCGGCGGCCGCGCCCGGCGCGGCGGCGAGCCGGTCGCCGAGCGACTCGGGGAGCTCCATCGGCTCGCCCGCGAAGTGCGCGACCGGCCGGCCCGGGCGCAGGACGTCCGAGCCCTCCGGCCCGCGCACGGCGTAGGCGACCTCGGCGTCGAGCAGCTCCAGCGCGCCGCAGAGGCGCTCCGCGTACTGGGCATGCGTGTAGCCGACGACGAAGCGCCGCGCGCCGAAGTAGTCCACGAGCTTCTCGGCGGAGTGGATCGGCCCGCGCAGGCCGATCTCGTCACGGACCGCAGCGACCGCGTCCCAGCCGTCGAGCACCGCGCCCGCGTGCACGACGGTCACCCCGGCGCGCGCGAGCATCGCCTCGGACTCGGCGCCGCTCGGGCGCCCCGGCCCCCCCAGAGCGTCGAGCACGTCGGCGGGCGTGACCCCGTACTTGGGCCCGAGCGTCGCACCGCAGTGCACGATCACACCCGCCCCCGCCCCGGCTGCGACGACCGCCGCCGCCAGCGACAGCGACGGCACGTCCACGCAGCCGTCGTAGCCGCCCGCGCACGCGACCAGCGGCCGGTCCGTGCGTGCCTGCAGCGGCTGGGCGCGCTCGCGCAGCGCCTCCGTCAAGCCCGCCAGCTCGTCGGGCGTCTCCCCCTTGATCCGCATCGCCAGCAAAAACGCCGCCGCCTGCGCGGGGGTCGCCTCGCCGGAGAGGATCGCCCGCAGCGCGTCGCGCGCCTCCTCCCGCGAGAGGGCGCGGCGGCCGCGCTGGCCGGTGCCGATCGCCTTGATGTAGGCGCGGAAGCCGACGTAGGAGGAGCGC
The DNA here is from genome assembly GCA_038318085.1 of Solirubrobacterales bacterium. Taxonomy (GTDB): domain Bacteria; phylum Actinomycetota; class Thermoleophilia; order Solirubrobacterales; family Solirubrobacteraceae; genus DATLGB01. The sequence goes on from JBBQBV010000010.1 coordinate 30,328, forward strand.
CTCGGGACGCTCGTCAGGGCAGTCATCGGGCCTCGAATCGGTACCCGACGGAACGGACGGTCTTCAGCCGCTGGGCGTGCTCGGCGCCGAGCTTGGCCCGCACGCGCCGCACGTGGACGTCGACCGTCCGCGCCCCGCCGTAGTAGTCGTAGCTCCACACGCTGGTGAGCAGCGCCTCGCGGCTGAAGACACGGTTGGGGTGGGTGGCCAGGAAGCGCAGCAGCTCGTACTCCATGTAGGTGAAGTCGACGGGCTCCTCTGCGACCGTCACCTGGTAGGTGGCGAGGTCGATCGCGAGGCTCCCGATGCGCACGACGTCGTCCGCGGAGATGCCGTTGACCTGGTTGCGCGCGCGGGCGATCCGCGCGCGCAGCTCGGCGGGCGCGTAGGGACGCACGAGCAGCTCGTCGACATCGATCGTCGCGGCGCCGTCGCCGATCTGCTCGGCGTCGAGCGACAGGACGACGGGCACGTCCTGGAGGTCGGTCGTGCCGCGCAGGGTGCGCAGGGAGTCCAGGCAGTCGATCACGATCGCGATGGCCGGCGCACCGCGGCTGCCGCCCGTCCCCTGGTCCACGGCGAGCGTGCCGTTGGCGTGCACGCGCAGCGGCCGGAAGCCGAGCTCGGCGACCGCGCGTGCGGCCTCGGTCACGGACGCCTCGTCCTTGCCGATGATCCAGGCGTCGCTCACAACAGGTGCAACAGCCTCGAGCGCTCGTACTCCGTGACCGTGGCCCGCTCGGCGTCGAGCTCGGCGAGCTTGTTGCGCAGGACGGCGTCGACGATGCGGTCGCCGAGCACGTCGCGCACCAGCTCGGACTCGCCCAGCGCGCCGATCGCCTCGGTCAGGTTGTCCGGCAGCGGCGGCGTCGCGGGGCGCTCCTCGTCGGGCGGCGCCGGCTGGTAGCCGCCCTCGATCCCCTTCAGGCCCGAGGCGATGACGCAGGCCAATGCCAGATACGGATTGCAGCCGGGGTCGGGGGAGCGCAGCTCGATGCGCGCGGCGCCGGGGACGTCGGGCCGGTTCGACGGCACCCGGACCAGTGCCGAGCGGCCGTGCAGCGTCCAGGTCGCCGCCTCCGGCGCCTCGTAGCCCGGCGCCAGGCGCTTGAAGGAGTTCGACCACTGGCAGGTGAGCGCGGTGTACTCGCGAGCGTGGCCGAGGACGCCCGCCATGAAGGCGGCGCCGAGGGGCGCCAGCGGGCGGTCGGGGTCCTCGTCATAAAAGACGTTCTCGCCGTCCTCGTCGAGGGACAGGTGCAGGTGCAGCCCGGAGCCGAAGGCGCCCGACAGCGGCTTGGGCATGAAGGTGGCCAGCAGGCCGCCGGCGGCGGCGACCTCCTTGACGGCGACGCGCAGGGTCACGATCGCGTCCGCCATCGACAGCGCGTCGGTGTGGACGAGGTCGATCTCGTGCTGGGACGGCGCGGCCTCGTGGTGGGAGGCCTTGACGGGGATGCTCATGCCCTCCAGGTGCTCGATCGCGCGGCGGCGCACGGGCGAGCCGGCGTCCTGCGGATGGAAGTCGAAGTAGCCGCCGCCGTCCAACGGCGAGCCGTCGGGGGTGAAGAGAAAGAACTCGACCTCCGCGCCCACCTGGGGCTGGTAGCCGAGGTCGGCGGCGTGGGAGAGCACGCGGGCCAGCACGGAGCGCGAGTCGCCCGGGGAGGGCGAGCCGTCCGGCCTGCGGATGTCGCAGAACATGCGCGCGACGCGCTCGTCCTCCGCCCAGGGCAGCATCTGGAAGGTGGCCGGGTCGGGGACGGCGATGACGTCGCGCTCGCGGCCGCGCAGGGCGCCGTCGAGCGCCGACCCGTCGATGCTCACCCCGCGCTCCAGGGCGCCTTCGAGCTCGGAGGCGGGGACGGCCACCGACTTCGGCAGGCCCAGCACGTCGACGAACCACATCCGCACGAAGCGCACGCCGCGGCTCTTGGCCGTGCGCAGCGCGAATTCCGCCTCGGGGGACCCGTCGACCTCAAGCATCCCGCCCACGGTCGCAGGCGGCGAGGGTGGGCGGTACCGCCCGCTGGACAAAGCCGTACCGACACCGGTCGCAGCCGAAACACGGCCGAAACACCGCGGTCATCGGAGGGCAACGAGCGGGGCCTTGAGGCGAAATCGCCCTCCGCGAGGATGCCGGCATGTACCGCTCATCCGCACTTGCAGGCGGCGTTGCCGTCGTCGGCGGCGGCATCGCGGGGCAGTCGCTCGCCGAGGAGCTGCGCGCCCGTGACCCCGAGGTCGCGATCACGCTGATCTCCGGCGAGCCCTTCGCCCCCTACGACCGCGTGCGGCTCTCCGAGCTCTTGACCGGCGAGGACGGGTGCGAGGCGCTGCGGCTGCGGCCGGACGAGTGGTACCTAGACGAGCGCGTGGAGCTGCTCACGGGGCACTGGGTGGCCGCGCTGGACCCCGCGACGAGCACGGTCACCTTCGCCGGCGGACAGACGCGCACCTTCGGCGCCATCGGGCTGGCCACGGGGTCCGATCCGCTGCTGCCGCCGCTGCCGGGCCTGGACCTCGAGGGCGCGATGGCCTACCGCGGGCCCGAGCACGTCGACGACCTGCGCCGCCTGGCCTCCGCGGACGGTGCGCGCGTGGCCGTCATCGGCGGCGGCCTGCTGGGACTCGAGGCGGCCCGCGGCGCCCTCGCGCGCGGCGCGTCGGTGACGGTGGTCCACCTCGTCGACCGCCTGATGGAGCGCCAGCTCGACGGGCCCGCGGGCGGGATGCTGCTTGACGCCTTCGAGGCGCTCGGGGTCGACGTGCGCCTCGAGCACGCGACGGAGGCCGTGCTCGGCGGCAATGACGGACGCGTGCGCGGGCTGCGCTTCGCCGGCGGCGACGAGCTCGCCTGCGACGTCGTCGTCGTCTCGATCGGTATCCGGCCGAACGTGGCCCTGGCGCGCGCGACGGGCCTTGAGGTCGAGCGCGGGATCGTCGTCGACGACCGCCTGCGCACGTCGGAGCCCAGCGTAGTTGCGGTCGGCGAGTGCGCCCAGCACGCCGGCACGGTCTACGGCCTGGTGGCGCCGATCTTCGAGCAGTGCCGGGTCGCGGCCGACACGCTGCTCGGGCGCGAGGGCGATGCGTACGTCGGCTCGCTGCAGTGGGCCAAGCTCAAGGTCGCGGGGATCGACCTCGTCTCGATCGGGACCGCCGAGGGCGAGGGCTCGGCAGCCGTGGCGGGGCCCGGCAGCTACCGCAAGCTCGTCGTCGCCGGCGGCCGCGCGACCGGCGCGATCCTCCTCGGCGACATCCGCGGCACGGAGGACCTGCTGCACGCGATCCGCACCGGCGAGGAGGTCGCCGACCCGCTCGGGCGCCTCGCCGACGCCGCGGCGCTCACCGCCGCCGATCTCCCCGACGCTGCCCAGGTGTGCGACTGCAACGGCGTCTGCAAGCAGGCGATCGTCGAGGCCGTCACCGACGGCGGCTGCGCGACGCCGCGCGAGGTCATGGCCGTCACGCGCGCGGGGACCGGTTGCGGCTCCTGCAAGCCGATGGTGCGCGAGATCGTGCTCGACGTCGCCGGCGACGCGGCGGACGAGCCCGCCTACCTGTGCCCGTGCTTCAAGCAGACCCGCGAGGAGGTCGCCGCCCGCGTGCGCGCCGACGGCCTGGACTCGGTCAGCGCGGTGAGCGCCGCGTGCGGCACGGGGCGCCAGTGCGGAGCCTGCAAGCCGGCGCTGGCCTACCTGGTCTCCGAGCTCAACGACAACCGCCACCGCGAGGAGCGCCACGCGCGCTACATCAACGACCGGGTGCACGCGAACATCCAAAACGACGGGACGTTCTCCGTCGTCCCGCGCATGTACGCCGGCGTGACGACGCCGGACGAGCTGCGGCGGATCGCCGACGCCGCCGACAAGTACGGCGCGCGCATGGTCAAGGTCACCGGCGGCCAGCGCCTCGACCTGCTCGGCATCGCCAAGGCCGACCTCCCCGCCATCTGGCACGACCTCGACATGCCGTCCGGCTTCGCCTACGCCAAGGCGGTGCGGACGGTCAAGAGCTGCGTGGGGACGGACTTCTGCCGCTTCGGCGTCGGCGACTCGATCGCGCTGGCCACGGACATGGAGCGCTCCTGGGAGCACCTGCACACGCCGGCGAAGGTCAAGTCGGGCGTGTCGGGCTGTCCGCGCAACTGCGCGGAGGCGACCGTCAAGGACATCGGCGTCGTCGCCGTCGAGGGCGGCTGGCAGGTGCGCGTCGGCGGCGCGGCGGGCGCGACGGTGCGCGAGGCGGACACGCTGTGCACGGTGACCGACAAGCGAGAGGCGATGCGTGTGATGACCACCTTCCTGCAGTACTACCGCGAGAACGCGGACTACCTGGAGCGCACCTACGACTTCGTGCCGCGCATCGGCCTCGAGGAGATCCGCGCCGTCGTCTCCGATCCGCAGCGCAGCGCGGCGCTGCTCGAGCGCTTCCGGCTCGCCAAGGCGGCCGCCTTCGACCCGTGGGCGGCCGAGGCGCGCGAGCCCACGCACCCGACCCAGTACCTCGAGCTCGTGCAGGCGCCGGCATGAGCGGGCGCTTCGTACGCGCGTGCCGCGTCTGCGACGTCCCGCTGGGCGAGGGCCGCACCGCGCTCGTCGACGGCGTCCGCGTCGCGATCTTCCACACCGGCGCCGGCTGGCACTGCACCGACGCGACGTGCACGCACCGCGGCGGCCCGCTCGCCGACGGGCTCGTCGCCGACGCCTGCGTCACCTGCCCGCTGCACCAGCGCCGCTTCGACCTGGCCACCGGGGAGCCGCTCGGCCACGACTGCCCGGCCGTGACCGTCCATCATGTCGAGGTGCGCGAGGACGCGCTGTACGTCTGCGTCCGCGCCCCGGCACCGGTCGTCCTGGCGGCCTGACGCCGCAGCGGGGTCGCGCCGCCGGGTCTACGCGTCCGGCGACAGGGCGTCCTCATCTGTCGCCTCGCCGACCTCCCCCTGTGAGAGCTGCCCCTCGGCGGTGGCAGCCCGAACCCCCTCGTGAGCAGGCGAGTCGAAGACGAACATCTCGATGACGACGTGCGGGTCGAAGAGGATCTGCGACTGGTAGGTGAGCACCTTGCGCCCCGTCAGATCCTCGATCATGTCCGTCAGGCGCTGCGTCATCTCGTTCTCGAACGTCTGACGGAAGTCGCGCACCTTGTCCCGCTGGCCGAAGTCGATCATCGTCTGCTCGGCGGTCGTCATGCCTCCGCGCATGACGATGAACAGCATGTCGTCGAACATGTAGGACTTGGCTCCGACGGGCCCCTTCCCCCAGTGTCTCTTCTGCGCCCGGACCATCTCGTTGGAAAGGCGCGCCAGCAGCGATTGGCCTTCAGCAACTTCCTCGGCGTCCATGACGATAATGCAACCACAACGGCCAAGCGCGGGGGCGCCGATCGCAGCTTCAGATGCGCGTCCTCACTCGATCCGGCTCTCCTTGAGCTCCTTGAGCTCCGCCTCGTAGGGATCGCCGAGCTGTTGCAGGAACTCGAGCGTCGCGTCGGCCTCCGCCTCGTCGAGACGCGACATCGCGAATCCGACGTGGATGAGGACCCAGTCGCCGACCTCAGCGTCGTCGATGAGCCCGAGGTTGATCGCCCGGCGGACGCCGGAGACCTCCGCCGTGGCGATCGCGTTGTCGCGGTCGACCCACTCGACGATTCGTCCTGGAATTCCGAGGCACATGATCAGGCCATCCTTGCCGCGGGCACCGCGGCTCGTCCGTAGGAGATCCCGCCGTCACCCGGCGGGACACGTTCGTGTGGACCACTGCCCAGGGTACTGGCCGGACGGCGCGTGTTACGCGGTTGCCATGCTCCCAGTACCAGCTCATCACCCCCGGCTCGTCGTCTGATGCTGCGGTCAGCCTTCCACGATAGGTGTAGCAGACACAGAGCGGGCGGGGAGCGAGCGCGGCCGGCGCGCGGACGCCGTCCGGGGGCGCGTCGGAGCGGCCGCAAGGACAGCTCGACTAGGTGCCTCGTGCACTTACGCCGAGCCCCGCCGCCGCTGTAGGGTGTCGCGAAGGCCACGCCGGCCCAGTCAAGGCCGGCTGAGGCCCCGAAGCGCCGGGCGCGGCGGGGATCCCCGCCGCCGCGCCCGCGCCGCCGGGCTGTGGCGGCGTGCCGGGAGGCGCCTCACCGCGTGCGCACCCTGACGGGCTTCGAGCGCGGCCCGGGGCGGGCGGAGACGTTGTCGCGGGCGGCGACGGCGTAGTAGTAGACGCGGTGGCGGTGCAGGTGGTTGATCGCCAGCGTGATCCGCTCCCCGACCTCGGTGACCTTGAACGAGCAGGTGCCCTTGCACAGGGCGTGCGCCCGGCGGAAGCGGCGCCGGGTGCCGATGCGGTGGAAGGACTGCTTGACGAGGTAGCCGCGCGCGGCCGGCGGCTTCGTGCGGTCGCTACCGGCGGCGCGGAAGGCCAGCCGTACCGTGTGCCGGCCGGTCGCCACGGCGGTGAGGCGGGCGATGCGGCCGGGCGTGCGTCCGTGGCGCTTGCGGCACTTCCGGCGGCCGCGCGCGGCATGGCGGGCGATCCGGCGCAGCGCCCTCGCGCGCTTGCGCACGGAGCCGTGTCGGGCGCGGCGGCGATCGCGCCTGGCGCGGGCGGACACCAGGCGCAGGCATCTGCGCAGTGCGGCGGCGCGCTTTTTCTGTGCGGCCGCGGGGTCGGGCGGCAGGCGGTACGCGCCGGCATGTGACGGCGGTGGGGCCGCGGCGGCATCGGCAGGCGGTGCGGGTGGGCGCGGGCAGCCCGCGCTGGGGCTGCCTGGTGCGCCGAGGTCGACCGGGGCGACCGACCCGGGGGACTCGTCGTCGCCGATCGCGGCGCTGCTGCAGTTGCCCAGGCGGCCGTTTGCGCCGTCGCCCCAGCAGCGCACGCTGCCGTCGTCCAGGCTCGCGCAGGTCCCGGCGCCGCCGGTGCTGATCGCCACGGCCGTGCGTCCGGCTCCGAGGTCGACCGGGCCGACCGATCCGGGCGTTTCGTCATCCCCGACGTTGTCCGTGCCCGGGTACCCGAGCCTCCCGTTGCCGGCGTACCCCCAGCAGCGCACCGTCCCGTCGTCGAGCAGCGCACACGTGTGATCGGCGCCGGCGCTGATCGCCACCGCCGTACGCTTCGGCCCGAGGTCCACCGGGCCGACGGCGGCGAGCGTCTCGTTGTCACCGATGGACTGCGTGTCGCCGTACCCCAGGCGCCCGTTGCCGCCGTAGCCCCAGCAGCGCACCGAGCCGTCGACGAGCACCGCGCACGTGTGGAAGTCGCCCGCGCTGACGGCGACCGCGGTGCGGCCCATGCCGAAGTCGACCAGGGCGCCCTCCTCGGGGTACTCGTCGTCGCCGACGCTGCTCGTGGTGCCGGTGCCGAGCTGGCCGTTGCCGCCGTAGCCCCAGCAGCGCACGCCGCCCCCCACGAGCAAGGCGCAGGTGTGCGAACCCCCGGCGGTGATCGCCGTCGCGATGCCGCCGAGCCTGACGGGGCCGACGGAGCTCGGGAGCTCGTTGTCGCCGATGCTCTTCGTGTCCTTGTAGCCGAGCCGGCCGTCGAAGCCGAACCCCCAGCAGCGCACCACGCCGCCCTCGAGCACCGCGCAGCTGTGTGCGCGCCCGGCGGTGATCGCCTGCGCGCTGCCCCCGAGGTCGACCGGACCCGCCGCGCTCGGTGGCTCGTCGTCGCCGATGCTGTTGGCGTTGTCGTAGCCGAGGCGGCCGTCGCCGGCGAACCCCCAACAGCGGACGGCGCCGTCCCCCAGCAGCGCGCAGGTGTGCACCGCTCCGGCGCTGAGCGCCGTCGCCGTGCGCCCCGCGCCGAGGTCCACCGCCCCGACCGCAGCGGGCGTCTCGTCGTCGCCGATCGTGGCCGTGCCGGCGTAGCCCAGCGCGCCGTCGGCGCCGTAGCCCCAGCAGCGCACGCTGCCGCCGGCGAGCAGCGCGCAGCTGTGATACCTGCCGAGATCGAGCCTGGCGGCCGCCGCCGCGGCCGGTTGTGCGGCCTGCTCGGCTGCCGCGCCCGGGGGGAGCGCGCACCCGACGGCGACCACCGCCAGCAGGCTCCGCAGCACGGACATGGCGGGGACGAGCCTCACCTCGCGGAGCCTAGGCCGAGCGCCGTCGCCAGGCGCCCGATCGCCGCGATCGCCGGCGAGTCGGGATCGTGGTCGATCGGGGCCACGCCGACCCGCTCGGCGGCGAGCACCCCCTCATCGGCGGGCAGGGAGGCGAACACCGGCTCGCCGATCCACCGCTCGACGTGACGGACGTCGTCTTCGCCGGCGACGCGGTTGGCGATGAAGACGACATCGGCCTCCGGTGCCTGCAGGCGGGCGAGCCGCCCGACGCGCCGAGCCGTGAGCGCGGACTGCGCGCTCGGCTGCACGACGACCACGTAGGTCCTGGCGTAGGGCGCCCAGTCCTCCGCCGTCTGGCGAGCGCCGGCGGGAAGGTCGCCGACGAAGGTCCAGTCGCGGAACGCCGGGGCGTCCACGAGGCCGTGAACCACCTCCCAGAAGGCCTTGCTGGACCCGACGATAGGCCCGAAGCCCGCGCCCCCCACCTTGCCGCGTTGAAGGACGCGCACCCCGTCGGGTGCCGGGCTCGCGAAGCCCTGCGCGGCGCTGACCGCGTCGAGGCCCTCGCGCCAGCCCCAGCGACCGCTCTCGTCCTGCTCGACCGCCCGCAGCAGCGGCGGCTCGGCCGGCTCGGGCCCGCTGCCCAGGCTCAGAGAGAGGCCGGGCAGCAGGTCGGAGTCCAGAGCGAGCACCTGCGCGCCGCGCCGCGCCGCGAGCCGGGCCATCGTCCCGGCGATGACCGACTTCCCAGCTCCACCCTTGCCGACCACCGCGACCTTCACCGGCGCAGCCGAAGCCGGCGGCGCCGTCAGGCCGCCGCGGCGAGGCGGTTGCCCAGCGCGACCAGCGCACGCACGCCCGGACCGCGGTCATCGAGGTCCAGCGGTGCGATGCCCTCGACGTCGGCACGGGCGATCACCGGGTCCTCTGGGATCAGGACCACCTCGTGGCCGTTGGCGACGGCCTTGATGGCGTCGAGGTCGGCGTCGGTCTGCACCCGGTTGGCGACGATCAGCACCCGGCCCTCGCGGGCAACCGCCGTGTCCAGCGCGCGGCGCGCGACCTCGATCGACTTCACCGTCGGGTTGGTCACCACGAGCACGACGTCGACGCTGCCGCCCGCCATGCGGGTGAGCACGCCGACCCCGGCCTCCAGGTCACCCAGCACCGTGCGGTCGTCGGCCTCGAGCTCGCTGAGCAGCTTGTCGGCGCTGACCCCGCAGCACGCGCATCCGCCGTCCGGCCGGTCCATCCGCGAGGCGATCACCACACGCACGCCGTCGGGGGCGTCGGCGCCGAAGTTGTCCACCATGCCCTCGACGGTCGGCTCGTGCTCCTGCTCGCCGTCCTGCAGGGCCTGGCGCACGCCCGCCAGCTCCTCCGTCCGGTCCATGCCGAGGCCGAGGGTGACGCCCAGCATCGGATTGAGGTCGGCGTCGAGGGCGATCACCCGCCGACCGCTGCGCGCCATTGTCCGCGCGATGGTGCCCGAGACGGTCGTCTTGCCGGCGCCGCCCTTTCCCGCTACGACGATCTTCATGCTTGCAGGGTAGGTGTTCCGAGCCCCTACGCCAAGCCCACGGCGAGCAATTAGGCTACGCGGCATGACGACTCGGCTCTCGGCCTGGCTCGCTCTGCTCGCTGCGCTGCTCGTGAGCGGGTGCGGCTCGGACTCCCCGGCGCACACGCACGCGCCCGCCGATCGGCCCGCGACCGTCGCCACCTGGCGCACCTGGACCCTGCCGTCGGCCGGCGCGATCGCGGTGCCGCGCCCGCCGGCGCAGGGCGGCTCCGCGTACACGAGCGCCCGCCCGCGCATCGCGGGTCAGTCGCGCCGCCTCAAGGCCGAGGCCGGCGAGTACGCCATCCAGCCCTGGCTTGACCGGGCGATGGAGCTCGTATCCCTGCGTCCCAAGGATCCGGTGACCGCCTCCCGCGACTACGCGCTGGTCGCGGTGGCGATGCAGGACGCCGCGGTGGCGGCCGGGTACTGGCAGGCGCGCCACCCGCAGCCGGCGTCGAGCGCCGCGTCCCTTTTCCCCGGCGAGTCGGGCTATCCGTCGGTGCGCGCGGCGATCGCCGGGGCCGGCTCGCGCGTGATCGCCTACGCCTTCCCGGAGTACCCCGCCGCGCAACTCGATCAGGACGCCGAGCGCGTCGCGCACGATCTCGTCATGGGCGGCGCCGCGCGCCCCGCCGACGCCGCGGCGGGGCTCGCGCTCGGCCGCGCGGTGGCGAAGCGCACGATCGCCGTCGGGCGGCGGGACGCGTCGCACCGACCGTGGCGCGGCCGCGTCCCTCATACGCCCGGCTCGTGGGCGCCGCCGCCCGGCTCGGCCGCCCGGCCGGTGTCGCCGGCGGCGGGCACGTGGCGCACCTGGGTCCTGCCGTCGGGCAGCGCGGTGCGCCCGCCGCCTCCGCCGGCCTACGGCTCTGCGGCATTCCGCGCCCAGGCGCAGGCCGTGCTCGACACCGCGCACCACCTCACCGCACACCAGAAGCACCTCGCCGACTTCTGGGCGGGTGGCGAGGGGACCGAGCTGCCGCCGGGGCGCTGGATGAAGGTGACCCTCGCCTATCTGCGCGACCAGCCGGCGATGAGCCAGGCCCGCGTCGCGCGGCTGTTCGGCCTGCTCACCACCGCGATGGCCGACGGCGGAGTGGCGAGCTGGGACGCGAAGTACCACTGGTGGGTGACCCGGCCGGAGAACGCGATCCGCGACCTCGGCCTGGACCGCCGCTTCAAGCCCTATCTCAAGACGCCGTTCTTCCCGGCGTACACGTCCGGGCATGCCGTCTACTCCGGGGCGGCGGCCGAGGTCCTCGCCTACCTGTTTCCCGCAGATGCCGCGCTGTGGCGGCGGCGGGCGCGGGAGGCGGCGATGTCGCGCATCTACGGCGGCATCCACTATCCGATGGACAGCACGGCGGGCCTGCCGATGGGCGAGCGCATCGGGCGCCTCGTGGTCGCGCGGGCACGCGCCGACGGGGCCGACCGATGAGGGCCGCCGCGGCGGCCTGTCTGCTGGCGGTGCTGGTCGGGGGCTGCGGTGGCAAGAGCCACACGCGCAAGGATCCGTTCGTCGCCATCGAGCGCAACTTCCGGCCGCCGGACCCCAGCCGCCGCGCGTCGCCGCACTGGGTGCCGCTGCGCACCCTGCGCGGAGCCGGGGCGACGTCGGCGACCGTGACCATCGACCGGCACGCCATCCAGTGGCGCATGCGCTGGAAGTGCCGAGCGGGGACGCTCAGCGTGGCGATCACGCCGAGGCCGGCCGGCTCGGCGACCAGCCGCGGGAGCTGCCCCGGTCGCCGCACCGTGACCGTCATCGGCACCGGTCCGCACCGGCTCGCCGTGACCGCTTCCGCACCCTGGCGGCTGACCGTCGAGCAGCAGGTCGACACTCCTGTCCACGAGCCGCGGCTGAGCGCGATGACGCCAGCTCACGCAGTGGCCCACGGCGCGTTCGTGCCGATCGAGCACGCCGGCCGCGGCACCGCCACGGTCTACCGCCTCCCCTCCGGCCGTCTCGGCCTGCGGCTCGAGCACTTCGTCACGGACCCCAACAACAGCCTCTTCGTGTGGCTGAGCCGGGCGCGCGCCCCCCGTACGACCCGCCAGGTGCTGGCGGCGCCGCACCGCGTCGCCGGGGCACTGACCGCCACCGTCGGCGACCAGAACTACCGGCTGCCGCGGGGCACGCGCCTCGCCGACGCGCGCTCCGTTGTGATCTGGTGTCTGCCCGTCCGCGTCGCCTACACGGCCGCGCCGTTGACGGTCGCCGGCGCATGAGCGACACCGTGCCCGTGCGACTCGCGATCGCCGGCAAGGGCGGTGCCGGGAAGTCCGTGCTCGCCGGAACGCTGTCACGGCTGCTCGGACGGGGCGGGCGCCCGGTCCTGGCACTTGACTCCGACCTGCTGCCCGGCATCGAGATCACCCTCGGCGTCACGCCGCCGCAGCCGCCGCCGCTGATGGAGGCGGCCCTGCGGGGTGAGAACGGGCGCTGGCGGATGGCGCCCGGCATCGGCCCTGTGCGAGCCGTCCAGCGCTACGCGATCCCCGCGCCCGACGGCGTCCGCCTGCTGCAGTGCGGGAAGGCGACGTCGGAGGGCTCGCGGGAGATCATGCCCGCGATCCAGGCCTTCTACCGGGTCATCCACGGCGTCGGCAAGGCCGCGGCGCTGCGCGAGTGGCACATCGTCGGCGACCTGCCCGCCGGCCCCCGCCAGGTCGGCTACGGCTGGGTGCCCTACGCCGACCGGCTGCTGCTGGTCGCCGAAGCGTCGTCGATGTCGTTGCTGGCGGCGCGGCGGACGGCCCGCGTCGGCGCCTACATGCCCGAGCTGCGCATCACGCTTGTGGCGAGCAAGGTGCGCTCACCCGAGGAGGTGCGGCGGATCGAGTCCTTCCTCGGCCTCACAGCGACCGCGATCGTGCCCTGGGACCCGCTCGTCGCCGAGGCCGAGCACGCCGGGGTGCCCGTGCTCGACCATGCGCCGGACGCGCCCGCGGTGACCGAGATCGCACGCCTGGCGCGGTGGCTCAGCGACGAGGGCTAGTCACCCACCGGCGACGACGCGCTCCGCCAGCTCGGTGATCGCCAGCACGGCGGGCGAGTCCGGCGCGAAGTCCAGCGGCGAGCTCTCGGCGCGCTCGGCGTCGGGCAGCGCGCCGTCGAACGGGATCACGCCGGCGATCTCGAGGTTGTTGCGCTCGGCGAAGGTCGACACCGCCTCGAGCTCGCGCTCGTCGCGGATCTTGTTGGCCACCAGCGCGATCCGCGGCAGGCCCAGGTCGACCCCGAGCGCCGCCATCCGCCGCCCCGTCTCTAGCGACTTGTAATACGGCTCCACGACGCACAGCATCGTCTCGGCGTACATGGTGGTGCCGCGCGAGAGGTGCTCCGGCGACGCCTCGGTGTCGAGGAGGCACACCTCGTTCTCGCCGTTGGCCGCCTCGTGCATGACGGTGCGCACGGTGGCGTGCACCGAGCACAGGCAGCCTGTCCCGGCGTGCTGCGGGTGGGCCATGATGAGGAGCTTCACCCCGTCGGGACCCTGCACGCCGTGCCCCTCGTAGATCGCGTCGAGCGTCGTGGTGAGCGTCGTGCCGCCGTTCTCGCGGCGGATCAGGCTGCTGTCGAGCGTCGGCAGCGAGTCCATGGTGTGTGCGGGGATGCCCAGCGTGACGGCGAGATTGGGATTGGAGTCCCCGTCGATGGCCAGAACGTCATGACCCGAGCGGGCGAGGACCCGCGCCATCGTCCCCGAGATGGATGTCTTTCCTGCCCCGCCCTTACCGGCGATCGCGAGTTTCATGGCTCCTCCGAGACTCGGCCTGCGATGGATTCAAGTGCCAGGATACGCGCCGCGCGACGAGGCTCGCGACCGGCCGCGTGGTCGGGTCCGGCCGGCCCTCTCGATAGTCGAGGACCGCGAGCCTGGGGAAGGCCGTACGCAACTCGCCCGGCTGCAGGATCCGGTCGGGATCCTGCGGCCCGTAGCCGGCACCCCGGTCCGGGAGGAAGGTCTCGAAGAGCAGCAGTCCGCCTGGCGCCAGGCAGTCCGCGAGGGGCTCGAAGAGCCGTCGGTCGAGGAAGTAGGTGTCGACGACGACCTGGTAGCCGGACCCCGGGAACGGATCGCGAGAGAGGTCCGACCGGCGGGCGCGCACGGGCAGGCCCTCCTCGCGCGCAGCGTTGGCCAGGTGCCCGATCGCCACACCGGAGACGTCGACGGCGTCGACCGAGAAGCCGAGCCTGGCGAGGTGCAGCGCGTTGCGGCCGAGGCCGCAGGCGAGCTCCAAGGTCGGCCCGCGAGGCTGAGCGTCGAGCAGGTCGCCGTGAGTCAGCAGCCAGTCGACGGCCGGCCGGGCTTCACCGGCCGACGCGATCGCGCCGCGGTACCGCTCATCCCAACGCTCCTGGTCGCTGGTCACCCGGGTCGGACGCTACCGGCCCGCCGGCGCCCGCGCGCTCACGCGCGGCCTCCGCGAGCACGAAGCCGAAGAGCCATACGCGCTTGAGCGGCGACGGGTCGTCGTGGCCGAGCGCGCGCGCGGCGTCGACCGCCTCTGGGGATGCGCCGATCGCCCGCATGGCGACGTAGTGGCGGACGTGCCCCCCGGGCCCGGGGATGCGCCAGCTCACCGCCGCCGGATCGCCGGGGTCGGGACGCTCGAGCGGCTCCTGGGCCACGAGCGTCGCGCACGCGGCAGTGGCCGCCGCCCAGTCGTGTTGCTTGATCTCCTCTGCGAGCTCGGCCGGCAACGGCCGCCGCGCGGGCGCGAAGCGCTCGACCTCCCGCAGGCGCGCGTACCACCCGGCGCGCGCGAGGCGGGTGAGCGCCTCACGCGTGGCCTCGTCGATCGGCTCCACGGCCTCGACCATCGTCGGGGCGCCCTGCAGCGAGGCTTCGATCTCGGGCGCCAGCGGCTTTGCAGCGCGCGCTCCGGCCTCCGCGACGAGGCTCTCGACGAGCTCGTGCAGGACGACCTCGGTCCGCACGGAGATCAGCTGGGAGGGCTCTTGATCGCTCAAGCGATCACGAGCATTGCCGGCTCGTCGCGGCCGAAGGTGCTGAGCGGCATCGGTTAGGTGTAGCAGACACACAGCCGGGTTTGAAGGCCTGCACGCCAGCTCGGAAACTCGTAGGTGTTGCAGGCATACAGCAGTGTGTTACGCTCCGCCGATGATGGTTCTTCAGGCGGCTCTGACCGGCGAGCCGCAATCTCATACCGGCTGGTGGGTGGGCCTGGTCCTCGGGTTCGTGATCGTCTCCGTCGTCGTCGTTCTCGTCGCGCTGATCCTGATGTACGCGGCGCGCATCGTCGACCAGGCCGTCGACGGAATCGGCCGGATGGGCGACGCGCGGGACACCACGTTCCCGGTCTGGCAGATCCAGGACCTCAACGAGAACGCAACGGGAATCTGGCAAGCCAGCGAGGTCGCCGGCGCGATCCTAAGGGAGAAGATGTGATGTTCCTGGCCACGGTGGCTGCCAACGAGAAGGTCTTCTGGTACGTCGCCCTCGGTATCGGGCTCGTGGTCGTCTGCGTCGTGATCCTCCTGGTGTCCCTGCTGTGGTCGCTCTGCCGCGACATCGACATCGGCGTGGACTCGCTGTGGACCGTCACGTCGCGGGTGGCACAGAACACCACCGGTCTGTACCAGCTCGCCGGGACCGCGTCGGTCCTGCGAGCCCTGCGGGAGGAGACGATGCGACAAGACAAGTTCCTCGAGGAACGCAACGGAGAGGGTGTCTACCGGTGAGCGACTCGCTCCTTACGTTCTTGACCGTCGTCGAGGTCGTCGTCCTCGTCGCGGTGCTGGCCAGCGGCCTGCTGATCGTGGCAGCGAAGTTGCGCTCGATCTCCAAGACCCTTTCCGAGGTCACCTGGGGCGGTCGCGCGGTGGAGCGTCAGCTCTTGGCCGTGCGCTCGAACATCAGGCAGGTCAACGCTGCGCTGGAGGACATCGCCGGGACGCTGCCGCACGCCTCCCAGCGGCTCGAGCAGCTCGGTCGTCAGGAGGTTGGCCAGCCATGAGCCTGTGGATCGGCGACGCCATCTTCTTGCTGGTCATCGTGCCCGCGGTGATCATCGTGCTCGAGCAGGTGCGCGAGCCGATCCGCCAGATCGGCGGCTACGCGAAGGACATCAACGAGTCCGTGTCGCTCTTCGGTCCCCATCTCGATGCCCTTGAGGAGCTCGGCCGCACCCGCGAGCTCGTCAAGCAGGCCAACATCGAGCTGACGCGCTATGTCCGCGCCCTCGACGGCGTCAGGTAGCCCATGTTCGTCGCCGCGATCGCCGCCTCCGCTGTCGTCTTCATCGTTCTTGTGTTCGTCGCCGTGCTGGTCATCGCGGCGTATCTGGTCATCGTCATCGTGACCCTCCAGGGCGTCAGCCGGCGCCTGGTCAATGTGCTCGCGTGCATCGACGTCGTGACCGACAAGACCGCTCCGGCGGCCCCGGTCATCGTCGACATCACCAGCGACCTGGCGGCTGGCCGACGAGCGCTGGAAGACTGTGTCGAGCGCCTGCAGGCACGCCAGGTCCCGGCCACCGCCGCACAGTCGCCCCGCTACCCGTAAAACCGAGCGGCAGGCAGCAGCCACCCACGGCGGCGCGCTGCCTCCCTCGCCATCGTTCGGGGCTCGCGCCGCGGCGAGCCCGAGCTCTCAGCCAGGCTCCCGCGCGAGCTGCCGCCGGGCCGGCCGGCCGTCTCCGAGACCGCCGATGAGCCGGGCCAAGCCGGCCACCGCGCGCGGATCGTGGCCCGGCACGAACTCGTCGATGAAGGGCAGGGCCGCCCGCATGCCGATGGCCAGCGGCTGCTCGTCGACCGTCATCGGCCGCGGGTTGATCCACACGAGCCTCCGTGCCTGTAGCTGCAGCCGCTGAACCTCGCTCGCCAGCTCGACGGGGTCGCCGCGATCCCACCCGTCGCTCATGACGAGCACGATGGCCCCGCGCGCGAAGCCGCGGCGGCCGTAGTGGTTGTTGAACTCCGACAGCGCGCCGCCGATGCGCGTGCCGCCCGACCAGTCGGGAACAGCCGCTCGCGCCTTGTCGAGCGCGCGCTCGAGGTCCCGGCCGCCGAGCGACTGGGTCAGCCGGGTCAGCCGCGTGGCGAAGACGAAGGCCTCGGCCTTGCGCGCGGCGCCGACCGCCGCCTTCAACGAGGCCAGCAGCACGCGTGAGTAGCGCTCCATCGAGCCCGATACGTCGCAGATGAACACGAGCCGGCGTGGCCGCGGCACGGCCGCCGAGTAGGAGAGCCGGAACGCCTCGCCGTCGGTCTCCATCGATCCGCGCACGGTCGCTCGCACATCGAGCTTGTCGCCGCAGCGCGCCGGGCGCCGGCGGCGCGAGAGGCGCTGGGGCGCCGATCGCTTGAGCTCCTCGGCCAGCATGCGCAGGGCGGCGAGCTCGTCCTCCTGGTAGGCGAGCCGGGTCTCCTCGCTCTGCGTCTCGGCGGCGCTGTAGGCGGCCAGGACGCCGACCTGCTGGTTGCTCGTCCCCTGGTCGCCCTCGGCGCTCGGGATCTCGCGCGTACCGCGGTTCTTCTCGCCGTCCAGCGGCGCCGCCTGCTTGCCCTCGCCGCCGTACTGGGGCAGCGCCTCGCCGCCGTGGTGGGAGCCGCTCATGCGCGCGTCGCTCTCGCCGTGCTCGGCCGAGCCCTCTCCCAGCACGAGCGGGCGCCCGTCCCAGAAGCGATCGAAGACCGCGATGAAGACCGCCCGCTCGTCGGGGCTGTGGACGAAGGCGCTGTGGGCGGCCCAGTAGACGCGTTCGCGGTCGCGCACGTCGATCTCGGTCAGGGCACGCAGGAATACGTGTTCGCTGTCCACGCTCGCCGAGAAGCCGAAGCCGCGCAGCGCGCGTGCGAAGCCGACCGCGGCCGCAACGACGGCCTGGTCGTCCGGCAGCTGTTCGGCGTGACGCAACCTCACTGCTGGCCTCCGTTGCGGCGGAAATCCGTCGCCCGCTCGGTCGCCCGCTCGATCAGGCCGTCCAGGCCCTTGCCGCGGATGCGGTCGAGGTCGTCGCGCTCCTTGAGCAGCGCGCCGAGCGTCCGGTCGGCGGTCTTCGGATCGATCTCGTTGTGACCCAGGGTATGGAAGGCCTCGGCCCAGTCGAGCGTCTCGCCGACGCCGGGCGAGCGATAGAGGTCCAACCAGCGCAGATCCTGGACGAAGGCACAGACCTGATCGGCCAGCTGCGTGCTGATGTGCGGGAGTCGCGTGCGCGCGATCGCCACCTCGCGCCCCAGATCCGGATGGTCGATCCAGTGGTACAGGCAGCGGCGCTTGAGCGCCTCGTGCAGGTCGCGCGTGCGGTTAGAGGTGATGATCACCGTGGGCGGATGCTCCGCGCGGATCACGCCCACCTCCGGGATCGTGACCTGGAAGTCCGACAGGAACTCGAGCAGGAACGCCTCGAACTCGTCGTCGGCGCGGTCGAGCTCGTCGATCAGCAGCACGGCGCCCGGCTGCGAGAGCGCTTCGAGCAACGGCCGC
>JBBQBV010000011.1:0-46640 GCA_038318085.1 Solirubrobacterales bacterium
TCCCGCGCCGCCGCTCGCGAGCCAAGAAGCCCGCGGCCGCAGCTTCCAACGGGGTCGCACCGGCGCAGTCGGAGGGGTCCGAGTCGGACGACAAGCCAGCCCCGCGCCGCCGCTCACAGGCTCCGAAGCCGCCCGCGACCGCCAACGGCGACACGTCCGCGCCCGCGTCGCGCCCCCGCACCCGCGCCGCCAAGCCCACCAGCCCCGAGGACGCCTCCCCGCCCGCCAAGGGGTCCGGGCCGGGCCGGCCCCGCGCTCGCCGCAAGCCGCCCGCGTCGGGTGACGCGAAGCCGAACGCCGAAGCCGCCTAGGCCCGCCTACTACGCCTGATCCTCGATCACGATCAGGCCGCGCTGCTCGAGCTCCGAGCACAACTCGGCGAGGTCGTCGGTGACGGTCTGCAGCGGGACCTTGAGCTCCTCGGCGGTGCGCTGGGCGGTGACGAGGGCGTCGCCGCACTCCTCGAGCAGGGCGACCATATAAAAGCCCGTCGGGTTGAGGCCGTGGTAATGGCCGGTCGCCAGGTTCAGCAGGACCTTGTCCTCGCCGAAGGCGCGGCGCACGACGTCCGCCGGGATGGTGATGCGGCCGGTCGGGAGGTCCATGCCTTCAGACGCTACCGAGGTGGACCTCGCCCGCGTCCAGCGCCACGAGCTCGCCGGCGCCCGTGCGCACGAGCAGCCGCCCGCCGGCGTCGACGCCGGCGCCGGTCCCCTCGCCGCCGGCCCAGCTGACCGGGCGCTCGCGCAGCGCATCGCGCGCACGCAGGGCGGCGAGCGCGGCCGGGGCCGGCTCGCGCAGGCGCGCTTCGAGCGCGGCGAGCAGCTCGATCAGCACGCCCTCGAGCTCGTCCGGGGAGCGCCCCAGCGTCGCGGCCGTCGCGCGCAGGTCCGCGGGCAGGTCGTCCAGGTCGACCGCGACGTTGACGCCCATCCCGAGCACCGCCCAGCCCACTTGCGGGCGCGCCTCCACGAGGATGCCGGCGACCTTGCGCCCGTTGACCAGGACGTCGTTGGGCCACTTCACGCGGGCGTCGCCGCCGGCGATGTCGGCGACGGCGAGCCCGGCGCGCAGGGAGAGCAGCCCGTCGGACTCGCGCAGCACGAGCGAGCACAGCAGCGAGCGACCCGGTGGCCCGATCCAGCGGCGCCCGTGCCGGCCGCGCCCTGCGGTCTGCTCCGTCGCCGTGACGAGCGCCCCGTGCGGCGCGCCGGCCTCGGCGAGCGCGCGGGCGCGGTCGTTCGTCGAGTTCGCGACCCGCAGGTGCAGGCGCGGCGTTCCGAGCCGCGTCACGCCGCCTCGATACGGATTTCGTCGCCCGGGCACAGACCCAGCTCGCGGCCGGCGTCGCCCGAGCTGGCGGCGATGGCGAGGGTGCGCCCGGCGTCCTCGTAGACGAGCAGCGCGCGCCGCCCGGCGCCGACCTCGGGGTCGACCACCGCGAGGTGGACCCCGGCTGGCGTGTAGGGCAGCGCGCGCTCGAGGGCCAGCGCGCCGGCGAGCGCGTCGTGGCGCGGGATCCCGTGGGCGATGTCGATGATTCGCGCCTCGGGGCACAGCCGCGCGATCACGCCGTGCACGACGCCGACGAACTCGTCCGCAAGCCCGTAGTCCGAGAGGAAGGTGATGGGGAGGGCCACCGCAGCCTGAAGCTACAGCGCCGCCGCGAGCGCCTTGCGGTCCAGGCCGGCGAGCGCGAGCGCGCGGGGCACGGTGCCGACCTCGGCCTGCAGCACGCCGAGCGCGAGGTGCTTGGCGGTGATCTCGCGGTCGGAGCGCGCCAACGCCGCCTTCACGGCCCGGTGCAGCGCGAGCTTCGCCGACGTCCCCATCCGGAACCGCCGGCGGTGCGGCCCCGGCGGGGGCGGGCGCAGGGAGACCCCGACCGCGTCGAGGCTGGCGGCGGTCTCCAGCTCCAGGGCGTCCAGGAGCACGTCGTGCCCGACCCCGATCGTGTCGCTGAGGGCCAGCAGCAGGTGCTCGGACTCGATCGTCGAGGCGCCGAGCGCCGCGACTTCCACCTCGGCCGCCTGCAGCACGATCCGGCGCGCATCGTTCGTGAAGCGCTCGAACATCAATCCTTCTTCAGCCGGTTGGCATGCTTCTTGTGGACCGCCTGCCTGGTCACGCCGAGCGCCTCGGCCACCTTCGCCCAGGTCCAGCGGTCGCGCAGCGCTCGTTCGACGGCGTCGTCCTCGACGCGGTCGGCCAGCCGGCGCAGCGCGGCGACGGCGGCCAAGGCGTCCTCGGGGCTCGGCTCGGTCGCGCCGGCGGTCGACATGCGGTCAACCGTAGTTGACCGACCCGCAGAAGTCAACCAGCGTTGACCAGCGCGTCGACGAGGCCGTCCGGGGTGTGGGGGTCGGCCTCGAGGTCGGGCTCGCGCCCGTGCTCGCGCAGCGCCGCGCTCGTGGCGGGCCCGATCGAGGCCAGGCGCGGGCCCTCCGGCACCGCGCCGCCCGCGGCCTCGGCGAGGAAGCGCACCGTCGACGCGGAGGTGAAGGTGATCCAGTCCGCGGCTGCCGCCGCGGCCAGCGTGCCGGCGTCGAGGCGCTCCGCGACCGTCTCGTAGAGGGCGAGCACGACGACCTCGACGCCCCGCTCGCGCAGGGCGTCGGGCAGCGCGTCGCGGCCCTCGCGGGCCCGCACGATAAGGGCGCGGGCGATGGGGAGGGCCTCGAGCGCCTCGATCATCCCCTCCGCGACGGCGCGCGCGGGGACGACGTCGGCGATCACGCCGTGCTCGCGCAGGGCCCGCGCGGTGCCCGGCCCCAGCGCGGCCACCCGGTGCCCGGCCAGCGCGCGGGCGTCGCGGCCGGAGCGCTCGAGGGCCGCGAACAGCTCGTGGGCGCCGTTGGGGGAGCTCACGACGATCAGGTCGGACCCGGTGAGCCTCGGCAGCTCGGCGCGCAGCGAGCGCGTGCGGATCGCGGGTGCCTCGACCACCTCGGCGCCGAGCTCGCGCAGCCGCGCGGCCAGCGGGCCCGCCTGGGCCCGCGCCCGGGTGACGGCGACGCGCGTGCCGTGCAGCGGGCGGGCCTCGAGCCACGCGAGCTGCTCCGGCAGGGCGGCGACCGCTCCGACCACGGTGATCGCCGGGGCGCGGACCCCGGCCTCGGCGGCGCGCTTGGCGACGGTCGCCAGCGTGGCGAGCGTCGTGCGCTGGCCGGGCAGCGTGCCGCGCTCGACGATCGCGACGGGCTCGTCGGCCGAGCGTCCGCCCTCCACGAGGCGCGTCGCGATGCGCTCTAGCGAGCCCACGCCCATGTAGAAGACGAGCGTGCCGGGGAAGCGCGCCAGGGCGGGCCAGTCCAGCGCCGTCTCGGGCTTGGCGGGGTTCTCGTGGCCCGTGACGAACGCGACCGCGCTGGACATCTCGCGCTGGGTGACCGGAAGGCCGGCGTAGGCCGGCGCCGCGAGGCCGGCGGTGATGCCGGGCACGACCTCGAACGGGATGCCCGCCGCCCGCAGCGCGAGCGCCTCCTCGCCGCCGCGGCCGAAGACGAACGGGTCGCCGCCCTTCAGGCGCACCACCGTCCTGCCGCTGCGCGCGTGCTCGAGCAGCAGCGTGTTGGTGGCGTCCTGGGGAACCTGCTCCCCGCCGCCCTGCTTGCCGACGTAGATCAACTCGGCGTCGGCGCGCGCGCCGCTGAGCGCGTCGGCACCGATCAGCAGGTCGTAGAGGATCACGTCGGCGCGTGCGATCAGCTCGGCGGCGCGCAGGGTGAGCAGACCGCGGTCGCCGGGCCCGGCGCCGACGAGGTAGGCCGTCATGCGAGCAGCTCCCGCGCGCCCGCCGTGAGCATGCGCTGCGCCAGGCCCTCGCCGTCGAGCCCTGAAACCGCGTCGAGCACCCAGGAGGAGCCGTCGACGGCGCCGACGAACCCGCGCGTGCAGCGGCCGTCGGCGTGGACGCCCACCGGTGTGTGGCAGGAGGCCCCGAGCACGCGCACGGCGGCGCGCTCGGCCATCAGGCAGGCCAGCGCGCCGGGATCGTGGACGGGCAGCGTCGCGGCGCGCGTGGCGTCGTCGTCGCAGCGAGCCTGCAGCGCCAGGGCGCCCTGGCCCGCCGCCGGCACGAACACGGGCGCGTCGAGCACGGTCCCGGCGGGGTGGGACGGATCCGCGAGACGCAGCAGCCCGGCGCGGGCCAGCACGAGCGCCTCGACCTCCCCCCCGCGCCACTTGCGCAGCCGGGTGTCGACGTTTCCGCCCAGGTCGACGACCTGCAGATCCTCTCGCCACGCGGCCAGCTGCGCGCGCCGGCGCAGCGAGGCGGTGCCCACGCGCGCGCCTGGCCCCACCGCGCCGATCAGCAGGTCGCGCGGGTCCTCGCGCGGGGGCACGGCGACGATCTCGGTCCCGGCGGCGAGGTCGCCCGGCACGTCCTTGGCCGAGTGCACGGCGAGGTCGATCTCGCCCGCCACCAGCGCGGCCTCGATCGTGTCGACCCAGCGCGACTTGTCCTCTGGGCCGCCCCCGGCGTCCCCGCTCGTGCGCAGGGTGACCAGCTCGACGCCACCCTCCAGCCGCTCGGCGACCCAGCCCGCCTGCGCCAGCGCCAGCGGGCTCGCGCGCGTCCCGACGCGCAGCGTCTTCAAGAGGCCCGGAGGGGCCGGACGTCGGCGGGCTCGCCCTCCGTCGCGGCGGGCTCGGAGAGCCCGAACAGCTCGCGCAGGACGTGCATGCGCGCGTGGCGCTGGCCGCCGCCGGCCGACT
Source organism: Solirubrobacterales bacterium (assembly GCA_038318085.1). GTDB lineage: Bacteria > Actinomycetota > Thermoleophilia > Solirubrobacterales > Solirubrobacteraceae > DATLGB01. The sequence goes on from JBBQBV010000011.1 coordinate 4,720, forward strand.
GCTTGACCTGCAGGATCGGCTCGTGCAGCAGGCGGTTCGCGACGGCCTTGGCGACCGCCTCGACGCGCGCGCGGTCCTTCTCGCTCGGCGATTCCCAGCGGCCGGCGTTCTCGGCGAGCACGGAGTCCACCACGGCGTCGGCGTGCGCGCGCAGGGCGGCGATGGTCGGGACGACCTCGAGCGAGCCCAGCCAGCCGGCGAAGCCCGCGATCTCCTGCTCGACGATGCCCTCGGCCAGGCGCGCCTGGCTGCGGCGCACCTGCGTGTGGCGCTCGACCGTGGCGCGCAGGTCGTCGATGTTGGCGAGCGTGACGCCCGGCAGCCCGCCGCAGGCGGGGTCGATGTCGCGCGGCACCGCGAGGTCGATGAGCAGCAGCGGGCGGCCGCGGCGCTCGGCCATGACGTCGGCGAGCACCTCGGACTCGATCAGCGCGTGCGGAGACGAGGTGGAGGCGACGACGATGTCCGCTCGCAGCAGCTCGGCCGGCAGTTCGTCGAAGGCGAGCGTCGAGCCGCCGAAGCGCAGGGCGAGCGACGCGGCGCGCTCGCGGCGGCGGTTGGCGACGAACAGCGTGTCGACGCCGCGCTCGTGCAGCGCCTGGGCGGTCAGCTCGGCGGTCTCGCCGGCGCCGACGATCAGCGTGCGCCGGTCGGCCAGGTCGCCGAGGGCGTCGCGGGCGAGGTCGACGGCGACCGAGGCGACGCTGTTGCGCCCCTCGCCGATCGCCGTCTCCGAGCGCACCCGCTTGCCGGTCTCAAGCGCAGCGCGGAAGAGCTTGTTCGTCAGCGGCCCGGTGCTGCGGGCGCCGAGCGCCAGCTCGTAGGCGCGCTTGATCTGGCCCTGGACCTCGGCCTCGCCGACGACCATCGACTCCAGGCCGCCGGCGACGCGGTACAGGTGCCGCGCGGCCTCGCAGTTGCGCTCGGAGTAGACGCCTTCGAGCAGCTCGGTGGGGCGCAGGCCGGCCCGCCGCGCGAGCTGGGCGACGACCGCGCTCTCGGCCTCCACCGGGTCGCCGACGACGAGGTAGAGCTCGGTGCGGTTGCAGGTGGAGAGCACCACCGCCTCGTGCACGTCGGGCGCGCCGAGCAGCTCGCCCAGCAGCTTCTCGGCGCCGGTGTCGGTCAGCGCGATGCGCTCGCGCAGCGCCAGCGGCGCGGTCTTGTACGACGTCCCGAGAAGGAGGAGCTCGCTCACGAGCTCACTGTCTCGCGGTCGGGCCCGACCGTTTCCGATCCGGCGTCGAGCAGCTCGGAGATCTCCTGCACGTCGCGGGCGACGCGCGCCAGGCGGACGGCCATGATCGCCACGTAGATCAGCACCAGGGCGAGAAAGACCAGGTACGCGGCGGCGACGTACTTGCCCGCCTCGCCGAGCGGCAGGGCGGGCATCAGAGCTGCTGGGGCGCCGCAGAGCGCCCCTGGTCGAGGGTGACCACGGCCTCGCCGGACAGGCGGCGCTTGAGCCGGCGCAGCTGCATCCGCGCCGCCTTGGCGGTCAGCTCGTACTTGCACAGGGTCGTGAAGAGCAGGCCGATCGCGGCGATCGCCAGCAAGAAGGTCACGAGCACGGACCCCGGCAGGCTCGTCGTGTGGCTCAGCGTGCGCGGGTGCGCGAACGACTGCGCCGCGCGCACGGCCATGAAGTTCAGCGGGACGAACGCGCCGCCGACGATCGCGAAGACCGCGGCGTAGCGCGCCTGGCGCTCCGGGTCCTCGATCGAGAAGCGCAGCGGCTGGTAGCAGGCGTACAGCAGGAAGACGATCAGAAACGACACGAGCGTCGGCTCGTCCCACAGCCACCAGTGCCCCCACGCGGCGCGCGCCCAGATCGAGCCCGTCAGCAGCGCGCCGACGCCGAAGATCAGCGACATGTGGATCGCGACGTAGGAGCGCAGGTCGTGGGCGCGGTCGCCCGTGCGCAAGAAGCGGATGCCGTAGATCCCGCCCACGACGAAGCCGGCCAGCGCGACGATGGCCAGCGGGACGTGCACGTAGAAGATCTTCTGCACGAAGCCCTGGTCGGCGTCGACCGGCGCGTAGAAGAAGACAAGGGCGAAGGCCGTCGTGAGCGCGACGGCGGAGGCGATGGCGTAGAGCTTGAGGCCGCGGCCGAAGATGGGGTCAGTCCTCTAGGAGGAAGTCGAAGACGGCGTAGGACAGCAGTCCGAAGACCACATCGTACAGCGCAAGGATCGCCAGCCAGCGCCCCTGCAGGGCTCCGGCGCCCCCTTCGGCCAGCAGCGGCGCGGTGGCGCTCGCGCCGGCGATCAGCAACGGGATGCTCAGCGGCAGCGCGAGCAACGGGACGATCAGGTCTCGCGCGCGCGTCTGGACCGCCAGCGCACCGACGAGCGTGCCGATCACGGCCAGCCCGACGTCGGCTTCGACCAGCACGAGCGGCAGGCCGGGAAGCGCCTGGCCGAGGCCCGGAGACAGCAGCAGCAGCGCGAAGGCCGCGACGGCCACGATCTCGACGACGACGAGGAAGCCGAACAGCACGAGCGCCTTGGCGACGAACATCGCGGTGCGGTCGACGGGCGCGAGCAGAAACGCGTCGAAGCCGCCCTCCTCGCGCTCGGTCACGAACAGCCGGTTCATGCCCAGCACGGCCGCCAGCAGGAGCGTGACCCACAGCACGCCGGAGGCCAGGTCGCCCGCGAGCGCGGCGCGGTCCAGGCCGAAGTGAAACAGCACGAACGCGCTGACGGTGAACATGAGCATGGCCGGGACCGCCTCGAACGAGCGCAGCTCCGCCTGCAGGTCCTTGCGCACGAGCGCGCCGACCGCCGTCCTCACCGGTACAGCTCCCGCACGTCGGCCGCGGTGACCTCTGCGGCCGGGGCGAGCAGGGCCACGCCCGTCGCGCGCAGGCCGAGCACGAGGTCGGCGGCCGCGAGGCCGTCGTCGACGTCGTGGGAGATCAGGACCCGGGTGGCGCCGCTCGCCCGGCCGATCAGCGGCTCGACCAGGGCGGCCGCGCCCGGGTCGAGGTTGGCGAACGGCTCGTCGAGCAGCAGCAGCTCGGGCTCGTGCAGGACGGCGCGGCAGACGGCGACGCGCTGGACCATGCCGCGCGACAGCGTGCGCAGGGGCTCGTCGCCGCGCAGCGCGAGGCCGACCGCTGCCAGCAGCGCCTCGGCACGCTCGGCGCCCACGCCGTGCAGGCGGGCGTGGAAGCGCATGTTCTCGCGCGCGGAGAGCGCGGCGTAGAGCATCGGGGAGTGCGCGACGAGGCCGAGGCGCCCGCGCGCCCGCCAGCCCTGCTTGGGCAGCTCGCAGCCGAGCACGCGTACGGTGCCCGCGTGCGGTCGCAGCAGCGTGGCGAGCATCCGCAGCAGCGTCGTCTTGCCGGCGCCGTTGGCGCCGAAGACCGCGAGCGTGCGCCCGGCCTCAAGCGTGAAGGACACGTCGCGCAGCACCACGCGCTCGCCGTACGCCCGCCCCGCGCCGGCGCACTCGACGGCGGCGCTAGTGGTCATGGCGCGACTCGCCGTGCAGCGTCCGCACCGCGTGGGCCAGCACCGGCTCGAGCACGCCGAAGCACTCCTGGACCGCCTTCGGCGAGCCGGGGAAGTTCACGATCAGCGTCTGCCCGCGGATGCCGGCGACCGCGCGGCTGAGCACCGCCATCTCCGTGTGGGCGAGGCTGACGGCGCGCATCGCCTCGGCGATCCCGGGCGCCGCGCGCTCGATGACGGCGCGGGTGGCCTCCGGCGTGACGTCGTCGGGCGTGAAGCCCGTGCCGCCGGTGGTCAGAATCACGTCGCAGCCGGCGTCGACGTAGTGGTGCAGCCGGTCCTCGATCAGGGCGCGGTCGTCCGGGACGACCTCCATGGCGACGATCTCGCACCCCGCGGCCTCGGCGCGCGCCGCCAGCGCCGGCCCCGAGCGGTCCTCGTGGCGGCGGGCGGAGACGGAGGTCGAGACCGTGAGGACGGCGGTGCGCATGCAGCGCGCAGCGTATTTAGAAGGCGGCAGCGCCGCGCGCGGCGTCGATCAGCGTGCGCACGCCGTCCTCGTCGCCGGCGCGCAGCAGCTCGATGGGGTCGGGCTCGCCGTTGACGATTCCCTCGAAGAACGCCTTGCGGTCCTGATAGGTCGGCAGGGTGCCCTTCGCCCACCCGCGCACGTCGTTGAGCAGCTCGGCCAGGCGGGCGTGCTCGGGACCGTAGGTCTCGGCGATCTCGCGCTTGATGCGCTTGGCGAGGGCCGGCGAGGCGCCCGCGGTCGAGATCGCGATCGCCAGCGGGCCGGTGCGCACGACGGCGGGGAGGATGAAGTTGCACAGCGGCGGGACGTCGACGACGTTGACGAGCATCGCCCGCTGCTCGGCGTCGTCGTAGACGCGGATGTTGACGTCGGTGTCGCTCGTCGCGGCGATGGCGATGAACGTGGCCTCGAGGTCGCCCGTGCGGTACTCCCGCCGCTCCCACCCGATCGAGCCCTCGGTGGCCAGCCGCTCGAGCTCCGGCCCCGCCTCTGGCGCGATCAGGACGACCCGGCCGTCGCACGCGAGCAGGCCCTCGACCTTCTCCAGGCCGACGTCCCCGCCGCCGACGACCACGCAGCGACGCCCGGTCAGGCGCAGGCAGGCGATGTAGAACGGCGTGTCGAGCATGTCGCGCACGCACGTCTGGTCACAGATCCCGCGCCGGAACTGGCAGACGCACTCCTTGCCCGCGTAGGCCTGGGCTGGCATGGCGCCAGCGTAGTCCAGAACGCCTCCAGGCCCGTATCGTGAACAGCGACATGGCGCCACCCGGCTACTTCACCGACGACTCGATGCTCCGCCGCGTGCAGCGCGAGATGGCGGTCGGCCTCGCGGGGCCGCGGGCGCTGCTGATGCAGGCCGCCCATCCGGTCGCGTTCGCCGGCTTCTTCGAGGCGACGACCATGCTCGCCGAGCCCTACCCGCGCCTGGCGCGGACCGCCGGGGTGCTGGCGGAGATCGGCTTCGGGACGCGCGAGGAGGCCGACGCGGCGACCCGCCCGGTGCGCGCGGTCCACCGCCGCGTACGCGGAGTCCTGCGTGAGCCGGCCGGGCGCTTTGCGGCCGGCACGCCCTGGCGCGCGGACGACCCCGAGCTGCTGCTGTGGATCATCGCCACGCTCGTGGACTCCAACCTGCTCGTCTACCAGCTCTACGTCGGTGCGCTGTCGCGCGACGAGCAGGACGCCTACTGGCAGGACTTCCGCCTGATGGCCAAGCTCTTCGGCCTGCCCTACAAGCACACGCCGGCCGACATCGACGCCTTCGAGGCCTACGTCGCGGGCGTGCTCGCCTCGGGCGACCTGCACGTCGGCCCCAAGGCGCGCGAGCTGGCGGTCGAGATCGTCATGCGCCCTCCCGTGCCGCGACACCTGACCCCGCTGCTCGAGCTCGTCAACCAGGTCACCGTCGGTCTGCTGCCGGCGGACGTCCGCCGGCAGTACGGCTTCAGCTGGGACCCCGTCCGGGGCGCCGCCGTGCGCGGCGGCGCGGAGTACCTCAAGCGCGTGGTCGTCCCGCTGCTCCCACCGAGGCTGCGCCTCGCCCCGAGCGCCCGCGCGGCCGACCTCCGCGCGGCGTAGGCGAGCGTTCCACGGCCCGACCCCCGTGGAACGATCGGGTCGAGAGTCGACCCCAACGTTCCACAGCCAGCCGCGCCCAGGGGTTCGGAACTAAGAGGCGGCCCCGTCCCTACCGGCCCCGCCGTCCGCCGCCGGCCTCCTCGGGCGCGCCGCTCCCGCTCACCAGCTCCGCCGCAGCCCCTGCCGAGCCAGCCGCACCGCGACCCGCGCGAGGGCCGGTCCGCCGGAGCGCAGGACCGCCAACCGCTCGCTCTCCCGCCCGTAGAGCAGGCGCGCGGCCGTCTCCGACGCCCGCACCAGGCGCGGATCCGACGGCAGCCAGCGCGCGCTGCGCAGGCGGATCGAGCGGGAGGCGAGCTGGCGGGGGTCGGTGTGGCGGGCGAGGCGGACGGGCGCCGCGGGCGCCGCGGCGCCGTGCTCGTTGACCCAGGTGAGGCCGGCGCCGATCGCGCGGGCGACGCGCTCGCCGTGCGCGCGCTCCCCGGTCCAGACGGACACGGCCTGCGCTCCGGTGGCGAGCGTGATCGCGGCGGCCTCCGAGGCGGCCTCGACGACGGCGAGGACCGGGCCCGGCACCGGGTCGCTCAGCACGCGCGCGCCGGGTGGGACGCTGCGCAGCAGGACGGGTGCGTAGAGCGCGCCGCTGAGCGGCCCGCCGCACAGGCGCGCGGCGCCGGCCGCCTCGGCCTCGCGCACGAGCACCTCGACCGCGGCGACCTGGTCGGCGGAGGCGAGCGGTCCCACCTCGGTCGCCGGGTCCCGCGGGTCGCCGACCTTCAGGGCGCGGGCGCCGGCCTCGAGGCCCTCGAGCAGGCCGGCGGTGGCCGTGGGGACGGCGACGATGCGCCCCACCGAGGCCGTACCGTGCCCGCCGCGCGCGTACGCGGCCCACAGCGCGCCGCTGATCGTGCGATCCAGCGGGGCGCCGTCGAGGACGAGCATCGTGGCCTTCGGCCCAGGGGCGCCGGTCTCGACGACGGCGTCGCACGCGTCCAGGTCGGCGTCCGGCGCGACGACCCAGAGCAGCCCGTCCGGCAGCCCGGCCCGGCCCAGCGCGGACGCGAAGCGCCGCCCTATGACCTCCGAGGCCGCCGCCAGCACGACGCCGTTGCCGGCCAGCAACGCCGCCGCGGCCTCCAGCACCGCCTCGGCCCACGGCGAGCCCTCGGCGCCGCGGATCCCCACGACGCCGACGGGTGCGTGGAAGAGCACCGCGCGCCGGCCGCCGCGCAGCACCGCCGCGCGGCCGAGGCGCCGGTCGGCGAGCGCCTTCGGGCCGTCGTCGGCGAGCTCGTGCAGGCCGGCGACGCTCGGCAGCAGCTCCGCGAGCAGCGCCTCGGTGCGCGGGACGCGCGCCTCGACACCGAGGACCTCTGCGAGCTCTGAGAGCTCGTCGAGGATCGCCTGTGCGGCCCGGCGCAGGTAGCGGGCGCGCGCGGCCGGCGGAACGGTCGCCCACAGGGGCTGGGGACCTGCCGCGCGACGGGCTGCCTCCTCGCTCATGGCGCAGACGCTACGGGCTCGACGCGCGCCCGGAGCGACCCGGCGGGCGTGCGGCCCGGGGCGGACCGGCGGACCTCACACGGAGCGCCCGCGGGCCCGGCGCACGCGCTCGAGGCGGTCGCGCAGGTCGCCCTCGGCGTCGTCCGGGGCGTAGAAGCGCAGATCCTCGAGCCCCTCGGGCAGATGCTCCTGCTCGTTGACGCGGTGGGCGGCACGGTGCGGGTTGGCATACCCGAGCCCGCGCCCGAGTGCCTTGGCCGCGGGGTAGGCCGCCGAGCGCATCTGCGTCGGCGGATCGCGGGCGCCGTGCTCGCGGACGTAGGCGCGGGCGGCGTGCAGGGCCCGCCCGGAGGCGTCGGACTTCGGTGCCAGGGCGAGGTAGACGGCGGCCTGGGCGAGCGCGTAGTGCGCCTCGGGCATCCCGACGTGCTCGACGGCGTGCGCGGCCCCGATCGCGACCTGCAGCGCCTGCGGATCCGCGTTGCCGATGTCCTCGGAGGCGAGGATCACCATCCGCCGGATGATGAAGCGCGCGTCTTCGCCGCCCTCGATCATCACCGCCAGGTAGTACAGCGACGCGTCCGGGTCAGACCCGCGCGTGGCCTTGATCCAGGCCGAGATGTAGTCGTAGTGCTTGTCGCCCGCGCGGTCGTACAGGACGGCCTTGCGCTGCAGCGCGTCCTCGGCGTCGGCCATCGACACTTCGCGCGACTCGCCGTCGACGCGCAGCGTGGTCTCGCAGGCGAGCTCGAGCGCGTTGAGCGCCGTGCGCGCGTCGCCGCCCGCGCGCGCCGCGAGGAACGCGAGCACCTCGTCGCTGACGGTGACCCCGCCGCCTCCGGGATGCCCGGCGCCGCCACGTGGCCCGCCGCCGGGCGGCCCCCCCGGCGTCATGCCGTCGTCGAGCGCTCGCCGCAGCAGGGCGACGAGGTCGGCCTCCTCGAGCGCTCGCAGCTCGTAGATGCGCGTGCGGGAGATCAGTGCCGAGTTGACCTCGAAGTACGGGTTCTCCGTCGTCGCCCCGATCAACACGACGGTGCCGTCCTCCACCGCCGGCAGCAGGGCGTCCTGCTGGGCCTTGTTGAAGCGGTGGATCTCGTCGAGGAAGAAGACCGTGCCCTGGCCGCTGCGCCGGCGCTCACCGGCGCGCTTTGAGACCTCGCGCACCTCGGCCCGCCCCGCCTGGACGGCCGAGAGCTCCTCGAACGCGTGGTCGGCCTGGCGGGCGACCAGCCGCGCGATCGTCGTCTTGCCGGTCCCGGGCGGCCCGAACAGGATCATCGAGTGCGGTGCGCCCTGCTCGATCGCCGTGCGCAGCGCCGTGCCCTCGCCCAGAAGGTGCTGCTGGCCCACCACGTCGTCGAGCGTCTTGGGGCGCATGCGCGTCGCCAGCGGCGCGTCGGGCGCGGCGGCCGCCGGCCCACGATCGGGCTCCGGCGTGTCGAAGAGCTGGTCCATCCCCCAAGATGATGGCCGATGGAGCCGCTCACCCTCGTCCTCTTCGCGCTGTGGTGCTTCGCGGTCGCGGTCGCCGGTGGCCTCGTCGGCCTCGTCCTGGGCAACCTGCGTCTCCCCGCGACGCTGCTGGCAGCGTCCGGGACCGCTGCCGGAGCGGGAGCGAACCTGGCGATCTCCGCCATCGCCGCCGGCACTGCCGCGGTCGTCCACATTCGGGCCGGCCGCGTGAACTGGCGCCTGGTCGCCGTGATGGCGCCGCCGTCGATCGCCGGCGCCGTCGCGGGCGGCCTGCTGGGCGGCGCGCTGCCCGAGAACGCGCTGCTGCTGTTCATCGCGGCGGTCCTGCTGTACTCGGGCTGGGAGCTCGCGCGCTGGACGCCGGGCCCGCGACCGGCGGCCCGCGAGGCGGCTGAGCCCGACCTGGACTACCGCGCCGCGATCCTCGCGGGCGGTCTGATCGGTGTCCTGGGCGGCATCGTCGGGCTGATCCTGGGCTCCCTGCGCATGCCGGCCCTGCTGCGCTCGGTGCGCGAGACGCCTCGGCGCGCGGTCGGGACGAACGTCAGCGTCGGCCTGCTCGTCGGCGTCGCGGGCGCGCTCGCCCATTTGCCCAGCGCGGCCCCGGACCTCGACCTGATCCTGGTGGGCGGGGCGCCCTCGGTCGCGGGCGCGCTGCTCGGCTCGCGCCTCACGGGTCGCCTCTCCGAGCGCCAGCTCGTCCGGGCGATCGCCGGCGTGCTGCTCGTCGCGGCCGCCTCGCTGATCGTGCAGGCCGTAACCTAAGAACGTGTTTCGAAATACCGACACACCCGGATGCGGCCGTGGACACTGCGCCGGGCCGCCACCCGAACCCTCGGAAATCCCAAAGGGATTCCCTTCGGATTCGTGCGACGCCCGGCTTGGTCCACGACCACCCCGGGCGCATCGCCCATTTCGAAACACGTTCTGACCGCCGTGGACCTCCAGCAGGAGACCGCCGACGTCCTGTCGCAGCTGATCCGCTTCAACACGGTCAACCCGCCGGGCGCCGAGCGCGAGGCGGCACAGTGGCTTCAGGCCTACCTCTCCGACGCGGGCCTCGACTGCGAGCTCGCCGGCGCGGCGCCCGAGCGCCCGAACCTCGTGGCGGTCCTGCACGGCGAGGCCGACGGCCCGGTGCTCGGCTACCTCGGCCACACCGACACCGTGCTCGCCGACCCCGCGACCTGGTCGCGCGACCCGTGGTGCGGCGACCAGGACGCCGGCTACGTCTGGGGCCGCGGGGCGCTGGACATGAAGTCCCAGGTCGCCGCGGAGGCCGTCGCGGCCGCCCGCCTCGCCCGCTCCGGCTGGCGCCCGCCGCGCGGCGAGCTGCGGGTGTTCGCGGTCGTCGACGAGGAGACGGGCGGGTCGCAGGGCGCGCAGTGGCTCACGCAGAACCGGCCGGACCTCGCCCGCTGCGACTACCTGCTCAACGAGGGCGCCGGCACGGTGATGCCCTACGGCGATCGCCGCCTCTACGGGGTCTGCTGCGCCGAGAAGGGAACCTTCCGCTTCAAGGTCTCCACGCACGGCCGTGCCGGCCATGCCTCCGTCCCCGCGCTTGCCGACAACGCGCTGCTCAAGCTCGTCCCCGTGCTGGAGCGCCTGTCCGCCGCCGACCTCCCGTTCGATTTGACCGACGAGACCCGCGGGCTGTTGCGCGGCCTCGGCGAGGACCCGGCGGATCCCGCCGGGGCGCTGGAGAGCATCCTGGCCACGGAGCCGCGCATCGCGCCGCTCGTCGCGGCCAACCTGCACGTGACGCTGGCGCCGACGATGATCAGCGCCTCGCACAAGATCAACGTCGTCCCCTCGACCGCCGAGCTCAAGGTGGACTGCCGCGCTCCGGCCGGGATGGACGGGGACGCGGTCAGCGAGCGGATCGCCGCCACCCTCGACGGCGAGGTCGAGATCGAGTGGCTCGAGCAGGTCGCCGGCAACCGCTCGCCCGTCGCCTCCCCGCTGATGGACGCGATCTGCGGCTGGGTCGGCGAGGTCGACCCGGGCGCCGAGGCCGTCCCGACCGTCCTGCCCGCCTTCACCGACTCCCGCTGGTGGCGCCACGCCTTCCCGGAGTGCGTCGCCTACGGGTTCTTCCCGCAGCGTCACCAGTCCCTTTATGAGACCTGGCCGCTCATCCACGGCGCCGACGAGCGGATAGACGTCCGCGACCTCGGCTTCGCCGCGGAGTTCTTCGCCCATCTGCCGAAAGTCCTTCTGACATGACCCAGCCCGCACCCGACGCCGACGCCCCCCAGAAGCTGCGCCTCGGCGGCATGGCCCTCGCCAACGGGCTGCTCGTCCACGGCCCCACCCGCTGGGCCGCGGCCGTGCGCGCCTCCGACGGCACCGTCAAGACGGCGTCCGGTCACAAGCCGCGCCTGCGCCGGGCCGACGGCATCCCGGGCGTGCGCGGCCTCGCGCGGCTGGCGGAGGCGATGGCGGTCATCCCGCTCGTCAAGCGCGGCCTGCCCGAGGCGCGCCTGCCCTTCCAGCACGCCTCCGTCGCCGCCGTCACGGTCGGCGCCACGGTCGCGGGCGCCGCCCTGCGCCGCAGCACCCGCAACGCGGGTGGCGAGCTGGGCGCGGCGCTCGTGTCGCTGGCGCCGGCCGTCTTCACCCTGCGCGCCGGCGACGTCGCCCAGTACCACGGGGTCGAGCACAAGGCGATCGCCGCCTACGAGCAGGACCGCGGCGACGCCGGCGACGCGCCCAAGGAGCACGAGCGCTGCGGCTCGCACCTCGTCGCGCCGATGATGGCCGCCAACCTCGCCGGAACGCTCGTCCTGCGGCGCGTGCTCGAGCGCCCGAGCGCTCTGGCCGGCGGCGCCCTGGCGCTGGCCTCCACGGCCATCGCGGTCGAGGCGTTCGGCTGGGCGGAGCGCCACGACCAGACCCCGCTGGCGCGCGCCTTCCGGCGGCCGGGCTTCGCGCTGCAGCGCGCGATCGGCACCCGCGAGCCCGACGAGCGCCAGCTCGAGGTGGGTCGCGCCGCGCTCGAGGAGATCCTGCGCGCCGAGGGCGTGGGGTCCACCACCCATTAAGGCCCGTCGCGCCGAGGCGAGCGCTTGTCAGGGGGGTAGGAGTCGCTTTAGTAGTACTGCAGACGTACCTACGAGGTCACGAAGGAGCAGGGATGCACCACTTCGCCGCCGTCACCCAAGCACCCGATCTGCCGCACTGGTACGACTGGAGCATGCTGCAGGACAAGATCATCACGTGGGCCCCCATCCTGTTCATGGGACTGCTCGTCCTGTTCCTCTGGCGCACGATGAAGCTGATGCCCAAGACCAAGCCCCAGGAGATCAAGCCGGATGCGAAGTCCGCGATCGGCTGGGAGGACGTCGCCGGCGCCGACGAGGCGAAGGCCGAGCTGCAGGAGGTCGTGGAGTTCCTGCGTGATCCCCAGCGCTTCGCCAAGCTCGGCGCCAAGGTGCCCGCCGGCATCATGCTGCACGGACCGCCCGGCACCGGCAAGACGCTGCTGGCCAAGGCCGTCGCCCGCGAGGCGGGCGCGCAGTTCTTCGCACAGTCGGCGGCCTCCTTCGTCGAGATGTTCGCCGGCCTCGGCGCCGCCCGCATCCGGCGCCTGTTCGCCGAGGCGCGCAAGGCCGCACCGGCCATCATCTTCATCGACGAGATCGACGCCGTCGGCGGCCACCGCGGCTCGGACAACAACTCCGAACGCGAGCAGACGCTCAACCAGATGCTCGTCGAGATGGACGGCATGGGCACGGCGGAGAACGTCGTCGTGATCGCCGCCTCCAACCTGCTCGAGAAGCTCGACTCGGCGCTGCTGCGCCCGGGCCGCTTCGATCGGCAGATCTTCGTCTCGCCCCCGGGCGTCGCGGGCCGCGAGGACATCCTGCGGGTGCACACGCGCTCCAAGCCGCTCGGCGCCGACTGCGACCTGCGGATGATCGCCCGCCAGACGGCGGGGCTGACGGGCGCCGACCTCGCCAACGTCTGCAACGAGGCGGCGATCTTCGCTGCCCGCCAGGACCGGCCGGCGATCCTGCACCAGGACTTTGACTCCGCGCTGGAGCGCGTCGTGGCCGGCATGCAGTCGCGCCGCACGCTGACCGACCACGAGCGCCGGGTCGTCGCCTTCCACGAGGCGGGCCACGCGCTGTGCGCCGAGATGCTCCCCGGCGTCAACAAGGTCCACAAGATCTCGATCGTCCCGCGCGGCAAGGCCCTGGGCTACACGCTCAACCTGCCCGAGGAGGATCGCTACCTCAAGACCCGTGACGAGCTGATCAACCACATGGTCGTCCTGCTCGGCGGCCGCGCGGCGGAGGAGATCGTCTTCGGCGCCGTGACGACCGGGGCGTCGGATGACCTCAACCGCGTGGCGGACGTCTCGCGCTCCATGGTCCACGACTACGCGATGGGCACGTCGCTGAACTCGCTGCGCGTCAACGCCGAGGGCGGCCAGGTCTCCGACCGCACCCGCCGCCTGCGCGACGAGGAGCAGCAGCACCTTGCCGACGAGGGCATGCGCGCCGCGTCGCGGATCCTGCGCGAGCACCGCGACAAGCTCGACGCGCTGGCCTTGGCCCTGCTGCGCAACGAGATGCTCGAGCGCAAGGACATCGACGCCATCATGGCCGACGTCCCGCGCCCCGAGATCAAGGGTGCCGCGGACCTGCGCGTCGTGGCCGCGGCCGAGCCGGAGTAGCAGACTCACACAGTCGTCCAGGAAGTCCGCGCAGCGCGGCCGTTTCTCAAGCGCGGCCGCGGGGCGACCGATGCCATCAGCGTGGGTATGGTGTCGTCCATCCGGGAGCAGCCTGCCGCGACCCTGCGGCGGCTCGCCCATCTGCAGCGGCTGCTCGAGCCCGGCGCCATCGAGCCGGTCTACCAGCCGATCGTCCGGCTGAGCGACCTCGAGCCGATCGGCTACGAGGGCCTCGCCCGCTTCCCCTACGCGGAGGGGCTCAACAGCATGCCGCCGGACGTGACGCTCGCGGCCGCGGCCGAGATCGGGCTGCGCGAGGACCTCGAGGTCGCGTGCTGGAGCGCGATGGCGGACGCTGGGGCGCCGCCCGGGGGCCGTCTGTTGTTCGTCAACATCAGCCCGGAGGCGCTCAAGCACCCGGGGCTGTTCCTGCTGGCCGCCCAGCTGCCCTCGCGCCTGGTGATCGAGATCACCGAGCAGTGCGACATCGCCGACTACGCCGAGCTGCGCGCCCGGCTCGCACCGTGGATCGCCCGCGGCGCGCAGGTCGCCATCGACGACACCGGCGCGGGCTACGCCTCGCTCGAGCACGTCGTCGAGCTGCGCCCGGACTTTCTCAAGCTTACGCGCGGCCTCGTGGCCGAGATCGACAAAGACGCCAACCGCCAGGCCCTGCTGCGGGCGCTGGGGGCCTTCGCTCGCGAGGTCGGCGCCGTCATCGTCGCCGAGGGCGTCGAGCGCAAGGAGGAGCTCGCCGTCCTGCGCGACAGCCAGGTCGACTTCGCCCAGGGCTGGCTGTTCGGCCGGCCCGGCCCGCCGTGGCCCTCCGTCCCGCCGATCGACCCGCCCAAGCGCAAGTCGTCGCTGAGCTCCTCCGCGCTCAGGCGCCTGAGCGGACTCGAGCTCGAGGTCGCCAGGGCCGACTCCGTCGCCGCCGCCTGCGGGGCGGTCGTCGAACATCTCTGCCACCGCGGCCTGATGCCGGCCGTCTACCTCGAGCAGGGCGACCGCCTGCGCTGCGTCGCCGCGCGCGGCTACTACGCCGTCCACGACGGCCTCCCGCCGGAGGCGGGGCTGATCGGCCAGAGCTTCCGCTCGGACGAGACCGCCCACGTCTCCGACGTCGCCACGGTCGCCGAGTACCTCGGCTCGGCCACCGCCGTCAAGGCCGAGGTCTGCGTGCCGCTCAGGTTCGCCACTCGGGTCGTCGGCGTGCTCAACGTGGAGTCCGCCACGCCGATCGGCCAGACGCCCAGAGCGGAGATCGAGAAGGCCGCCGGCGCGCTCTCGCGGCGGCTGACCGAGCTCGGTGTGCCCGATGCGGCCACCGCCGGGCAGCAGCTCGCCCGCGCCGCCGCCCGCACCGCCGTGATGGAGGACCCCGACGCCGTCATGCGCGCCGCCGCCGCCGCCGCGCTCGAGGTCTCCGGCATGGAGTCCGTGCTCGTCGCCCTGCGCGACGGCGAAGGCCGCGTGCACGCCCAGCACGCCGCCGGCCCCTTCGCCGATGATTTCATGGCGCTCTCCAAGGGCCACCTCGCCACGATGGCGACCTGGGTGGACGCGGGAACGACCATGCTCAGCATGGCAGCCGCGGCCGGCAGGGGCGGCACGACGCTCGATCTGCTGCGCCAGTCCGGCGCCGGGGCGCTGCTCGTGGTCCCACTGGCGGTGGGCCGCGCCAAGCTCGGCTTGCTCGCGCTCGTCGACCGCGCGGCCCTCGCGCCCGATACCGAGCGCACGGAGCTCGTCGAGCTGCTCGGCGTCCAGGCGGCCGCGCAGCTGCGCGGGCTCGCCGCCGTCGTCGAGCTGCGCGACCGCGCGGCGCGCGATCCGCTCACCGGCCTCGGCCACCGCGGCAGCTTTCACAGCCGGCTGCCGCGCCGCCGCAAGGCCTCCGTCGCGGCCGGCCGCAAGGTCGCGCTCGTGCTCGCCAACGTCGACGGCGTCAAGGGCGTCAACGACGCGCGCGGCCACGCCGCCGGGGACGAGATCCTGCGCCGGGTGGCGGCCCTGCTCGAGGAGGTCGCGCCCAGCGGCGCCAGCGCCTTCCGCCTCGGCGGGGACGAGTTCGCGCTGCTGATGGACACGGCGGACCGCGGCAGCCCGCAGGAGGTCGCCTGGCAGCTGCAGGCCCAGGCCCGCGAGCGCCTCGGCGTCACCGTCTCGATCGGCGTCGCCGTGGCCGACGGCGACGAGTCAGACGCCGAGCTGCTCGAGCGCGCCGACCAGGCCGTCTACGAGGTCAAGCGGCGCGGCCGCGACGGCGTCGCGCTGGCGACGCCGCGCATCGAGGGCTCCGAGCCTTCCGGCGTCGCCTAGTAGGCGCCGACCGCGCCGAAGTCCGGCCGGATCTCGGCGAGGCGCGGGTGGCCGATGTAGTAGCCCTGCGCGCGGTCGACGCCGAGCTTGCGCAGCAGCTTCAGGGTCGGCTCGTTCTCGACGAACTCGGCCACGGTCTCCTTGCCGAGGCCGACGGCGATGTCGACGATCGCGCGCACGGTGACCTGGTCGTGGCGGCTGCGCGGGAGCTGGCGCACGAACTCGCCGTCGATCTTGATGATGTCCAGCGGCAGGTGCTTGAGGTAGGAGAACGATCCGAACCCCGCCCCGAAGTCGTCGAGGGCGAAGGCGCAGCCCAGCTCGGCGAGCTGCTGCGCGAGCCGACGCGCCCGTTCGAGGTTGCCGATCGCCGCCGTCTCGGTGACCTCGAAGACGAGCGCCGTCGGGTCGATGTCGGCGTTGCCGATCTCCGAGACGATGAAGTCGACAACCGAGGCGTCGGAGATCGACTCGCCTGAGAGGTTGACCTCCAGCCCGAGGCTGCTGCCCGCGGCCTGGCGCTCGGCGAGCAGCGC
Source organism: Solirubrobacterales bacterium (assembly GCA_038318085.1). Lineage (GTDB taxonomy): Bacteria > Actinomycetota > Thermoleophilia > Solirubrobacterales > Solirubrobacteraceae > DATLGB01. The sequence goes on from JBBQBV010000011.1 coordinate 20,815, forward strand.
GATGGCGTGGCGGACGACCCAGCGGTCGATCGCCTGGATCTGCCCGTAGCGCTCGGCGATCGGTAAGAAGGCCCCCGGCGCGATCGGCTCGCCGGCGTCGCCGACCATCCGCAACAGCAGCTCCGAGCGGTCGACCTCGTCGCGCGCGAGGTGCAGGATCGGCTGCTCGAAGAGCACGAAGCCGTCGCCTTCCAGGGCGTCGCGGATCCGCTCGGACCAGCGCATGCGCAGGCGCACGCGCTCGGGCTGCAGGTCGCCCAGGCGGATGACCGAGAGGCGGTCGCGCCCGTGCTCCTTGGCGTCGTACATCGCCATGTCGGCCTCGCCGAGCAGCTCGCCGGCCGTGCGCTCGTCGGAGGGCTCCAGCAGGCGCAGCCCCGCCGAGGCGGTCACGCGCACGGTGCGCTCCCCGACGCCGACGCCGATCCGGCGCAGCTCGTCGAGCAGCTCCCGGGCGACGGCGCCGGCGTCCTCGGGCGCCGTGCGCGTGAGGATCACGCCGAACTCGTCGCCGCCGAGCCGGCCGATCTGGTCCGTCGTGCGCACGCGCGCGGCCAGGGCGCGTGCGCAGGTGCGCAGCAGCTCGTCGCCGACCGGGTGGCCGTAGGTGTCGTTGACGTGCTTGAAGTTGTCGATGTCGAGCGTGACGACGGCGGCGCCGTCGCCGTGACGGCGCACGTGCGCGAGCGTCTGCTCGAGCTCCTCCTCGAAGCGGCGGCGGTTGAGCAGCCCGGTCAGCGCGTCGTGGCTGGCGAGGTGCTCGAGCTCCTCCTGGAAGCGGCGGCTCTCGGTGATGTCCTGGATCTGGGCGACGAAGGCGCCGTCCTCGAGCGGGGCGGCGCGGACGTGGACCCAGCGCACCTCGCCGTCGGCGCGCAGCTGGCGCTTCTCGCCCGAGACCTCCTGCAGGTCGCGCTCGACGAGCCACTCGAGGCGCACGGACTCCTCCGCGCGGTCGTCGGGGTGCGTGAAGTCGGCCACCGGCTGCCCGACGAGCGCCTCGCGCGCGTAGCCGGTGATCACGCACAGGGCCGGGTTGACCTCGGCGTAGCGCGGGGCGCCCTGCGCGTCGAGGCGCACGAGCGCGATGCCGATCGGCGCATGCTCGAAGGCCGCGCGGAAGCGCGCCTCCGCCGCCTGGGCCGCATGCAGGAGCCGGGCGTTGTCGAGCGCCTGCGCCGCGCGGTCGCTGACGTCCTGGAACAGGTCGACGTCAAGGTCGTCCAGGCGCCGGCCGGACGTCGCCGTCGTCGCCGCGAACAGCACGCCGAGCAGCTCGGAGCGCACGCGCAGCGGGGCGATCACGAGCGACCGCACGGCCATCTTTTTCACCCGGCGCCGGGTCGCTGGGTCCGCGTGCGCGAAGGAGTGCTCCTCGAAGGTCGCCGCCAGCACTGCGGGCCCGCCGCGCATGACGCGGGCGAGCAGGCCGCCCGGCGCCGGCGCCGCGATGCTGCCGGCGAAGATCGCCTCGACCACCGGTCGCTGCGCGGGATCGGCGTGGGTGAGGGCCGCCGACCGCAATCCGTCCCCCTCGCGGACGGCGATCACGCAGATGTCGGCCCGCTCCGGCACGACCCGGTCGCCGATCGTCTGGAGGGTGAGCTCGACGTCCAGGGAGGCGCCCAGCGCCCGCGACGTGTCGGCGACGAAGCGCGTGCGGGCGTCCCTGCGCTCGCGCGCCGCCTCCGCGCGGCGCTGCTCGGTGAGGCTGCGGGCGATGACGATCGCCCCGTTCACGCGCCCGTCCGCGCTGCGGGTGGGGGACACGCTCACGGCCACGTGCTGGGAGACGCCGGCGGGCGAATCCAGGTGCGTCTCGTAGTCGACGGCCACCCCGCGGCACAGGGCGTCCCGGATCGTGGCGAGCTCCGCCTCGGCGGCGCCCATCGCGACGGCGAGGAGGTCGAGCTCCGTGCCGATCGCCCGCTCGGCGGGAACGCCGGCCAGCTCGGCGGCGACCGCGTTGAACTCCGAGATCACGCCATGCTCGTCCAGGATGGCGACGGCGTCCGCAGCGGCATCCAACGCCGCTCGCAACCGCTGCTCGGCGGCTCCCCCACCTGACGTCGATCCTTGCACTGCCTCCCGCTTCCCTTGCGGTCACCGCATCCCTTCCGGAATGCCATGCTTCCCATACCAAGGGGAATGCCAATCATCGCCTGGACGGCTGTCCTACGCCGGATCAGTCGATCACGAGGCAAAACGCGCTGCGGTCGGTGCGGATCGACACCTGCCCGCCCGTCTCCGTCCGCTCTCCGTCGACGTCGACGGCGGTGCCGGGCGGCAGGCGCAGGGTCACCGGCTCGCCGCGGGCGTGCACGACTCCGGGCTCGCCGGCGAGCGTCCCGCGGCGCATCGCGATGGCGTGGCGCGCGAGCCGCACCCGCCGGCCGGCGGGCAGCACGACGAGGTCGAGGGCGCCGTCGCCCGGATCGGCGCCGCCGGTCTCCGCCCCGCCGCCGAAAGCGCCGGTCACCGCGACGATGACCTGCCAGGCCGCGCCGGAGAACACGGTGCGCCCCGCGATCGCCGCGGTGATCTCCAGGGGCTTGTCGAGCAGGCCCGCCGCGAGCGCGCCGGCCGGGTAGGCGAGCGGGCCGAGGACGCGCTTGAGCGGCGCGCCGCGCCGCGCCGCGGCGGGCCCAAGGCCGACGCTGGCGCCGTTGACGAACGGCCGCCCGTCCAGCCGCCCGAGGTCGAGCCGGCGGGTCCGCCTGCCCGTGGCGGCGAGGCGGATGGACGCCTCGAGGTCACCCGGCAGGCCCAACACGCGCGCGAAGTCGTTGGCCGTGCCGGTCGCGATCACCGCGAGCGGGACGCCGAGCCTGGCCGCCGCGTCCGCGCCCGGCCCGACGGTCCCGTCGCCGCCGCACACGACGACCCGCTCGGCCTGCGCCTCGTCGCGCACGACGGTCGCTCCGTGGCGGCGCAGCCCGGCCTCCAGGTCCTCGTCGTCGGCGGCCGCACCGGCGGTGGGATTGGCGATCAGAAGAATGTGCATTTCGCCCTCCGGTTGCCCCAAGAGGGCAACCTCCTGTCGATGTCACAGCGCCATAGACTGGCACCGTGTTCGGCCGCATCGATCACGTCGGGATCGCCGTCGCCGATCTCGACGCCGCCATCGGGCTCTACGAGTCCTCCTACGCCATGGCGCTCGCCCACCGCGAGACGGTGACCGAGCAGGGCGTCGAGGCGGTCCTGCTCGACGTCGGCGAGAACCACGTGGAGCTGCTGTGCCCGCTCGGCGAGGACACGCCCGTGGGACGATTTCTCGCCTCCAAGGGACCCGGCCTTCACCACGTCGCCTACCAGGTCGCCGACATCGAGCAGGCGCTCGCCGGCCTGCGCGACGCCGGCGTGCGCCTGATCGACGAGACCCCGCGCACGGGCATCCGGTGCTCGCGCGTCGCCTTCCTTCACCCCGCCTCCACCGGCGGGGTGCTCACCGAGATCGTCCAGCCTGCGGAGGCTCACTGACATGTCCGACCGTCCCAAGCGCGTCGCCCTCGGCTTCCACGCCGGCGGAGCCCTCTCCCTGCGGCTCTCGGCCGAGCAGATCTCCGAGCTGCGCGGCCTGCTCACCGGCGGGGAGTCCGGCTTCCGCGACATCGAGTCCGAGGACGGCAGCGTCCTCGTGAACCTCGCCCAGGTGATCTACCTGCGCGTGGAGTCCGACGACCAGCGCATTGGCTTCTGATTCGCTGGACCCGGTCGCGCCGCTCGCAGAGGCGGAGCGCCGGGGCGGGGCTCGCGCCTGGCTGAACGCCCTCGATCTCTCCGCCTACCGGGCGATCCGGTCGCTGGCCCGCGAGGAGCGCCGCGTGGCGGTCGTGCGCCGGTTCTCGAGCCTCGGCGAGCACGGCGGCCTGTGGCTCGGGCTGGGCGCCGCCGGCGGGCTGTTGGACGCGCGGCGCCGCCCGCGCTGGACGCGCGCCACGCTGGTGGTCGGCGCGGCCTACCTGACCTCGACCAGCATCAAGCTCGCGATCGGGCGCCGCCGACCGGTGGTCGAGAATCTGCCCGCGCTGATGGCGACCCCGACCGGCCTGTCGTTCCCATCGTCGCACGCGACGTCGTCGTTCGCGGCCGCGCAGGCCTTCGGCGGGCTGGTGCCCCCCGCCGCGCTGTACGTCGTGGCCGTGCCGATGGCGCTCAGCCGGCTGTTCCTCGGCGTCCACTATCCGAGCGACATCCTGGCGGGCGCCGCGCTGGGCTCCGCGCTGGGAAGGCTGGGCCGGGCATGAAGGTCGGCATCGTCGGGATGCCCAACGCGGGCAAGTCCTCGCTGTTCAACGCCCTCTCGAAGGCGGGAGCCGAGGCGGCCAACTACCCCTTCACGACGATCGAGCCCAACGTCGCCGTCCTGCCGGTCACCGACGAGCGCCTCGTGCGGGTCGCCGAGACGGTGGGAGCCTCGAACATCGTCTGGGACACGCTGCAGGTCCACGACATCGCGGGCCTCGTCCGCGGCGCGCACGAGGGCGAGGGCCTGGGCAACCGGTTTCTCGCCAACATTCGCGAGACCGACGCGATCCTGCACGTGGTCCGCGCCCATCACGACGACAACGTCATCCATCCGGACGGCGGCGTCGACCCGGCGCGCGACATCGAGACGATCGAGACCGAGCTCGTCTACGCCGACCTCGAGCAGGCCGAGCGCCGCCACGCCCGCCTGGTGCGCGAGGCCCGCGGGGGCGACCGCTCCCTCCAAGCCGAGGAGGGCTGGCTGGCGGCCGTCGTCGCGGCGCTTTCGGCCGGCAGGCCCGCGCGCACGGTCCCGGTCCCGGTCGACGCGCCCAACGCCATGCGCGACCTCTCGCCGCTCACGGGCAAGCCCGTGCTCTTCGTCGCCAACGTGGATGAGGGCTCTGACGCGGTCCCGGCCGCGGTCGCCGAGCACGCCGCCGCCCACGGCGCGGCGGCCGTCGCCGTCTCCAGCCGCATCGAGGCCGAGCTCTCCGAGCTCGACGACGACGAGGCCGCACTGATGCGCGAGGAGATGGGGGTCGGCGAGTCGGGCCTTCGGCGCATCGTCCGCGGCGCCTTCGGCCTGCTCGAGCTGATCGCGTTCTTCACCGCCGGGGAGGACAAGCCGGCGCAGTCGTGGCACCTGCGCCGCGGGCTCACCGCCTGGCATGCCGCGGGACAGATCCACTCGGACATCCAGAAGGGCTTCGTGCGTGCCGAGATCATCGGCTGGGACAAGCTCGTCGACGCCGGCGGCTACGCGCCGGCACGCGACCGCGGCACGCTGCGTCTGGAAGGTCGCGACTACGCGATCACCGACGGCGACGTCATCACCGTCAAGTTCACGCCCTGACTAAGTGGTTCACTACGGTGCGTAGACGGGCGTGCCGGCAAACTGGCGCCTGGCCTGAAAGAAGGCCGGCTTCGGGGTCCCGTCGTAGCGGATCAGACCCTTGTTGTGCAGGGCGTCGCGCCTGATCCCGTGGCGCCGCGCGCCGCCGTCCCAGTGCGGCTTGACGTAGAACTCGCGCGCGGTCCAGTAGATGGCGCCGGCCAGCCACGGCATCTCGTCGGCGACCCTCAGCGTCTCGTTGACATAGTGCGACTGAAACGCGTAGGTCTCCTTCTCCTGCTTAGGGCCCTTGAAGGTCGATTCGGCGCCGAACTCCGTGATGATCTGCGCCTGGCGCGGATACAAGCGGCGCATGCTGCGCAGGAACGGGGCCAGCCCGGAGAAGCTGGCCGTCGACTGGGCGCCCTGCTTGCCGTGGTACCAGCCGTAGTAGGAGTTGATGCCGAGCAGCCCGAAGCCCGCGTAGGCGCGCTGGCGCGGGATGTTCGGGTAGGAGAGCAGGTCCAGCGCCGCGGGGACGGTGTCGTCGAGGTTGCGCGCCGTGCGGGCGGCGCGCTGCAGGAACAGCCGCGTGCCCGGCATCGAGTCGGCGTAGGGGGAGAGCTCGTTGGCGACGGAGTGCGTCATCACCGCGGGGTGGTTGCGCGCGTACAGGACGGTCTTGCGGACCTTCTCGATGGCCGCCTGGCGGCCCGCCCGGGTCCGCAGCGCGACGTCGTCGTGGTAGACCGGCGACTGGCTCCAGACGAGGATGCCCTCCTCGTCAAAGCGGTTCAGCAGCCGCTCGTTGAGGGGGTACTGGGCGCGCGTGACGTTGGCGCCGAGGCGCTTGAGGTCTGAGACGATCGTCTCGATGTCCTGGTCGCGCAGGGCGGGGCCGCGTCCGGGCAGATCCTCCTGGATGGAGGCGCCGCGCAGCTGCAGCTTGTGGCCGTTGAGGTAGAGCTGGCCGTTGAGCACCCGGATGAAGCGCAGGCCCACGTGGCGCTTATCGGTCTGCGTGACCGTGTCGCCGAGCGTGACCTTGACCGATGACTGATACAGGTCGGGATGCACCGGCGACCACAGCGCGGGGGTGCCCTTGATGTCGATCGGGAACCCGACGCGGCGGCGCTGGAAGGGCTTGAGGGCCTTCACCGTCACCGACCTGGTGGAGACGACGCCGGTCGGCGAGGTCAGCGCGACCGACAGCGTGGGCGAGACGGTCTGCCGGGTGTGATTGGAGAGCACGCCGTCCGCACGGGCGATCGCCCGGCAGTTCTTGTTCGCCTTGTCGCACTTGACGTCGGAGAGCACGCCCAGGTCATCCCAGTTGACCTGGCCGACGGGCTCGAGCTCGACCGGGCGGGTCAGGCCGCCCCAGTTCCACCAGCCCTCGCGCAGCTTGGCGGAGCGCTTGTTGGACACGCGCACGACGAGGTCGTTGATCTGGCCCGGGGGCCTCAGGCCCTCGGCGCGCAGGATGAACGGCTCGTAGGGGTTTGCGTTGCTGCCGATCTGGCGACCGTTGAGCCACACCGTCGCCGAGCGCCGGGCGCCCTCGAAGTTCAGCGCCCAATAAAAGCCGGGCGGCGTCTGCGGCGTCTGCAGGCGCATCCGGTACCAGCCGACGGTCCCCAGGAACTCGCTGTCGACGGGCTTGGGGTTGAAGACGTGGGGGACCGTGACGTCCTGCCAGGGCTCGTTGAAGTTGCCGGACTGCCAGTTGTTCTTGATCCCGACGTTCGCCGGGTCGAACTTCAGCTGCCAGCCCGTGCCGAGGGAAATGGCCTCAGGCGGGCCGGCCGCGGGTGCGGAGGTCTGCGTCTCCGCAGGGGCGACGAGCACCAGGGCGGCGACCAGCGTGAGGAAGATCAGGCGGAGCGAAGGGAACGGCACGGGGTTCTCGGGTGCTGAGGGGAGGGTCGGGGGCGGTGACGATCAGCCCCCAGACTCCGGAAAGGTAGCGGCTCGCAGGCGTTCCGCCAGCCGAACCATCCCCAATCCGGCGGCCGCCTCGCCGCCGCCCTCGAAGTTCGTGGGGGCATCCGGGGGGCGCTTGAGTCCGATTCTCCGCAGAGTCGCCAGATCCTTGAACATCCGCAGCTGGGCGGCCTGCTCGATCAGCGCCCGGCGCACGGCCGGCCGCTCACGCACCGCACCGGCGAGCGCTGCCTCGAGGCTGCCGTGCCGGCGCAGCAGGTCGGCGGCGGTCTTCTCCCCGATCCCCGCGGCGCCGGGAATGCCATCCGACGGGTCGCCGCGCAGGGCAATGAAGTCGGCGACCAGGGCGGGCGCGATGCCGTAGCGGCTCGTGACCTCCTCCGGGCCCAGCTCCTCCGGCCCCTCGCGACCCCGCTGCGTCATCAGCACATGGACCCGGTCCGTCGCGCACTGGAACATGTCGCGGTCTCCCGTGAGGATCAGCGCGTCGCCCCCGGCCTCCTCCTCCACCAGCGCCAACGTGCCGAGTATGTCGTCGGCCTCGAGCTCGTCGGAATCCAGCACCATCCAGCCGAGCGCCTCGAAGAGTCGCGGGGCGAGCGACCACTGGTGCGCCAGGTCGTCCGGCATCAGGGGCCGCGCGGCGTGATAGGGCGGGTAGGCGTCGGTGCGGTAGGTCGCGGACTCCTGTCCGAAGCAGCACACCACCGCGCGCGGCTTGTAGCGCGCCACGCACCACAGCACGGTGTTGACCGAGCCGAGCAGGGCGTTGACCGGGCGGCCGTCCGCCCCCTTGATCGTGTCGGGGATCCCGAAGAAGGCGCGGTAGAGCAGTCCTGGCGCGTCGGCGAGCAGCAGCGGGGCGTCCACAGGCAGCAGTATGTCGGGCATGCGAGAGATCAACGGCATCGAGGAGCTCAAGTCCGCCGAGGGGGAGGAGCTCGGCGCCAGCGACTGGCACGACGTCACCCAGGCGGTCGTCGACGCCTTTGCCGACGCGACGGGCGACCACCAGTGGATCCACGTCGATCCCGAGCGGGCCAAGGACACGCCGTTCGGCGGCACGATCGCCCACGGCTACTACACGCTGTCCATGTCTCCGGCGCTCATGGAGGAGATCGTGACGTTCGGCGGCTTTGACTTCGTCCTCAACTACGGCCTCGGCAAGGTCCGCTTCCCGGCGCCGCTGCCCGTGGGCTCCAAGGTCCGCGCGAAGGCCGCGATCTCAGAGATCGCCGACATCTCCGGCGGCCTCCAGGTCACCGCGACGATGACCTACGAGCGCGAGGGCTCCGAGAAGCCCGTCTGCGTGGCCGAGACGCTGATGCGCTTCTACGAGTGAGCGATGAGCGATGATCGTGGTGAGCTGGGCGCGGGTGCGGTGGTGGTGGGTGTTGAGTTGGTCGTAGGTGACGGCGACGACGCGCCAGCCGAGGGCTTGCAAGCGCGAGGCGCCGGGCGTGGTCTGATTCGAAGCCGTCGCGGGTGGCGTGGTAGCCGAAGCCGTCGGCTTCGATGATCAGCCGCTTGTGCCAGAAGACGAAGTCGCATTCGATGCTGTGCACGTGCGCCTTGATCTGCGGCAGCGGCAATGCGGCAGGGTTGTGTCAGTCTCGGCGCAAAGTCTTCACAGTCGTCACCGCACGCGCACCGTCGGCCCGACGTCGACGAGGTAGCGGACGCGGTAGCGGCCCGGGCGGTCGGCGAGGAAGGCGTAGCGGCCCCGGCTGTCGGTCGCGGCCGTGCCCACCTCGGTCCACTCGCCGCCGTCGCGGCGATCGACGAAGATGTCAGCGTCCTTGACCGCGGGGCGCACCTCGCCCTCGAGGCGGTGTGTCGCGGCGGCGGCCACGCGCGCCTCGGGCATCGCGCCGCCGGTGGCGGGCGTCGGGGTGGCGTCGGGCTCGGCCTTGGGGGCGACGCCGGTCCTGATCGACGTGAAGTAGGCCCAGGAGTCATACAGGCCCAGGCGGGCGCGGATGGTCGCCCCGCTGACGCGGGTGCGGCCGCCGGAGCCGACGAGGTCCGCCGCCACGATCCGCGGCGAGGACCCGCGGCTGATCACGTCGATGCCCCTGAAGGAGCCCTTGACGAGCGAGCCCAGCTTGGCGTCGGTCGCCGAGAACGTCCACTTGTAGGGACCCCAGCGGTGCTTGGGCGAGGCGTCGTCGTAGGGATCGTCGACGGACTTCAGCCACGGCAGCGGCTCGTTGCCGAGCGCCGTGTTCTCGATGTCCTCGGTCCGGCCACCCGAGGTGGAGAAGAAGTAGGTGGCGACGGGCGACCCCGCGTAGGTGACGACCTGGCCCTTGGTGGCTGTCGTCGCGGCGTCGGTCGCCGTCGTCTCGGCGGAGATGCCGCCGTAGACCTGCGAGCGCGTGTCGGCGTACTGGTCGAAGCCGTCACCGCCCTTGGAGGTCGCCAGGGCGTAGGTGCGCGCGGCGACGGCCTGCGCTTGGAGCGCCGCGGCCGGCCAGCTCGCGGGGGATTCGCGTGAGATGACTCCGCGCACGTAGCTCTCCAGGCCGAGGGCGTTGACGCCCCGCACCCCGAGCGCGCCCGAGGCGCGGAACTCCAGGCTGCCGCGGTAGGCGCCGGCGCCGCCGAGAGCGATCTGGCCGCCGGACCCGCGGACCTTCAGCACGCCCGTGGTCTGCTTGAGCCGCCGCCCGCCGGCCGTCACGAGCGCGACCACATCGGACCCGGAGCCGTGGCGCACGTAGTACACCGACGACGGCTTGAGCCTGCGCCCGTCGACCGAGGCGGCGTGCGAGACGGCCGCGCGCGAGACCGACCCCTTCAGGAGCACCCGGACGGTCTTCGAGCCCGCCTGCCCGAGCGCGGTGCCCGTGTAATAGTGGGCGAGGATCTTGTCGTAGGTCCAGCCGTGCAGGGCGTAGCCGTAGGCGCCGTACTGGCTCATGCCGACGCCATGGCCGAAGCCCGCGCCGCGGATCGTGAAGCGGCTGGCGGCGTCCGCGGTGCCGGCGCCCAGCACCAAGACGGCGGCGGCCAGGGCCGCCAGGTGGATGGCTCGAGATGTGCTCATGCGGGTGCGACGCGTCCGTACGTTAGGCGAGACACGCCTCGGGGCAGGGAGTTGCGAAGATGCATGGCCGTGCTCTCTGACGAACGCAACGCCGCGGACCTCCTCGTCGAGTGCCTGGAGGCCGAGGGCGTGCGCTACGTCTTCGGCATCCCGGGGGAGGAGACGCTCGAGCTCAACCGGGCCCTCGCGAGATCCTCGATCGAATTCGTCGTGGTTCGACATGAACAGGGCGGGGCCTACATGGCCGACATGTTCGGACGCCTCACCCACAGCGCCGGCGTCTGCCTCGGCACGCTCGGTCCGGGGGCCACCAACCTCATGACGGGGGTCGCCGACGCATGGCTGGACCGCTCGCCGCTCGTCGCCCTCACAGGCCAGGGCGACCTCGAGCGCACGCACAAGGAGAGCCACCAGTACATCGACGTGGTCTCCCTGTTCCGGCCGATCACCAAGTGGAACACGCGGCTCAACAGCCCGCAGATGATCAGTGAGGCGGTGCGCAAGGCCTTCAAGGTCGCCCAGGCGCAGAAGCCGGGCCCGACGCACCTGGAGCTCCCCGAGGACGTCATGGCGGCGCCGGTCTCAAAGCACCCGCTGCCGCACCGCCAGGAGCGCCGCCGCCCGGAGCCGGCTCAGAACGAGCTGCAGGACGCCGCCGACATCATCGCCGCCGCCGACCACCCGCTGATCCTGGCTGGCAACGGCGTGCTGCGCGGTGACGCGGCGCCGGCGCTGCGCGCCTTCGCCCACGCCACCGGGATGGGCGTGGCGGCGACTTTCATGGGCAAGGGCGTGGTCGACGACGACGACCCGCATTGGCGCGGGACGGTCGGCATGCAGGCGCGCGACTACGACCTGGCCGGCTTCGACCGCGCGGACGTGATCATCACCGTCGGCTACGACCTCGTCGAGCACGCGCCCGTCAACTGGAACCCCGACGGCGACAAGACGATCGTCTGCATCGACACGGTCTCTGCCGAGGTCGACGAGCACTTCGTCACGGCGTCGGACCTGATCGGCGACATCGACCTGATCCTGCGCAAGATGTCGGGCCTCGTGGGCACCGGCGCCCCGGCAACGACGACTCCGTCGAGGCTGCACGAGCTCGTGCGCGGGGTCTTTCAGGACGGCGCCTCTGACGACGCGTTCCCCATGCACCCACCGCGCGTGCTGTGGGAGATCCGCCGGGCGCTCGGGCGCGAGGACATCCTGATCTCCGACGTCGGCCTGCACAAGCTGTGGATCGCCCGCCTGTACCCGGCGTACGAGCCCAACACGGTCTTCATCGCCAACGGCCTGGCCGGGATGGGCATCGCCCTGCCGACGGGCATCGCCGCCAAGCTCGTGCACCCCGACCGCAAGGTCGTCACGGTCTCCGGGGACGGCGGCTTTCTCATGAACTGCCAGGAGCTCGAGACCGCGCGGCGCCTCAAGACGGCGGTGGTCAACGTGATCTGGGAGAACCAGCAGTACGGGTCGATCGTGTGGAAGCAGGACAACAAGTTCGGCGAGCACTTCGGGGTCGACTTCACCAATCCGGACTTCGTGGCGCTCGCCCGGGCCTTCGGCCTGCCCGGCTTCCGCTGCGAGGACGTCGACGACTTCCCACGGCATCTGGCCGCCGCCCTCGAGCTCGACGAGCCGTCGATCGTCGTGGTCCCGATCGACTACTCGCAGGACATCGGCCTGCAGGACCAGCTCGGAAAGGAGACGGTTGCCGCATGAGCGTCACCGGCAAGCAGGAGCAGGCGGTGCTCGAGTCCGTCAACACGGGCCTCTTCATCGGGGGCGAGTGGCGCGACGCGGAGCGGAAGCTGCCCGTCGAGGATCCGTCGACGGGCGAGACGCTCGTCGAGGTCGCCGACGCGACCCCCGAGGACGCGCAGGCGGCGATCGGCGCGGCCGCCGGGATGCGCGCGGAGTGGGCGGCGAGCGCGCCGCGCGAGCGCGGGGAGATCCTGCGCAGGGCGTTCGAGCTGATCACGGAGCGCGCGGACGACCTCGCCGTGCTGATGACGCTCGAGATGGGCAAGACCATCAAGGAGTCCAAGGCCGAGATCACCTACGCCGCCGACTTCTTGCGCTGGTTCTCCGAGGAGGCCGTGCGCATCGACGGCCGCTACGCCGTCGCGCCCACGGGCACGGGCCGTGTGCTGATCATGCGCCAGCCCGTCGGCCCGTGCTACTTCATCACGCCTTGGAACTTCCCGATGGCGATGGGCACGCGCAAGATCGGCCCCGCCATCGCGGCGGGCTGCACGATGGTCGCCAAGCCCGCCAAGCAGACGCCGCTGTCGATGTTCGCCCTCGCGCAGATCCTCGCGGAGGCCGGCCTGCCCGGCGGCGTCCTGAACGTGATCACGTCGTCGTCGGCCAAGGACGTCAGCGGTCCGATCCTCGCGGACCCGCGCCTGCGCAAGCTCTCCTTCACCGGCTCGACCGCGGTCGGCAGGACGCTGATCAAGCAGTCCGCCGACAGCGTGCTGCGGGTGTCGATGGAGCTCGGGGGCAACGCGCCGTTTCTCGTGTTCGAGGACGCCGACGTCGACGCCGCGGTCCAGGGCGCGCTGCTGGCGAAGATGCGCAACATCGGCGAGGCGTGCACGGCGGCCAACCGCTTCCACGTGCACGAGTCGGTGCGCGAGGAGTTCACGCGCAAGCTGGCCGACCGTCTCGGCGCCATGAAGGTCGGCCGCGGCACCGACGACGCCACCGAGGTCGGGCCGCTGATCGACGACGCCCAGCGCGACAAGGTCTCAGAGCTCGTCGAGGATGCCGTGTCCAAGGGCGCGCGCGCGCTCGTCGGGGGCCACGCGGTCGACGGCCCCGGCTACTTCTACGAGCCGACGGTGCTGGCCGACGTCCCCGACGACGCCAGGCTCCTCAGGGAGGAGATCTTCGGTCCCGTCGCGCCGGTGGCGGGCTTTGACTCCGATCAGGAGGCGATCGCCGCCGCCAACGACACCGAGTACGGCCTCGTCGCCTACGTCTACACGAACGACCTCAAACGCTCGCTGCGGGTGATCGAGGGCCTCGAGACCGGCATGGTCGGCCTCAACCAGGGCATGGTCTCCAACGCCTCCGCGCCCTTCGGCGGGGTCAAGCAGTCCGGCTTCGGCCGCGAGGGCGGCAAGGAGGGGATCGACGAGTACCTGGAGACCAAGTACGTGGCCGTGGCGACGTAAGCCGCCCCGTTGCGGGGGCGCCAACCCGCCAGTTTTCGGTAGTGTCGCGGCGCTCGTGCCCGAAGCCGCCTCCTCCGGACGCGTGCTCGTCGTCGACGACGTCGAGTCCGTTCGCTACTTCCTCGAGCAGTCGCTCTCGCATTACGCGTTCGAGGTGATCGGGGCCTCCACGGGCCGCGGCGCGATCGAGGCGGTCAGCCACCCCGTTGACGCGGTCCTGCTCGACCTCGAGCTGCCCGACATCTCCGGCCTCGAGGTCCTCGACGCGATCCAGCTGATGGCGCACCCGCCACCCGTGATCATCCTGACGGGCGCCGTCGACCGCGACGCGCCCGCCTGCCTCAGCCGGGGCGCGCACGACTTCATGGCCAAGCCGCCCCAGCTCGAGGAGCTGATCGCGCGGGTCGGCGCGGCGGTCCGCGTCAAGCGCCTGCAGGACGACCTGCACAGCGTCAACCTCCAGCTCACCGAGCAGGCGATGACCGACCCCCTGACCAACCTGGCCAACCGCCGGCACGGGTTCTCCGAGCTCGAGCGCCTGGTGTCGGCGTCCCAGCGCTACGAGCGCTCGCTGGCGGTGCTGATCGCCGACCTCGACCGCTTCAAGGGCGTCAACGACGCGCACGGGCACGAGGTTGGAGACCAGTGCCTCAGCGAGAGTGCGCGCCGGCTCACCCACGCCGTCCGCGCCAGCGACCTCCCCGTGCGCTGGGGCGGCGAGGAGTTCGTGGTGCTCATGCCCGACGCCTCGCGGGAGCACGCCGACGAGATCGCCGAGCGCATCCGCTCGGCCGTCGCCGACCCGCCGTTTGCGACCACCGCCGGACCGCTGGCTCTCACGATGTCGCTCGGCTGGGCGATGCTGACCGACTCCGAGACGGGCCACGACCTGATCGCCCGCGCCGACGCGGCGCTTTACGAGGCCAAGCGCCGCGGTCGCAACGTCGTCGTCGCCGATCCCGCCTAGTGGACACGCCTTCCGGACACATCCACTAGTCCTGCGCGGCCGACCCGGCGGCGATCCTGCGCAGGTCGAGCGCGGCGTCGAGCGTCTCCTCGTCGACCCCCTGCTCACGGGCGACCTCGCGCAGGGTGCGGCCGGACGCGGACGCCTCCTTGACGATGTCGGCGGCCTTGTCGTAGCCGATGAACGGGTTCAGCGCGGTGGCGACGGCGAGCGTCCCCTCGGCGCTGGCCTCGCAGCCGGCGAGGTTGACCTCGAGCCCCTCGATGACCTTCTCGCGCAGCGCCGTCGTCGTGGTCGTGAGCAGGTGGATCGACTGCAGCAGGTTGCGCGCGATCAGCGGGATGCGCACGTTGAGCTCGAACTGGCCCTGCATGCCGCCGATGGTGATCGCGGTGTCGTTGCCGATCACCTGGGCGCTGACCTGGAGCACGACCTCGGGAATGACCGGGTTGACCTTGCCGGGCATGATCGAGGAGCCCTTCTGCAGCTCGGGCAGCAGCAGCTCGCCGATGCCCGCGCGGGGGCCGGAGCCCATCAGCGCGAGGTCGCCGGCGATCTTGGTCAGCGAGACGGCGAGGACCTTCAGCGCGCCGGAGAGCTCGACGAGCGCGTCGCGGTTGGCCTGGGCCTCGAAGGGGTCCTCGGGCGCGCGGATCTCGAGGCCGGTCGCCTCGCCGAGCCTGGCGCGCACCCCGGCGGCGAAGTCCGGGTGCGTGTTGAGGCCGGTGCCGGTCGCGGTGCCCCCGAGCGGGATCTGCGCGACCTGCGCAAGCGTGTTGCGAACGCGCCGGGCACCGAGGCGGATCTGCGCGGCGTAGCCGGCGAACTCCTGGCCGAGCGTGACGGGGACGGCGTCCATCAGGTGGGTGCGGCCGGCCTTGACGACGTCTGAAAAGTCGTCGCCCTTGGCCTGCAGCGCGGCCTCGAGCGCGTCGAGCGCGGGGAGCAGGTCCTCGGTCGTCTCGCCCAGGGCGGCGAGGTGCACGGCGCTCGGGAAGACGTCGTTGGAGGACTGGCCCATGTTGACGTGGTCGTTCGGGTGCACGCCCTCGCCGGCGAGGTTGGCGAGCACCTCGTTGGCGTTCATGTTCGTCGACGTGCCCGACCCCGTCTGGAACACGTCGATCGGAAACTGGTCGTCGTGGCTGCCCGCCGCGACCTCGTCGCCCGCCCTGGCGATCCGCTCGGCCAGGTCGGCGTCGAGGAGCCCGAGGTCGGCGTTCGTGCGCGCCGCCGCGCCCTTGATCCGGCCCAGCCAGCGGACGACCGAGACGGGCACCCGCTCACCGGAGATCGGGAAGTTCTCGACGGCCTTCGTCGTCTCGCCGCCCCATAGCTGCTCTGTCATGGCCGGGACGCTAGCGCGCACCCTGCGCGGGCCTCACAGGCAGAACGCCGCGATCTCCCGACCGAGGCCGACCGGGTCGTCGTAGGCCATCAGGTAGCCCGTGCCTGGGAGGATTCGCAGCTGGGCGTCCGGGAGGAGGTCGAGCAGCTCCTCGGCGATCGAGACCGGGTGAGCCGGGTCCGCGTCGGCCCACAGCAGCAGGACGGGGCACTCGATGTGGCGGTAGGCCTCGAGCAGGTCGGTGGGCGGGCCGGCCGGCCAACGGCGGGCGGCCTTGGCCCAGGCGCGCGCGCGGTTGCCGTTGCGCGGCAGGTCGGAGAGCGCGTGGCGCATGAGATCGCGCGCGGCCGGGTTGCGGCGTGCCGAGAGCGCCTCGCCGACGGCGGGCCGGAAGGCGACCATGGCGCCGCGCGCGGCCAGGCGCCCGAGCACGGGTACCGCTCCCGCACGGGCGGCGATCCGGACGACGCGCTCGGTGCGCTCGCGCGCCGTCCGCCGGTGCAGCGCGCACGGCAGCAGCACGATGCGCGCCGGCTGCAGCTGCCGGCTCAACACCGCCCGCAGGACCAGCAGCGCCCCGATGTCGTGGCCGCCCACGAGGGCGCGATTGCCGCAGGCCTCGCGGATGAAGCCGGCGAGCACCTCAACGAGCCAGTCGTGGGTGTAGGGATGGCGGGGGCGGTCCTCGGAGTCGCCGTGCAGCGGCAGGTCGGGCATCACGAGCCGGAAGCGATCGGAGAGCTCCTCGACCAGCGGCTCGAACTCCCGGTGGGTCAGGCCCGCGGAGTGGATCAGCGCGAGCGGCGGCCCCGTGCCGGCCTCGCGGTACGCGATGCGCGCGCCGTCGGAGTGGTGATAGAGACGCAGCTTCACCGTGCGCTCACCGTATGACAAGGAGATCGTCCGGCTCGCGCTGCCGGCCCTGGGAGCGCTGGCCGCCGAGCCGCTGTACGTCCTCGTGGACACCGCGATCGTCGGCCACATCGGCACGACCCAGCTCGCGGCGCTCGCCCTCGCCACGACGGCGCTGGCCAGCGGCTTCACGGTCTTCAACTTCCTCACGTACTCGACGACGGCGCAGGTCGCGCGCCTGCACGGCGGCGGGCGCGAGGACGAGGCGGCGAGGATCGGGTCCCAGGCGCAGTGGCTCGCGCTGGGGATCGGCGTGGCGCTGCTCGCCGTCGCCGTCGCGGTGGCGTCGCCGCTGACGACGCTCATGGGCGGGCAGGGCGGCGTCCGCGACCAGGCCGTCATGTATCTGCGCATCGCCGCCCTCGGAGCACCTGCGTTCATGCTCGCCAGCGCCGGCCAGGGTTTTTTGCGCGGCATCGGCGACCTGCGCACGCCCCTGCTGATCCTGCTTGTCGCACACGCGGTCAACGCGGTGCTCGAGGTGCTCTTCGTCTACGGCTTCGGATGGGGCCTGCCGGGGTCGGCTTCCGGGACGGTGATCGCGCAGCTCGGCATGGGCGCGGCCTTCGTGGTCGTCCAGCGGCGGGCGGGCTGGGCACGGCCCGACCTCGGGCGCATCCGCCGGCTGCTGCGGGTCGGCGGGGAGATCGCGGTGCGCACGTCCGCGCTGCTCGGCGTGTTCGTCATCTGCTCGGCGGTGCTCGCGCGCGTCGGCGCGGCCGCGCTCGGCGCCCACCAGATCGGCTACCAGCTGTTTCTGTTCATCGCCCTGGTGCTCGACGCGATCGCGATCGCCGGCCAGGTGATGGTCGGCCGCATGCTCGGCGCGTCCGACGCCCGAGGCGCCCATGCGGCGGCGCGGCGGATGATCGGCTGGTCGGCGACGCTGGGCGCCGGCTTCGCGGCCGTCCTGCTGGTCTTCGAGCCTGTCCTGCCGCGGATCTTCACCGACGACCCCCGGGTGATCGCCCAAGCCCACGCCATGTGGCCGCTGCTGGTCGGGATGATGCCCGCAAGCGGCGCCGTCTTCGCGCTCGACGGCATCCTCATCGGGGCGGGTGACACGCGCTTTCTCGCCGCCGCGATGGTCGCCGCGTCGGTCGTCGGCGTCGGCCTCGCCGTCGTCGCCTACGCGGCCGGCTGGGGCATTGCGGGGGTGTGGGCCGCCCTGTGCGCCTTCATCGCCGTCCGCCTGCTCACCTGCGCCGCGCGCTTTAGGGGACGCCGCTGGGCGATCACGGGAGTGGTCTAGGATCGCGACGCGAATGCGTCGCCTCGCCACCGTGACCGTCGCGCTCGCGCTGGGCGCCCTGCCGGCGCCCGCGGCGCTCGCGCAGTCGAGCCCGTTCGGCCCGCTCCCGCCCCCGCCCGCCGCGCCCACCGCCACGCCTACGCCGGTCCAGAGCCCGGCGGACCAGTCCTCGGTGAGCAGGACGCTGCTGCTCGGCATCGCGGGTGGGGTGGCGGTCCTCTTCCTCGGCATCGGGGTCTTCATCACGCGCGACGCCCGCCGCAACCTCAGCGAGTCCGACCGCCGCGCCGTCGAGCGCGGCGAGGTGCCCAAGACCGACGCGGATAGGGCCCGCGAGGCGCAGGCGGCCAAGCGCAAGGCGCGCGAGCGCGGCAAGCGCCAGCGCCAGGCGCGCAAGGCCCAGCGCAGGCGGTAGAGACGGCGTAGGCGAGAGAGTCCGGGCCGCCACGGCCCTCCACATTCCGCGACAGCCTGCCGAATCCGCGGAGCGAGGCGCCCTACCCCGGCCTCGCGACCAGGTCGTGCACCTCGAAGACCGCGGCGTTGGCGCTCAGGTAGGCGATCGGCCGCGGGATCCCGGCGAAGCGCCCGCGGCCGCGGTAGTCCGCGAAGCGCACGAACTTTCCGCGGTTGGTGAACACGAAGATCTCCGAGGACTCCGCCGTGTAGCGCAGGTCGCCCTTGAACTCGAAGCCCAGCACCCTGGAGACCGCCGACCGCGGCGTTCCCGGGTCGTAGACGAGCACCCGATCGAAGTCGAAGTCCGCGAGGATGCGCAGGTCGACGACCTCGCCGCGCGTCTGTGCCCCGGCCACGGCCTTCGTGATCCGCTCCGAGAGCTGCGCGTCGACGGCGAGGCGGTCCTCCTGGCGCGTGAAGTAGACGACGCCGCCGAAGATCACGAAGCACAGCGACAGGAAGGTCCCGACGGCGATCAGTGCCTTCCCCATGTGCGCAAATCTATCCGGGTCGGTCCGTAGGATCCGCGCCAGACATGAGGCTCGTGGAAGACGATCCGCTCGCGCACCGCGCGCTCGACGGGCTCCTGAGGGCGGAGGCCGCGGTGCGGCGCCGGCTCGGCGCCGACCTCGAGCGCGAGGGCATCAGCGCCACGGGCTTCACGGTCCTCGTCCTGCTGCGCGAGGCCGGTGGGGTGCTCGAGCTGCGCGTGCTGCGGCGCAGTCTCGGCACGTCGAAGGCGAGCGCCACGGAGGTGGTCAACACGCTCGTCGGCCGCGGCCTCGCCACCCGCGCACGGCTGACGAGCGACCGCCGGGCCGTGGCCGTGTCCGCGACGCCGCTCGGGGCCGAGATCGTGGACCGCCTGCACCCGGAGCACGCCGGCCGGGTCGCGGCCACCTTCGCCACGCTCGACGACGCCGAGAAGCGCCAGCTCGCTGTCCTGTGCGGCAAGCTCGCGGCCTGACCGATCCACGCACCGCGCGTCCGCGCGTCCCGCGGAGATGGCATACTTGCCGGCCGTGGCGAACGAGGCCTACCGCGCAGTCTTCCTCCGGGTCCACCCGACCGGCAAGGTCGTGCTGAGCCTGACCACCGAGGCGGCCGGCCACGAAGGGGAGTTCGCGCAGATCGTCGCCGGTGAGCTCGGCATCCCGGCGCTCGACGTCAAGGTGGTGCCGACCGACACCGACCGCTTCGGCGTGGGCCACGGTTACAACGTCGCCCCGTCGGAGGGCACATCGGCGGCGATCCTCAACGCCTGCGGGAAGATCCGCGCCAAGGGCCAGCTGCTCGCGGGCATGGCGCTCGGGGCCTCCGCCGGGAGCCTGAGGTGGGATCGCGGGGCCTGGGTCGCAGGCGGCCGCGCCAAGACGCTCGAGGACGTCGCCCTCTACGCCCACGGCACGGGGGAGCTGCCGCCCGGGGTCGAGGGCGGGCTCGACGGGCAGACGACCTACACGGACTGAGGGCCCGGACGCGAGCCCTGAGGCTCGGGCAGCGCCACGTCGACCGTGACCTCGACGGCGTCGACCACCTTAAGCGCCCCGAACAGCGCGGAGTAGGGCTTGATGCCCCAGTCGGTCTGAACGACGGCGGCGCTGCCGCTCAGCCGTCCGGCGGCGCTCGCGTCGAGCTCGAACGCGACGGGATGGCGGCGGCCGACCAGCTCGAGCTCCCCCTGCACGCCGAGGCGATCGCCGCCATCGAGGGACTCGACCGCCGTCGAGCGGAAGCTGATCTCCGTCTTTTTGAGCACGTCGTCGTCGATGCTCTGGTGGATGCTGGCCACCTCGTCGTCGCCGAGCGCCTGCATGCCTCCGGTCCCCTCGCCCACGCGCAGCGAGCTGCCGTCGGCGCGCAGCTCGACGGTGGTCGGCGCCGGAGCCGCGCCCACGACCAGCGTCGCGCTCCACTGCGCGACGCCGATGAGGAGGTTGTGCCCCGCCTTGGCGGCCGCGCCAGTGCGCCCCGTCCGCACCGCCAAGGTGCCGTCACCGGGTCCCAGCCGGTACGTACCTGCTTGGATGGGCATCGGCGCATCCTACGCGCCGTGTCGTTCCCGAGACCAGGAGAGCCAGCATGGTGGAGCTTGATCATCCGTTCGCGATCGGATCCTCGGTCGACGAGACGTGGGCCGCGATCCTCGACCTCGATCGCCTGATCCCGTGCGTGACGGGCGGCAGGGTCATCGAGCGCACGGCGCCCGACGCCGCCAAGGCGGAGATCAAGGTCCGGATGGGTTCGATGGCGATGACGTTCACCGGCGCGGTCGAGGTCGTCGAGCACGACGACGCCAACCACCACGCGGTGATGCGCGTCAAGTCCCGCGAGGCCGGCGGCCAGGGACACGCCAACGCCACGGTCGATTTCCGGGTGGCCCCGGAGGGCGGCACGATCCACACGGCCGCGCAGATCACCGGCAAGGCGGCGTCGATGGGCGAGGGCGTCGTGGGCGGCGTGCTGGACGGGCTGATCACGGAGTTCGCCGCCAAGCTGGCGACGATCTGAGGAGACGCGCAGATGGCGGAGCTGGTGATGCGGGAGATCCGCGAGGGCGAGGTCCCCTTCGACGGCGGGACGGCGGTCCAGGATGAGCCCGACCGGGCCGTCTTCCGCGGCACCGGCCCCGACGACTACCTCTGCGTCCGGTGTGGGAACGTCCTCGCGGTCGCGATGAGCGCGGTGCAGATGACCAAGAAGGTCCGGATCCGATGTGCTCGCTGCTCGACGGTCAACGTCGCCGTGGAGGGGTAGACCGGACTCGGACATCTAAAGGACGAAGGAGGGCTGTCATGGCTGAGAGAGGCGAGCAGGGCGCGCAGAAGCCGAGCGAGCAGCGAGGCGGGACGCCGCCGGGCGAGACGGAGTCGCGCGCGAAGGGCCAGTGGGGGGGCGAGGTGGACGAGGGCGTCGTGCCCGCCGAGCTCGGAGGCTCCGACGCCCCACGCGAGCTGCTGCCCGACGACCCCGAGCTGGACAGCTCGGTGCTCGGGCAGACGACCGACTCCGACGAGCCGGCGACCACGGACGGGATCGACCTGAGCGCGGGCGACAACGCCGACGCGGTCGCCGACGGCGGGCCCGAGCGCCCCCCGGACGCCGAGCCCGACCTCAAAGATGCCGGCACCACGTCGCGCCAATCCGACCTCGAGTCCGGCCGCTAGCTGGACAGCGGGGGTGCCGCGACGTACCATCTCGCGATCGAGGCGATGGACGAAGGGGGCTCTACGTTGGCGTGGGTTGAAGGCGTGGCGGGCTTGTGCTGACGGTCGCGTCGAGCGCATGGGTCGTGGGGATCGCCCTCGGCGTCGTGGCCATCTTGGTGGCTGCGGTGATCGTGACGACGATCGTGTTCCTGGCTTCGGGGATCGCCCGGCAGGCGGGGGGCGCGGACGACGCCGTCAAGGTCGTGCGGGAGCAGACCGACGCGCTCGACGGCATCGCGCGCATCAACGACTCCGGGGTCAGGATCCTGCACGCCGCCCGGGCGCTGCGCAAGGTCGCGGTCGGGCATTGATCAGCGCACCGCCCGCCGCGCTCTCGGGTCACGGCTACTGGGGCCTCAGCCTGGTCGTGGGCCTGGTCGCCGCGCTGATCGTCACCGCGCTGCTGCTGGCGCTGATCAAGTACGTGCGCGACGTCGAGCGCTCCATCGACGGCCTGCTGGAGAACGCCGGGGCCCTCGCGGCCAACACCGCGTACATCCCGCAGCTCGAGGCGACCGCCCCGGTCCTGGCCCAGATCGTCGACGAGGCGGTCGTCCAGGACGGCTACATGAACGCGCTGACCGACGGGTACGGCGGAGCATGAGCACGGCGCTGCTCACCGTCCTGAGCGTCGCCCTGGCGGCGCTCGTCGTCGTGGTGCTCGCGGTCGCGCTCGTCGAGGTCCGCCGGCGGCTGACCACGATCGCCAACGGCCTCAACACGCTCGGTCGTGCGCTCGAAGGGGTCGAGTCCGGCCACCTGCAGCCGCTGAGGCCCGCGGTCGAGGCGATCAACGCGCAGTTCGACACGATCCTCGCCGCGCTTCCGGGCATCGCCGGCAAGGCCGCGATCGTGGCGAAGCGGAGGCCCGGATGACGCTCTGGTGGATCGGCAACGTCGTCCTGATCGCCGTGATCGCGCCGGTCGTCGTGGTCCTGCTGCGCGGCGTCCTCGGCGCCACGCGCAGCATCGTGCCGAAGGTCGACCGGATCGCCGCGGTCGCCGCCGACGCGTCCAGGGACCTGGACGCGGTGCCGCTGCTGCTCACGACGCAGAGCCAGGTGGCGCGGACCATCGAGGTCGTCGGCGACTACGGCGGCTCGCTGAACACGATCCTCGACGACGCCTGATGCCCGCCGTCCTCGCCCTCGACGCCGCTCCCGCCGTGACCCTCGTCGCCGTGGTCGTGATCATCGCCGTCCTCGTGGCCTACCTCGTGGCGGTGATCCTCCAGCTGCGTCGGATCAGCGCCGGGCTCGACGTCGTGGCGGGGTCCGTGGGAGAGCTCGTGAGCAAGACCGAGCCGGTCGGCCAGGTGGTGCACACCATTAACGGCCAGCTCGACGCCGGGGTCGACCTGCTCGAGGGGCTGCTGGTGCGCAAGGCGGGCCTCGAGGACGCGGTCGGCCTCGTCGACGGCCTGTACCCGGGGGCGGCCGCCGCCGGCTTCCGGCAGTTCAAGGGCAGCGCGACCGCCAGGCCGCCGCGCATCGGGGAGACCTACACCCGGGGCACGCTCACGCTTGCCCGCCTCGGCCGGGAGGCGCCGATCGCCACCGCCAACCCCGCGGGCCCCGCCATCCGCAACGCCTCGGCGTCGAGCTCGGCCTCGCGCCGGCTCTACGGCGACCCGCGCAAGGGCGTGCACCGCTCGCCGGCCATCGGGGTCGGGGCTCCCGTGCAGTACGCCCCAGACGAGGACGTCGGCGGGCCACGCAAGCACCTCCCCTCGCGCGAGTCATAGAAAGAGCGGTCCGCTTCAAGTTGCAGACTCCGGCACCCTTTGAGTACGAGCGCGCGAGCAGCCTCGACGGCGCCATCGCCGCACTCAAGCGCCTCGGCCCCGAGGCGCGCATCATTGCCGGCGGGCACAGCCTGCTGCCGATGATGAAGCTGCGGCTCGCCAACCCCGAGCACCTGATCGACATCAACGACCTGGCCGAGCTCGCCTACATCCGCGAGGAGGAGGC
Organism: Solirubrobacterales bacterium; assembly: GCA_038318085.1. Taxonomy (GTDB): domain Bacteria; phylum Actinomycetota; class Thermoleophilia; order Solirubrobacterales; family Solirubrobacteraceae; genus DATLGB01. The sequence continues at coordinate 44,412 of JBBQBV010000011.1, forward strand.
CGGCATCGCCATCGGCGCGCTGACGCGCCACGTTGACCTGCTCAAGTCCGAGCTGCTGGCCGAGCGCCTCCCGCTCTTCCGCGACGCCGAGACGACGATCGCCGATCCCGTCGTGCGCAATCGCGGCACGATCGGCGGGTCGCTGTGCCAGGCCGACGCGGCCGAGGACCTCTCCGCCGTCTGCTCGGCGCTCAAGGCCGACGTCCTGATCCGCAACGCCGAGGGCAGGCGCGTGGTCGGCATGGACGCGTTTCACGTCGGCCCGTACCAGACGGCGGTCGGCGACGGCGACGTGCTGACCGAGATCCGCATCCCGCGCCGGGCCGGGAGCGCGGGCAGCGCGCACGAGAAGGTCGAGCGCCGGGCCGGCGACTGGGCCATCGCCGCGGCCTCCGCCGCCGTGTGGATCGACGGCGGCCGGATCGCCGAGGTCGGCATCGCGCTGAGCGCCGTCGCGCTCACGACGCTCCACCTGACCCGCGCCGAGGACCTCCTGCGCGGCGAGGCGCCCTCGGACGAGCTCTTCGCGCAGGCCGGCGAGATCGCCTCGGAGGACTGCTCCCCGAGCGCCGACGGGCGCGGCCCGGTCGACTATAAGCGCCATCTCGCCGGGGTCCTCACCCAACGCTCCCTGCGCCGCGCCGTCGCGCGCGCCCTCGATCAGGAGGCCTGACAGTGGACATCTCGATAACGGTCAACGGCGAGCTGGTGACGGCCGACGTCGAGCCGCGGCTGCTGCTCGTGCACTTCCTGCGCGAGACGGCCGGCCTGAAGGGCACGCACTGGGGCTGCGACACCTCCAACTGCGGGGCCTGCGTCGTGCTGATGGACGGCACGCCGATCAAGTCCTGCACGACCCTCGCCGTGATGTGCGCGGGCCACGAGATCCGCACCGTCGAGTCGCTGGAGGTCGACGGCGTCCTGGACCCGGTCCAGCAGGGCTTTCACGAGCGCCACGCGCTGCAGTGCGGGTTCTGCACACCGGGGATGCTGATGACCGCCCGCGCGCTGCTCGACGAGAACCCGGACCCGACCGACCACGAGATCCGGACGGCGATCTCCGGTGCCATCTGCCGCTGCACCGGCTACAAGAACATCGTCTCGGCGATCCGCTGGGCGGCCGAGCACGAGGGCGCCACGACCCAAGGAACCGCGACATGACGACGATCGAGAACCTGCCGAGCCCGGGGGCCGAGCGCCCGATCGGCTTCGGCCGCCTCAAGCGCAAGGAGGACGCGCGCTTCATCCGCGGCCAGGGGACCTACCTCGACGACATGAGCCTGCCGGGCATGGTCCACGGCGCGATGCTGCGCAGCCCGTACGCGCACGCGAAGATCCTCTCGATCGACACGTCGCGCGCGCTCGCGCACCCAAACGTCGCCGCGGTCGTCACCGCCAAGGACCTCGAGACGCTGGGCCTGGCGTGGATGCCGACGATCTCCTACGACACGCAGGCAGTGCTCGCGGGCGACAAGGTGCGCTTCCAGGGTCAGGAGGTCGCCTTCGTGATCGCAACCGACGAGTACTCGGCGAACGACGCGCTGCAGCTGATCGAGGTCGAGTACGAGCCGCTCCCCGCGATCGTGAACGCGCGCAAGGCGCTCGACCCCGACGCGCCGCTGATCCGCGACGACAAGGCCGGCCAGCGCGACAACCTGGCGAGCCCCACGTGGGAGGCCGGTGACGAGGAGGCGACCGACCGCGCATTCGCAGAGGCCGACACGATCGTCTCGCGCGACATCATCTATCCGCGCTGCCACCCGGCGCCGCTGGAGACCTGCGGGATCATCGCCGACTTCAACCCGAACACCGGCCAGCTCGACATCTACAACGGCAACCAGGCGCCGCACGCCCACCGCACGGTCTACGCGCATGTGGCCGGCCTGGCGGAGCACATGATCCGGATCCGGTGCAACGACATCGGCGGCGGCTTCGGCAACAAGGTGCCGGTGTATCCGGGCTACGTGTGCGCCATCGCCGGATCGATCGTCGCCGGCGTGCCGGTGAAGTGGATCGAGAACCGGTCCGAGAACCTGATGTCCACCGGGTTTGCGCGCGACTACGTGATGAAGAGCGAGATGTGCTCGAAGGACGGCAGGATCACCGGCCTGCGGGTCGACGTGATCGCCGACCACGGCGCCTTCGACAGCACCGCCCAGCCGACCAAGTTCCCGGCCGGCTTCTTCCACATCTGCTGCGGCTCGTACGACCTCAAGGCCGCGCACGTCA